>JAHKLQ010000197.1 GCA_020854975.1 Methanobacterium sp.
CATTTTAAGGGAAATTGGTGAAGAAAGTTTTATAGGGAGCTTATGCAGTTATATAAAAGATGAACAAAGTTAGAATACCAAATTATCATTATACATTCTTAGGGCATCCATATACATTCCTAGGAAAAAGAAAACCCTGAATAAGTACAATTCTGCAGTAATGCAGAAGCAAATTATCATAATATTATTAAAGGTGAGTTAGATGGGCTATTTAATTTGTGAAAAATGTGGGGGTTACTATGAACTACAATCAGGAGAATCACCTGATGACTTTTCTGATGAATGTGAATGTGGGGGTAAATTAATCTATTCAGAAACTCTGGAAGTGTTGGGAGAGACTGATAGGATTGAAGGTACCGAAGATGTTGAAGGTAAAAAAAAGGTTGAGGATACAGGAGATGTTAAGGGTAGTGTAGAGGTTGAATATCCTGAAGAAGTTGAGGAAACTGAAAAGATTGAAGATGCCGAAGAAACACAGATCATTCAACAAGAATCATCAGAAAATCAAGAGGCAACCCCCTCATATGAATATGAACCTCCCATAAAAAAAAGAGGAGAAAGTATTGAAGAGTATAAAGCTACATTTGAAGCTAGATCTCAACTAAATGACCTTAAACGTGCTTCAGATGTACAGGAAATATTGGATGTTAAAGGATCTTACCTGATTAAAGGTAAAGGTGCTGGTGATTCCCTTAAAGTTATTGATGAAGGGATAGAAACTGGGGATGGACAATTTATTAGATTTGAAGATATAATCAGCATCAAAGCTGAAGAAAATGAAACTTCAAGAAAATCAGGATTTAAAAGCTTATTTTCACGTGATATATTAATAGCTGCCAGTAAAAGAGATTTAATAATCAAATCTAGTGAAGGTGAAATTGAATTAAAAGATGTTTGGAAGAAAGATGCCGAAAAACTGGTTAGTTTTGTAAATAGAAGGTTAATTAAGATTAATTAATAGAGAAATAATGTTTATTTAGTATTCTGGTGAAACTCTCTGCACTCTCATTAAATTGGTCAAATAAAAAAAATATTTCTGGGATGGAAAAATTTTATTTAAAGCTTAAGGAATATGAGATCATAATAAAATTGTTGAATTTATGAGATCAAAGTTTTTAGGATATCTCCATTTTTGAGAGATTATGAAAAAAGTTTTTAAACTATTCATATTATAGTTTATTAAACCTAGATATATCTGGAGGATGAAAGGTGCCCAAGAGTATTAAGGACATTTTAATTGAAATGAAGAACATGTCCGAATTAATGGTAGACTTAGCATATTCTGCACTACTTTTTAACAGTAAAGATGCGGCAGAAGAAGTTATAAAGCTTGAAAACAAGGTTAACAGGCTTAACTATCAAATTAAGAAAGAATCACTCCTCGCTGCAAGAACAGTGGAGGATGCAGAAAAATTAACCGCTCTCCTGGAAGTAGGGGAAGCTGCAGAAACCATAGCAGACTCAGCAAAAGACATAGCCGATCTGGTTTTAAAAGATATGAAACCACATCCTGTGTTTAAAATGGTTATGGAAGAGTCCGATGAAGTTATAATGAGAGTTGAAATCTCTGAAGGTTCAGAACTGATTGATAAATCTTTGGGAGAGCTTTTACTCGCTACCCGAACTGGGATGACAGTTATTGCCATCAGAAGGAATGAATCCTGGATCTATGGACCGGACAGAAATACCATAATATCTGCTGGAGATGCACTTATAGCTAAAGGAAACGAAACTGGTGGAGCTCTGCTTACACAACTTGCCAGTGGGGAAACCAAGCTAGAAGATCTTGAATATGAAGAATTTGCTGAAGATTAAATTTAATTAATCTAATAACTATTTTTTTTCCTATAGAACATTTTAGAAATTTCTAAATCAACGCTACAAATTTAGAAAAATACCAATTTTTTTAAAGATTTTTGGTAATATTCCCAAACCTTTATAAGTACATGTGGAGATATTTTATTCTGTATTATGGTAAGGTGTTGGAAAAATGGATGATGTAGATTTAGCTATAATCCGTTCTCTGATTAAAAATTCGAGGATTACTATATCTCAAATGTCAAAAGAGATTGATATTCCTGATGCAACCATATCTAACAGACTTAAAAAATTGGAAAAAGACGTGATAAAACGTTACACTCTGATACCTGACTGGCAGAAAATTGGTCTGGAAATAACTTCCATAATTATTATCCAGACAGAATCTGAAAGGCATGAATTAGTTAAAGAGGAACTTTCAAGGCTTAAAGAAGTGTCAGAAGTTTACAGTGTATCTGGAGAGTATGATATTCTAATTAAAGTTTGGGTTAAAAGCATTGAGGACTTGAATCAATTGATAAATTCAAAAATCCGTTCAATTGACGGTGTTGAAGATTTAACTGAAATGATAGTAATGGAACGAGTTAAAGAGGATGTACCAGCACTTTAACAGATAAAAAAAGATAGAAATGTTAGGAAATCAAATTATAATTAATAAGAAAAACGATTTGAAACATTTATTTGAATTATACTTGGTAAAATCAGCCCGTACGTAATTTTAGGGTGGTTAGGTGAAATGGACGGAGAAACTACTGAAGAGGATTGGCGAATATATCCATATCATCTTGGACTGGATGGTAAGATTAGCAGTCCTAGTTTCAAAAAGGTCTTTAAAGATTCTCCAGATGCCCTTCATCCTAAGTGGTAAGGTTACTAACTTTTTTCGAGATGTTTCCCGGGTTTTGGGTGAAACATTCACAGCTCTTTTCATATGTGCTATTGGAGATTTAGTAGCAGGTATTCTCTTAAGTGGAATGACCAATACACTAGAAATGCTCCCTGGCCTTCTGGTTCTCATCCCCGGAGCAATTGGCATGAGAGGGAACATATTCGGTGCATTAGGATCCAGGTTGGGTTCCAACCTTCATATTGGTATTTTAACTCCTGAATTAAAAAAATCACCGGTTTTAAACCAGAACATCATTTCTGCAATAATTTTAACTGTTATCATGTCGATTTTCCTAGCATTTGCAGCTAAAGGTTTCTGTATTCTTCTGGGATTTGAAAGTATCAGTATTGTGGAGTTCACTATCATTTCTGTACTGGGAGGGATATTTTCAGGGGCACTGCTTCTACCCACAACCATACTGATTTCTATTAAGAGTTATGAAAATGGATGGGATCCGGATAATGTAACCACACCATTAATTGCAGCTTCCGGAGACCTTTTTACCATTCCATCCATCCTTTTAGCTGTGCAAATACTGTTATGGATTAGAAATGGATTTACAGAAACAATTCTATTTGCCATATTTATTATAATGGGAATAATGGGCTTTATCTATGGAATAAAACGGGGGAGTCATCTTAAGAAGATCATCGTGCACAGTACCCCAACGTTATTTTTGTCATCCCTGTTTGGAACCACTGCAGGTACAATTTTAAATGGTAGTTTCTCAGCTATTTTAAATAATCCCAGTATCCTGGCTCTGGTGCCCTTGTTTTCAGGTGAAAGTGGAGACTTAGTGAGTATTCTGGGGGCCAGATTATCTTCAGGATTACACATTGGTTCCATAGGATCATCCCTGAGACCTACAGAAGAAGCATTAAGGAATTTTGCCATAATTATAATCCTGGCCATAATCATTTACCCTTTAATAGGTATTTTAGCTTTCTTTGGATCTTTGGCTATTGGTATTGAACCAGTGGGACTGGTTAACATGGTTTTCATCAGTACCTCCGCCGGTTTAATGCTCACACCATTAATGCTTTTAATTGCATTCTACCTGAACGCTATTTCCTATAGGAGAGGCCTTGATCCAGATAACATTGTCATACCCCTATCCACTAGCCTAACAGACCCGGTAGCAAACTCATTCCTGGTGTTAATGGTGCTGTTTACCTTGGGACTTACTTTATAATTTGAAAAATTAGTTTAAAAGTAGTGTAATGTTTCATCATTCATTTTTCCAATGATTGGTGGATATTTAGAAGATTTAAAAATTATTATATTGATAACTTTCTCCCATGAGGGAAGGTTTTGTTATATCCAACAGATCGTAAATCACTAAGAATTACAGTATTCCATTATATAAGCTTATTTGAAGAATTTAAGTTCCATTTTTCCTTTGTCTATTTGAATGTAGCTGTTTTGTTTATCTTTTTCAGGTAGTTCATCAATCCATGATCCTGTATTGGCCACTTTTCTATCTTTATCAATGAATGGTCGATGAGTGTGGCCAAAAACAAGGTTTTCATCAGGTCTCATACCTAACAAAAAGTTTTTTCCACTAAAAGTTGCAAATTCATCTAATTTATTAGCATTTTCCCTTTCTAACGGACTATCGGTCATAGTTCTCATAAATCTCTGTTTTTTCGTTATAAATCCAATTGCTTCCCATATTTTACTTAAAAGTGCACCAACGGTGTCCTTGTTATAACACATTTCATTGTTGAATTCTTCATACATCTCAATAGAACCAGGGAATTCCCATAGTTGCGCCTCTAATTCATAACCATGGATGAAAAAGAAACTCTCTTTCCCACTTTTAAGCCTTAAAGATTTAGAAATCGTAACTTTATTATCAATATTATATTTTTTACCCGAATCAAAAGTATAATATCTCTTGTTTAAGTCTAAAATATAGTAATCATGGTTCCCGGCTATGTAATGGATTTCATCAGCGTTTAAACTGTTTAATTTAAATAATATATCGTTGTTTTCTTTAACTATTTCTGCGTTATTGCGTCTCCAGAGGTCTAAGATATCACCCAACAGTACTAAATGTTCAATTTCCACATCTTCCAGTGTATCTAAAAAATTGAGGAAAGCATCACGATTTGACTTCTCAAAACCCAAATGTACATCTGAAACCACTAAAATCATCAATAAGTCTCCTTAACTAAGTTCTATATCCATATAAACAGTTGCATGGTCAGATGCCACAGGTTTCTTATTACCAACTTCTGCAAATCTGGGCCCAGTATATTTCACAGCTTTTTTGGCAATACCTTTGCGCATTATTTCAGGTTTTCCAGAATTTTCATCAGCCAATGATTTTGACAGGAAGATATAGTCTAATTGTTTGTATTCTTTAGCCTTGGCATAGAAGTGAGTCCATTGTTCATCTGCAGGTAATCTTTCAACAACATTCACGAGTCCAGGGTGGTTTAATAAGATGTCTAATGAAGTTCCTTCACCAGGGTAGTCATTGAGATCGCCCAGTACTATGAAATTTCCATTGTAGTCTATATCCTTCCACTGGGAATCTACAATTTCTGCAACCTTTTTTGCCTGTTCGAAGCGTTTTGGTTTAGTGTTAGTACGTGCTTCTTCTGAATTTTTGGCTTTTGTATCTAACATAGATTTAAAGTGGTTGATGTAGAGTGTTAATGGTTTTCCATCTATATCCAGTAACACTTCTAGGCAGTCTCGTGAGAAAAGCCATGGCCATTTGGATTTTGGAATTTCGGTGTGATCATTTCGGTGTGTTCGTGCAGAAATTATAGGATATTTACTTAAAAGGGCTACGTCGATTCCACGTGGGTCATGACTATCAATTAAAAGACTTTCTTTATAACCCAATTTTTTCATGTATTTAGATGTGAAACGGTCGAGTATTGTGAGGTTTTCAACTTCCATCAGTGCAATTACATCCGCGTTAACTTCACTAATTGCCTTAGCTGTAATTTGTTTTTCATCCTCATCTAAAAGGTCAAAAGCAAGGTTATTAATACTAAAACCATCTAAAGCAGTTGGATCAACATTTTTCTTAAATTTATATCTGGCAAAAAGGTTTTCACAGTTAAAAGTAGCAATACGCACCCCAAATACCCCCTGAACTATTTTATTAATTAACAATTTCCTTTCATTACTATCTTCACATAATTATTTAATAAAAAGTATAAATAATTATACTATAGAAAAATCGTTTGAGAGAAACCATCTCATAATTTTGTTTAATTAAAAGGGAGGGAATGAAATGGAGATTTATGTGTATCTTATTGCTGGAATTATATTGGGTCTTACTGGACAACTAATTAGAGTGGTAGTAGGTATAAAAAAGCAATATGATTCAACTGAAAATCCAACTGCATCAACTGTTACAACAACAAAGGCCATTTTAAATACAAATACTGAAAATCCACAAACAGTAACTAATAAAATTTCTACATTCTGGAATAACAAACAGTTTTTCGTTAGCTTATTTATTGGGGCAGTTGCTGGAGCTTTAGCATCGCTCTTTCTATCTGAAGCTGGCATATCTATGAATGCAGAATTTTATCTTGCTGTAATTGCTGCTGGTTATGCAGGTACAGATTTTATAGAAGGGCTTGTGAGAACCAAGGCACCCAAAGTCACTACTGAAGAACTTAAAGTAGTAGAAGAAGAAAAAAAGAAATTAAAAACAGAAACAATGGCAAATCTTAAAGAACTAAAACAGTTCAAAGATGATGGTATAATAACTGAAGATGAGTTTGGTGAAATGAAAGAAAAATACATTAAAAGTTTATTGACTTCGGATGAGGAAAAAATTAAAGAACAGAAAATAAGTGAAGTACTTGAAAAATTGGAAAAATAACTTTAATTCAAATTATTTTTAATAACTTCAGTCATGCTGTGCTTTAACGATCGAACATATTTTTCAATATTATGCTATGTTCAATTAAAGAAATGAAATTACTACTAAAATAATGAAAATCCAAATTGTAGCTATTTTATATTTAGTTAAATCCCTTCATTATATTTTAATCGTTTAAAAATGATTTTATATTTGGTTCCCTCATTTCGATCTACTTCTAATCTACCGTCTAACTGTTTCACAAGACTATTAACTAATTGCAGGCCTAAAGAGTCTGTAGTTTCTATGTTAACATCTTCAGGTAATCCCACCCCATCATCTGCCACCAGCAATTCATAATCATCGTTGGATTTGAACTGGAGTTTTATATTACCACTCCTTTGGGGAAATGCGTATTTGATACTGTTGGTTACCAGTTCATTAATTATCAAACCTAAGGGTATGCCAGTATCTATATCCACCTTCAAGTCTTCAATGTCAAATTCAGGAACAATACTACCATTAACTCCATAAGAGTACAGTACATTGTTAACTAGTTCCATGATATACTCTTTAATGCGGATATTGGTAAAAGTAGGGGACTGATAAAGTTTTTCATGGATCATGGCCATGGTCTTAACCCTGCCCTGGCTTTCCTTCAATAAATCAACAGAATCATCTTCCACATACCTTTCCTGTAAACTCAGTAAACTGGAAATTATCTGAAGATTATTCTTAACCCGATGATGAATCTCACGAAGCAGAACCTCCTTGTCAGACAGAGATTCTTTAAGTTTATTTTCTGCCTGCACCCGTTTAGTAATATTCAGCATGGTCCCAAACACAACCTCATCAGTCAAATGGGCTCTGATAAGAATGTTAATAACTTTACCATCAGAGGTGAGCATTTCAAATTCATCTTCAGCTGAATAACCCTGTTTAAGTTCTTCAATAAACCTCTGCCGATCTGAAGGATTTTTATAAAGATCCAAAGATTTTTTTCTTAATACCTCATCAACAGTTTCAAATTTGAACCTATCAGCCATAGCTTTATTTACAAAAAGAATATCACCATCTAAACTGGTTTTAAAAACTGCAACCATGGAATTATCCACAGATTCAAGATAATCCCTCTCATCATGGCTTAATATCTGTTTAGACTTTTGAAGTGCCACTTCAATGGTGAATTTAAGATTATGAATATTACAAGGTTTGACCAAGTAACCGTAAGGATCAGTTAACATGGCCTTCTGAAATGTAGGTTCACTGTAATGACCTGTAAGGTATACCACGGGTGTGTTCAACTTTTTAATTTCTGAAGCTACCCCTATACCATCCTTATCTCCTTTAAGAACTATGTCCATTAAAACAAGATCTGGTTGTAACTCCATTACTTTATTAACTGCTTCTTCGCCATTAGAAGCAATATCAGGTACAGAATAACCAAAAGACTCTAATTGATTTTTAAGATCCAAGGCCTCAACAACTTCATCCTCAACCAAGAGGATACTAACCATCAAAATCCCCTCAAACACCTAAATTTATAATGAAATTTTTTTAAATAGATATCAGTAGATGAACCTTTTATTAATAGATTTCTGTTAATTAACAAAATTGATGAAAAATAAAAAAATTCATATTCTGCCTTAAAGGAGTCAATAATTATTTTTGTCTATTTAAATCCAATTTAAATGAAGTTATAAACCTTTGAAGAGATCATACTCTTTTTTAATCTACAAAAACAGTATTGAATCCTCAAATTTTAAAAAAAATATAACTGGTTTTAATAAAAGTTTCCAACCAGTTACTAATTTTAGAGTAGGATTCCAGTATCATAACCGGATTTATTCGATTACTGGAAACTGAAAAGCGAAACCTGCTTCCTGTTATCTTTTGGTTCAGACTTCCCAGGATCACTCTCATCTTTAGATGTAGTTTTTGAAGAATTATTACTCTTCTTATTTCCTTTATTCTGTGATTTGGAATTTTCTGGAACAGTTTCAGCTTTCACATCTTTAGAACCTTTTTTAAGGGATTTTTTTGGAGCAATTTTCGAGGATTTTGATTGAGGTTCAGATTTGGTTTTGGGTTTAGTTTTACCTTTAGCCTTAGAAGCCTTTTTTGGTTTCTTCCTTTTAATTTTCCGCTTCCTGAACTGTTTAACCTCGGCATCATCCAAGTCAAAGTAGTCAGCCAGGTCTCGGGCTAGATCCTCTGGTTGGAACATGATCTCAAAGTAGGGGAACTGTTCAATAGCCACTTTCCGGGAGGTGTGCATTTTCTCACCCATCTTAGTTGCCACCCGATCCCTGAGGTCTCTTTTAGCCCGGTTCTTGGATAGTTTAGTGTAAAAGGTGGAACTGGCATATCTACTGAACTTTTTGTAGGTTTCATCCTTGGCCATGGCCACCCCTACACCCATAAGATCATAGGTGTACTTCCAGTAACCATAATGTCGGGTGTGGAAAGCCCGACCCAGATACATATCTGCCTCAGCCACAGCATCATAAGCTTTCTCAATCTCCTCAGGTTTTTCATATTCCCGGGGAATGTTTTCTGTGATCTGTTCCAGGATAAAAGCTGGATCTGCTTCTAAACGGAGTGCATCACGAATATGTCGCGGATTTTTGCTTTTAAGCACAGTTCTGACAGAATCAAAGACATTGTTGGTTTCATCCTTTTCTGATACGGTTTCCAAATCCTCAGAGGTGATCTTATCCTTTCCCTGGGCAATCACTTGCAGATCATTAATGGCAGATCTAAGATCACCCCGTGATCTCTTGGCCAGGGTGCGAAGTACATGTTCCTCAAAATCAACACCTTCCTTAGCACAAATTCGCTTTAAAAGAGCCACAATGGAGTTGGTGTGCACCTTACGGATTTTTATAACATTACACTTGGATTTCAGGCTGGTGATACGTTTACTGTAAAAGTCATTAGCCATCATGATCATGGGATGATGCCCTTCTTTGATGATCTTGTTTATGGCCCTTATACCACCACGATCCTCATTACCATGCAATCCATCCACTTCATCCAAGATAATCAGCTTCTTACCCTTACCAAATAGGGATGTGGAGGCTGAGGCTTCTCCTATGGTGTTCATTATAATATCAAAGGATCTTTTATCACTGGCATTAAGTTCAATATGATCAGAAAAGTACACGGCTATTAAATGGGCTAGGGTGGTTTTACCCGTACCCGGGGGGCCTATGAGCAGGAGACATTTTTGGGGTTCTCCATGCTCCCAACTTTCCACCCATTCATCGATCTCTTCTACAGCCTTTTTATTCCCCAGAACTTCATCCATCTTCCGGGGACGGTATTTTTCAGTCCACAACATCCTAATCTGCCTTTTGTTTAGGTAAAAATTTGGTTAAAAGAGCTTCCAATTGTATCCTGGGGTTGGCACCTTCCCTTATTCGGAAGTCATATTCTCCAATATGTTCCACTAGATTCACGTATTCTTCACTTCCGATAAGGTTGTCCCTGGACATTGTGGAGACTTCCTGATAGATCTGGGTTACCAT
The DNA here is from genome assembly GCA_020854975.1 of Methanobacterium sp. Classification (GTDB taxonomy): domain Archaea; phylum Methanobacteriota; class Methanobacteria; order Methanobacteriales; family Methanobacteriaceae; genus Methanobacterium; species Methanobacterium ferruginis. Next base: position 10,070 of record JAHKLQ010000197.1, read on the forward strand.
GTCCTCTCCACTGGTACCTTGCACCACCATAACCTCCCGTAAGAGATCCCGGGCGCCCATGAAATCTCCATCTAATGCCAGGTTCACAATACGTCGCACATCCTGAGGTTTGGCCTTGGAAACCACTTCATGAACAGTTTCATCATTTATCTCATCACCCATAGATGCTGTGGATTGTAGGATGTTCACTGCCCGGCGCATATCGCCTTCAGCAAAATAAACAATACTTTCCAGGCTTCCAGGAGCGTATTTAACATTTTCTGTTTCTGCGATCTGATCCAGCCTCTTAACAATTTGATGTCCCTTGATTGGTGCGAATCTGAATATGGCACACCTAGACTGAATAGGGTCAATGATCTTAGAGGAATAGTTACAGGAAAGAATGAAAGAGGATGTTTTTGTATACATTTCCATCTCACGGCGCAGAGCATGCTGAGCATCCTTGGTCATGTTGTCCACTTCATCCAGGAATATAATCCTGAAAGGAGCCCCCACAGCTTTCAGCCGGCAGAAATTCTTAATATCTTTACGTACAGTGTCAATACCTCTGGCATCAGAGGCATTCAGCTCCAGGAAGTTCTGCTTCCAGTATTCACCCAGCATGGCCTTGGCCAGGGCAATGGCAGTGGTGGTTTTACCTACACCAGCCGGGCCAGTGAACATGAGGTTAGGCATGCTCTCCCCGCTTACGTATTGTTTAAGTCTCTGTATGATGTGATCTTGACCCACAACCTCATCCAGGTTTTGTGGTCGGTATTTTTCCACCCATGGTTCGTTCATGTATATCACCATTTATTTTATCCTAAAAATTATAATCTCTCACAACTTTAATTTTCGAAATAATATTTTTGTGAATATCAAAGTTTGATGTGTCAGTTGACATATTAATTCAAATTGATAATTTGTACTACTTGATATGTACTTGGTATTTTAAAAAGTTTTAAAATATTAAACAATGACCTTTATTTTAAGAATTTCTCCACCTAAATCTGATTTATTTTTAAAATAGTTTACATAAACTTTGTATTCATGGTTTAAAAAGGGTTATTTAAAAAAAGAGTGGGTAACTGTGTGTTTAAGTGAAGAGTTTTGCAACTTCTTGATGCATGTTCTTTTTAATGTTGAGTTGGTCCATGGCTTGGCCATAGGATTTTTTAATAGCTGAAAATTCAGCCCGCACCATACCTCGGAATGCCTCATAACCCATTACCCTACCATAGTTTTCAGTTATGATCTCAATAATTCGACTGAAATCCTGGATGAACATTTCTTCCCTTTCATCTACAGGGATGTTTGCAGCGTTTTTCTTTATTTGATCAAAATCGAGAGTGGCATTGCTCTTCAAATCAACATTATAGAGTAGTTTAGGACATTTCTCAAAGGGCAGGAATTTTTTGGTAAGTCCTCTGGCAGGGGCAACTCCCATGATCTTAGCCGCACCCATGGACATGGCCAGGAAGATCTTCTCATAAATATCTAATATAAGATCGGAACGCTTTTCAGGGTCATCAGGTACTTCCACATGTTCGGGTAGTGTTGGGAATGATATGGGTGGCTTGACTGTGGGTATGCTGGGTTTTACCTCTTTTGGCTCAACTTCCACACTTTCAATTTCTTCATCCACGGTTTCAGGAGCAATTTCTGTAGTTTTGGGTTCTGTCTCGAGGGTTTCGGGTGTTGTTTCGGTTTGTACTGTTTCAGGGGTTGTTTTTGTAGTTTTGGTTTTTGTTTCGAGGGTTTCGGGTGTTATTTCTGTCGTTCCTCCCGTTTTTTCAACTGAAACCTCTTCAACTGGAATTTCAGAGATTTCCTGTGGAATCTCTTCAGGAACTTCAGGTATCTCTTCGGGAGTTTCCTCGGGTATTTCTTCAGGAACTTCAGGTATATCCTCAGGAACTTCTTCTAGGCCTTCTTCAGTTATTTCTTCTGGAACTTCTGCAGGTGTTTCCTCTGGGAGTTCAGGAACTTCTAGTTCAAGATCTTGGGTTATTTCATTAATTTTCTCTGATGCGCGTTTAGCATTCACCAGAACCAGGCCCAAGTTAGCTGAATCCTGCATTAAAATGATTAAATGGGCGTTTTCCAAACCTAAAAAGAGTGCTTTACCACCTGAGGACTCTACCAAAACTCTCACCATCTCTCCCTGGCCGGATGAGTTTAGAAGTCGGTAGGATGAGTTGGAAATAACCTGGGACATGGGACCGAAAAGGTTAATATCCACATCTACCCGCAAGTTATGGTGTAAAATACGACCATCACTAGCCACAATAAGGACACCCTCCACATCTGTGGTTTTATCCAGGTTTAAAGTGGCCTTTTCCAGTTGCATCTTCAAATGGGTGTCAGTCATTCGATCACTGTTTTATAGATAAAGAAATTTTTAATACAATAAAATTATTAACAATATAAACTATTTTTACTCTATCTTTTTATTATGCTTATTGTTTTTTCGGTTGAGTAAACTTTTATGTTTCTAGTGGTTATTAGTTCAGTTATGTTGATAAAAAGAATCTTTCAAAACCATAATTAGATACTAAATAAGTCATGAGATATCATTTAACTGATTATAATAATTATTAAATAATCTGAAAATATCATTTAACTGATTATAAAAATATTAAATGAATCATAAGATTTAACTGATTATAAAAAGGTGTTTATTAAACTAAAAATAGCATTTAAAAATTAATTATGAAAAAAATAAGAGAGTTTGAGGTTCCCAGGAACCTCTAGAGTAGGTGTTTTTTAAGGAGCTGACCTTCACTGTCATAGATGTCCACCTGCAGGGGTGAACTTCCATCAATGGCATGGGTTGCACAGGACAGGCAGGGGTCGTATGCTCTTACAATCATTTCCAGCTGGTTTTTAAGGCCTTCTGAAACATCTTCACCATGTATCATTTGTTTAGCAGTTTCCCTAACTCCAATATCCATGGATAGATTGTTCTGTCCGGTGGAAACAATGAGGTTGGCTCGGTTGATAAATCCTGCGGCATCGGTTTCATAATCATGTATGAGGATTCCACGGGTAGCTTCAATCATTCCCACTCCTCTTCTGGTTTCACTAGATGCTTTAGCTTCCTCTTTAGTCATCAATGGTTCGGATAGTTGCTGGCGCAGGTCAGTGCCAGTTATACTATCATCTTCCAGTAGCTGCACTGCTTTTTCTGCAGCATACATTAACTCGATTAAACGTGCGTAGTGGTAGAGGAGTGCGTTTTGAGCAATGCCATAGTTGTCTTTGTACTCACCATAAAGTGCTCCGGCCTTTTCAGTGGGGACACTATCCACCACATTCAGTCTGGCCAGTGGACCCACACGGTAGTTTCCATCTGGGAATCCGATCTGTTTCAGGTAAGGGAATTTCAGGTAACTCCATGGTTGCACTTTTTCTTCAATGTAGTCCAAGTAATCTGCAGCTGCAAATTCATAGACCGGGTTACCTGCTTTGTCGATGATCTTGGCGGGTCCATCATAGAATTCAATGGCACCACCATTGGTTAATGCTCCGAAGTGGCTTTCCACAGGACCTAATACTTCTATAGCTTCACTGTACTGGGCAAATAATGGTTTTGCAACTTCAACACCTTGTTCTATTAGGTTTATTGCTTCTTTTGCCTGTTCTAATAGTAGGGCTTGTTGTTCAGCAGTTATTCCTCTGGATTGACCTCCAGGTATGGCAGTAACCGGACTGATGGGTTTGCCTCCCACTATTTCGGTTATTTTCTGCCCGATCTTACGGGTTTTAATTGCCATCATAGCCAGATCTGGATTGCTTTTCAGGATCCCTACTACATTCCGCAGTGCAGGGTCGGATTCAGGTCCCAGAACCAGATCCGGGGCACCTAGGAAGTAGAAGTGCAGTGAATGTGAATGTATATACTGTCCCAGTAACATGAGTTCTCTTAGTTTTTTAGCTGTTTCTGGCACTTCCAGTCCGAAAACCATGTCAGTGGCTTTGGCTGCTGCCAGGTGGTGTGCGGTTTGACATATACCACATATACGTGGAGTGATTCGGGGTGCTTCTTCTACGGCTGCACCTTCCAGGAATTTTTCAAATCCCCTGATTTCCATAACGTGAAAATGGGCATCGGCTACGTTTCCTGTATCATCAACCTGTACCGTGATCTTGGCATGGCCTTCAATTCGGCTTACAGGGCTTATTTCGATATTTTTCATAATCATCACCTATTACCTATGATTTCACTTTTTAACCAGTTGTGGTATAAGTGAAACCTGTTTATCCTCCATGGTGGTACTTCCAATTACGAATCCGTAGATAACGTGTCCAATATCGTAAAGCTGTTTTTCCACATCTTTTTCTGGCATCTTGGATAGATGCGCAATTCTCTTAATAACTCCATTGTAGATGTCGTGACTGGGCTCCCTTAGAACATCCAGGGAAGGACCTCCACAACCATGACAGGGGATTCCAGCATCGGTACACAGAGCACCACAACGGCCAAGAGTCACGGAACCAAGACAAACATAGCCCTGGCTCAGGAAGCACTGTCCTGGATTGGGATCACCTTCTATTCGACGGTGTATTTTATCAAATTCAATATGTTCCATTTCACGGTGGCAGTCAGCACAGACACTCTTTTTTGGAACATCAGGTGCTTCGTCATTGATTAAGGGTATCAGAATGTCATGGGTTAACTGTTCTTTAGGTGGACAACCTGGGATGAATCCGTCGATGAAGGTAAAATCAGCGGCGGGGTGAACAATACTTAACAGTTCTGGAACCACTTCATTAGGGAGTTCAGCTGGCTCAGTACTGGGGTTGTCAGTGTAAGTACGAGATGTGACCTCTTCAGGGGTGTAAAGATCAGCCATACCAGTTATACCTCCGTAGCAGGCGCAGGTTCCATAGGCAATGAGGTATTTGGATTTTTCTCTGAGTTCTTCCAGTCTTTCCTTGTTTTCAGAGTTCCTCACAGAACCAGAGACAATGGCTATGTCAATGTCATCAGGTATTTCTTTAACATCCATGATGATGGGTGCGTACACGATTTCGGCCTGATCCAGCAATTTAACTAGGTCTTCATGAAGGTCCAGTATGGAAATTTCACATCCAGAACAGCTGGCCAGGGCTTCCATGGCTATTTTTACCATTATTTACCACCCCATTTAATGGTGAGAGTTTTAAGACACGCGTTAGGCCCTACATGATCTATATCAACTTTTCCTTTGATACTCATCACTTCTTCCACTGCGCCCACCATGTAACCGTATAGGAGGTAACAGAGTGGTCCTTTTTGGGGCAATCCGGTTCTTCTAAGAGTTTGCCTGACAACACAGTCCATGAAAAGAAGTTTTATTACTGTTTCGTCGCCTTTTTCAATGGTGTAACCTTCTTGTCCTGCGGGTTTCCATTTTTCATAATAAAATTCAGTTCCCAGAACTTCACCCATTTCATCCAGGGCCTGCTCCAGGTTGTCAGTTTTTTCCATCATTTTGGCGGCATCATGGCCCATTCTTTTACCGGCCTGGTAAACAATGGCATTGGCACCTCTTCCTGAAACCTGTTCTAGAGCGCTGGACATGGATCCCATGAATTTCATTAGCACATGCAGTGCATCTTCATAGTCATCAATGTTCCCACCACTTTCTTTAGGAATCAGTTCAGGTTTAAATGTACCCCTAACATCTTCTATCATCTTAATCCCTCAGATAATTCTTTCCAATACGTGATTGACTCTACGGTCAATGTACAGTCGTTTGGCTACGTGTATATTTTTGTGGGTCATGGCTTGGGCAGGGCAGATCTCATGGCAGGATAAGCAGGCCATACAGTCGTCGACATTTACCACTTCTGTTTTCCACTTCTCTTCATTCATCTTATACACGTCATTGGGGCAGTCATCCACACAGGATCCGCATCCAACGCATGCATCTTCATCTATTAGGATTTCAACCATTTTAACGCCTCTATTTCCATTTTTAAACCATTCTGTCTATATTTGTCTACAAAAATATTCTGTTTATTTGATAATTATTATTTGTATATATTAATGGCTAATTCTCATTAATAATTGTTATAAGTACACATTAAAATGATCATGAATATTCGTTAATAATATGAATATTTGTCACTAATAAGTATTGTGCAATGAATAGTTTAGGTTTATTCTAATAAAAATACAAATCAACACGTTTATGGTGAACTAATTTAATTTTGCTGGGATTTATCCACTACCATACTTTCATAACTATTATTTTTACTTCATATACTGTAAGGAAGGATATATTATTCAAATAAAAAGAAATAGGATAAGTTATCATAGATCACTGGTGGATACCAATTTAAAATGGGTGATCCAGGCGGCCTGCTTTTTACCAGGCGGATAACAAGTAACAATCAATAAACGTGCCTGTCCTTCCTGTGAAAATCGGATAGGATTGGTTTTATAGTCCCAACGTATATCATTACCATTGGAAGTGACTTCATACACATACTTTTTACGATTGGTGAAATCCTGGATAATGGCCTGATCACCAGACTTTAAAGATGCTATATTTTTGAATAATCCAGAATATGTAGTCCGATGACCTAGAATACCACACTCCCCGGATTTACCGGGCATAACACTTTCAGGGTAGTGGTAAACAGCATTATATGCATTTACAGTATCAGAACGAATAGTTGCATTAACTCCCAGTTTGGGAATGATTAATTTGGCACTGATAACATTACTGGTAAGATCTGAAGGGTCAAGTGCATCAACAGGATTGCTCATCCTTTCCTGATAATCTTTAACACTTTTCTGTGCTTTGGTTACATTTTCCATTTGCTGGAAACCGGCTATGGTTATACCTGCTGCCAGGGTAACACACACCAGTACTATGAGAACTGCCATGATCCGGTACATTGACATTTAACCCACATCTCCCCCCACCAGAAGTCCCTTGACTTTTAGGGCTAACTGGCTTCGGTATGATGCCACCTTCCATGGATCACTGACCCACACATTCAGGGTAGCTTTAATACCTGTATCTGTCATTTCTTTTATAAGAACATTGGGTTTTGGTTCACTCAATGCCCATTTACATTGGGATGCTATTTCTACCAGTAAGTTAACTGTTTCTTCCAGTTCCAACTCATAAGGGATGTTAATCTCCAACCCCACCCTACGAGTTTCCAGAGCAGTATAATTTCCATGAACGTTTTTAGAGAAAGTGGAGTTGGGTATGGTGATAATCTTGTTATCCGGAGTTTTAATGGTGGTAACCCTAAAACCCAGTTTTATCACTTTACCTTTCTGGCTGGACATTTCAATGATATCTCCTACTTTGAATCTTTTATCTGCCAGTATGAATATGCCAGATATGAAATTGGATAAAGTGTCTCTGGCGGCAAAACCAACAGCCACACCTGCAATACCCAGACTGAGCACTATGGCACTTACATCCATATCAAATTCATTTAAAACAAGAGTTATGGCCACTATAATCATGAAATATTTAATAATTTCATCTAAAACCTGGATCAGGGTGGGTTCAAAACAAAATCGAGAACCACATCTTTTCACGATATACATAGCCCCTTTGGTGATGATGAATGAGGCTATCAGGATAATGGCAACATTAATCAGATCCATATATAAAGGATCAGTGGTCATGACGTTCCACCTCCCTGTGCATAAGATCCTCTGCCACCATCACATTTTCAAATATCTGGGCTGCTTCCTCCTTCAGAACATCACTATCCCTATAACGGGTGCTAATATGGGTGAGGATCAATTCTCTAACTTCGGCATTTTTAGCAATTCTTGCAGCCTGAGCAGTGGTTGAATGACAGGTACTATTGGCTTTATCTTCCTGAGCTCTTTCAAAAGTTGATTCATGGATCAAGACATCAGCATGGGCTGCAAAACGCACCATTTCCATGCATGGTTTAGTATCTCCAGAGTAAACTATTTTACGCCCTTTTCTCTTTTCACCAAGAACCTGTTCAGGTTTTATGGTTCTACCCTCCACTTCCACAGGGATACCCTTCTGCAGCTTCCCAAAATTGGGTCCAGGTTTTAAACCAAGTTCGATGGCTTTTTCCCTGATAAATTTAGGAGATCTTTTCTCTTCAATGGAATACGACAGGTTCAGAATGGAATGGTGGGTGGGACAACACTTAATTATATATTCATCAGTTTCACTGAGGATAATTTCCCCCATCTTTCCTTCACTTAATTCATCGTTATCTACCATACCCTCTTCCATACTATCTGGTTCTATTTCATAGACATGTATAGGGAATGAAAGGGAATAATAACCCAGATTTTTAATATGTTCCACGGTTTCTATCATTCCTTTTGGTCCGTAGATATGTAGTGGGTCCTTTTTCCCTCGAAAGGCCATGGATTGTATAATACCAGGCAGTCCCAGGAAATGGTCACCATGGAGATGGGTAATGAAAATATTATTAACCTTCATAGGGCTCAGTTTTATCCTGGCCATTTGACGCTGGGTTCCTTCACCACAATCAAAGAGCATTATTTCTCCAAAAGCTTTTAAAGCAATGGCGGAATGGTTTCTTTTAGGGGTGGGGATTGCAGATGAGGTTCCCAAAAATATTAGCTCCATAATGAATTCACCAGGTTAACTCTAATTCTTATCAAGATTAAAATTCTACTCATTTCCCATATAAGTGGTTTACTAGCTTTTATAAGTTTAATACATTATATTCTATGTATCTAATAACTTGAGTAATCTTGGATTTATTCTTTTTATGATTTCTACATGAAAATTTATATTCTTCATTTAATATAAACTAAGACTGGAGAAGAACTCTGCCTGTAACTTAGGATCATATTTGCCATAGATTTTAAGTAGCTCTGGATTTTAGGTAGTTATTTAGAAGATCATCAAGTGCTAATAACTGTATCATAATAAAATTAGTAAAATATCAGTTTAGATAAGGACACTCTTAATAATGGAATATTGATTTGATTATTAAATAGTTTTCTTGCTTATAAAATGTGTATTCATAAAAAAGTTTGTATTTGTTAGATAAAATATTCAGATTATAGAAAATAGGAGTATAGTATAAGGTGTGATTATGAGGCAGGATTTGGCTGAAATGGTTTATGGTGATATTGGCTTTGAGGATATAACTACCCGTGCATTGATACCTCCAGGATTAAATGTAAAAGCCCAGATCATAGCCAAAGAAAAGGGAATAATTTCTGGGGTTGAGCTAGCTGTGGATATTTTCACTGAGTTTAACCTTGAAACAAAAGTTCTAACCACTGATGGTGAAAAAATCCAGTTCGGCCAGATCATAATGGAAGTAGCTGGTGATCCACGCCGCATTCTCAGTGTGGAAAGAACGGTGCTTAATCTGATGATGCGCATGAGTGGTATTGCTACCCTCACTGCTAGGATGGTTGAAATGGTGCACCAGGTCAATCCAAATGTCATGGTAGCCGGAACCCGTAAAACAACCCCTGGACTTCAATTTTTTGAAAAAGATGCCATCCGCTATGGGGGAGGAGATACCCACCGCTACCGATTAGATGACAGTGTACTGATCAAGGATAACCATTTAGCCCTGGTTGGTGGAGTGGCTGAGGCGGTCTCCAGAGCCAGAAAATATGCCAGTTTCACCAAAAAAATTGAAATTGAAGTAGAAACCACCAAAGAAGCTATTGAAGCAGCTCATGCAGGGGCTGACATTATTATGTTGGATAACATGACTCCTGAAGAGGTAATAAATGTTTTAGCTGCCCTTGAAAGGGAAAACCTTCGTCATAAAGCCATAATAGAAGTTTCAGGTGGTATTAATTATGATAATATTATCCAGTATGCAAATACTGGGGTGGATGTGATCTCCACAGGATACATAACTCATTCTGCCAGATCATTAGACTTAAGCCTGGACTTGGAGAAAATGGATTAGAACATATATACTCTTTTGTCCACAAGGCTGGTACATTTACCATATATTATACTAATTTTTCATTTTGTCTTTTATTATTGTCATGATTCAATCAAAAAACACTATAAATTTTAAAGGGAACCTCTTATTTTAACCATAGTTTTATATGACACCATCCACATACCATTTAACTGGAGATAAAGAGAATAAAAAAATAAGGAGACATGCCATGTACGAAGAAGATGAATTTAATGAAGAAATAATCGAAGAGGAAGAAGAAATTGAGTCTGAAGAAGTCAGCGAAGAAGAAGGTGAAGAAGAGGGAGAAGAATTACCATTTGCCAAGGCAGAAGTGGTACGTTTAATGAAGCAAAACCTTGACCGGGATAAAATGATCAGAGAAAGGGTCAAGGTGGAAATGAACAAGTTCCTGGGTGAAGTACTGGTAAAAGTCTGTGAACAATTAAACGAGTACCCCTACACCACCATTGAATATGAAATGCTCAAAGAATCAATATATCCTTACCAGAACATTGAAAGAATTAACGAAGAGAAAAAACGCATACTGATGCACTTACATGCCATCAAAGCTGACTGTGATGCCCTCTCCATGGATGTTAAAAGAACCCTGAAACTCAAGGATGTAAACGAAGATGAAGATGATGATCCAGCATTCCTGGATTAATCTTTAATTTTCCCCTTTTATTTTGAAAATACCCTAAAAATAGTAATAACTCTTTTTTAATCTTATTTTATAGTTAAAACCTTCTAAAAACCTTTTTTTATTTAAAACCCTCTATTTTATCATAAATTTATTGATCTAAAAATTGATCTATGAAAATAGAATTCATTTAGAGTTCAGTTTCTTAAACATCAATCTTCTGAGGGGTCCTGGTTATCAGTTTCCAATTCATCACTTTCAAAGGTGGTAAAACCAGTTTTTAATTTTTTAATCTCATCTTCAGTTAATTCACTCTTTAAAGCATTTTCATGCATAATGATACTATGACCAAAAGGATCTTCCACCACCAGAGTAACCTCTTTTTTGCCTTCTTTTACCTTAGCAATATCTTCCAGTATGATAACCGCATTTTTTTTCACCTGTTCATCTTCAGCCCAGGACAAAGCGGTTTTAACGGCTTTCTCAAAACGATCAAGAACTCCTTCCACATTGGAAACATAACCCTGTGATTGAGGTCCGGGTTCCACTTTGAGCCCTATTTCAGGAATAGTGATGGTGCTGGACTGTGATTTCACCACTCTGGCGTTCAGATTCTCCTTTTCAACGGTGAGAGTGTACTTCACTGGTTCTTTCTTTTCTACACAGATGGTGTCGGCATGTTTATATCCACATTCATGACACAGTAGGGTGGATTCCATGATCTCCCCGAAGTAGGGAATTTTCTCGGTTTTGGTGGTAACTTCCAATTTTTGACTGGCCTTGCATATGGGGCAGTCAGCAAACATTTTACTCAAATCAATAACTCCTAATCAATCTTATTAAATCTGATTGAATCTTAATTTTATAAAGGTTAAGATTCATAAAAAGTCATTCCTCTTTTTTACTGATTTCCATTATTATCTCATTGGATATTTTAAGGAATTTTTCAACTATGGTGCGATATTTCTCTTCACTCCTTTTAAGGGAGTCATCTGCATGTTTCCGAGTGATTGCGATGGCATATAAATCTGCTAAACGTTGTATAACTTCCAGATCATGTTTGTTGTACCCGTCAGAATTAGCAAGTGAGATTATACCCACCAGCTTATCATTAACCAGTGCAGGAACTGCCAGAAATGTTTCAATGGCTATATGTCCTGGTGGTGTTCCTGTAGATCGGGAGTCATCCTCTGGCTGGTTGGTGAGAATAGATTTCTTGTTATTTAACACCCAACCCCACATTCCACCAAACTTCTTGAAAATGATACTCTTATCTTTTACATGACATTCAGTCCAGATGTTATGGGTCATGGTGGGGGAGATTAGATAACCTGTTTCTGGGTCAATGTAACCTACAAAGCCGAACTTACTCCTGGTGAATTTTTGCGCATACTCCAGAACCACATCTGAAATATCTTCAATAGGAGTTGATTGGAGAAGTTTGCGGGATAACTTAGCTAAATCTGAATTAATTTGAGATTCCCTAGAAAAATCTTTCTCTGCTTTTTTCTTTTTGGTTATATCCAGAAGTGATAAAACACTTTTCATGGTACCGGTAATCATACCCACAGTAATAAAGATATCCTTCAAATTACCTTCTCTATCTCTGAATTTGAATTCATAGTTCCTTGGAGCTGAATTTGGATCTATTCTTCTTAAATCATGATATTTTATCATTTTTTTCTGATCTTCGCCAGTCACAAAGTCTGTATACTCTTTTTTTCCTTCTATCTCCTCTTTCAAGTAACCAGAAAGTTCTTCAAATTCACTGTTAGCCAATGATATGGTTCTATCTTCTTCTGCAATTATAGTAGCAGTCCCTGTATTTTCAAATATGATTTTATAGTTAGATTCTGATTCTTTAATCCTCATTAAAGATGCAACATGTGCTAAAAGTTCTCCTTCTAAGATGGGTTTAGTTAAATATCCATCAGCACCTTCTTTAAACCCTTCAGATTGTGTTTCTGATGGAGTTTCCACCTCGAAAATCAAAATTACAAAGATATCCTGTATTGTTTTATCAGAATTTATTTCTTTTAAAACTTCCAATCCACCCTTATCTGGAAGCATCACATCTAAAAGAATGAGGTCTGGTTGTTTTTCTCGCACCTGATCAAGTACTTCACTTCCATTAGTAGCTTCCAAAACTTGGTAACCTGCAGATCTTAGTGTATGTGCCATGGCAGATAACTGATCTGGTTCATTATCAGCCACCAGTAAACAGCCTTTTGTACCATTTTCCCCCATTATTACAAACTCCTCTCCTCTTTTTGAATCATATTTTTATTTTTATCAGTTTAGCTAAGTGAGAAATGAAGTTGACTCATCTGGTATGTACTTTCACACCTTTCTATTTTTATGTCCTTTATATTATAACTTTACTTGGGTAAAGGCTAAGTGTTAGGGAGAGAGTAAAGATGTTGGGGAGATAAAAAAAGAGTATAACTAAGTATGTTAATTAAAACGAGTTATTTTTAATTTAAACCCTATACTTTTTCTTCTTCTGGATGATAAAGCAGTCCTTTTTCATCAAGTTCCTTTATCATGTCTTTAAGACTTTGTTCATCGGGAGCGCAGACTTTGTGGCGGTGAATATTTCCAGAAAGTTCATACAAACCTTCCAGATCTTTCTTACGTTTAGGGTTCTCCTGGAGTAGTTTAACAAACCGTTTAGCCTCTACCGGATCATATACATTAACTTTCCGCTTTAAAGGCTCACCAAAACCAGGGAGGAAATAGGAAACATCCATTATACGTCCACCATACTTGTTCAGTATGATATCAGTTTCCAGCTCCAGCTGGTCAACTGAATGGCGGAAGATCATCTCCTTACAGATCTCCTTAATCAGGGTGAGCATTCTTTTCTTGGTGTCACTTATATCAATGTTGTTGATAACGGGGACACGATTTTCCAGGGCCTGTTTAACCAGGTAATTGTTAATGATACGGTTTTCTTTGAAGTATTCCAGGTGTTTACCGCCTCTTTTTATCTTCATAGCCCTTTTAACAAACCTTTCCTTATGCACTTCTTCATCGGCGGTGAGCACGAAGAAATGGATGGATGCATCCTTCTTAAACTTGTCTATATCCAAAAATCCAGGAACTAGATGCACTCCTTCAATTACCAGATCATCATAGTCATCAACTGCCCTTTTAATAACCTTTTCAATGGCAGGTATGACAAAAGAAGCATGTTCCTCGAAACCAGCACTGATCAAAGCTGCGGTATTACCATCATAGCGGTGTTTGTCTTTTAAGGTGACATAAGCATCAAATGACGACTTGTGAAGAGCAGGAGCATAATCAGGACCTATAATACCCCTCACAATTTCCCGGATGAAGTCACTTTCAATAAGATGCTTAATACCCAGCTCTTTAGCTAACTCAGAAGCGATGGTTGATTTTCCAATCCCAGAAGCACTTCCAATAAGTATAACGTAAGGTTTTCTCAGAGTTTTACCTCCTGATAAATCCTTTCAATGGTTTATGTGGTTTTTACATCGAAAACATATATTATTCATGTTCTATGGGATAAACGGAGTTTACAGCACGAAATCATTAATAATAGGGGGGAATTCCAGTAGAATTTAGGTTAGGAATTCCACTACTCGTTCAGCACTGCGACGCATTTCAATCCTGATAAGACCAAGATTAATAGCTACATCTGCAATCACAACCAGTATACCTTCACCTGCATCAATCATCAGGGTTTTACCTTTACTACCCTCAATCATCACTTGTTGAAGTGGTTCGTGCTTCATTTCCTCTGCTGAACGTTCTGCAGTACCAAAAACTGCAGAAGCCATTGCAGCTACCAGTTCAGAATCTATGTCAGTTGGAACTTCGCTTTCAATAATCAAACCATCTTTTCCAACCACTAGAGATCCACTTACCCCATTTATCCGGCCTAAATCTTTAAGTATTCTTTCTATCATAATATGCCTCCACAATAGAATTTACATGCTACCTAAAGTATATATCTTGGTTTGACATTTATTAAATAAATAAGTAATGTAATATTTACCTAATTTCACCAATTAAAAGGAGTGATCTTTTGTATTTTGTAAGTTCTGTCCAGGAATTGCAACAGCTTAACCCATTTATAATCATCGGATGCGGTGGAGGTGGGGAAAAATTTGTTAATTTTAGTGGAGTAAAGGCTGTTGGTTTTATAGACGATGATAAACAAAAACAAGGCCAGGAATTTTGTAATAAAATTATTTCATCTAATTTAATTGAATTGGCAGAGAGCACTGATGCACGTAGTGTGGCTATAATGTTACCCATTGGTGCAGAAGGATCTGCACTTAAATATGCAGTACAGGCCATTGATCTTGGTCTGAATGTGGTCAGCTCATTTAGATCTCTGCCATTACACCGTAATCAATCCCTATTAACCTTTGCCAAGTCTAAAGATGTTAAGTTAAAGGAAATCAGTCCACGACTTGATGTGGTTAAGTCAATTATGGGAACTGCACCTGCTACCTGTACTGAAGTTCTCCCTAAACTTGATTACAAACCGAAAACTCCTGTTGTTTTTGTAGGAGGAACATCTCAGGAATGTGGGAAGCGGACTACTACTCGTATTCTTGGGAAAACAGCACAAGAACGCGGATTAACTCCAGGCATTATATCTACAGATGAAATGGGTTTGGAACAGCCAGTTGACCTGAATTTCCGGGCAGGCAGCCTGTCAGTTATGGATGTTGCTTCTGCAGTGATGGGCAGCATAAAATATCTGGAGGAAAAAAAGAGTCCAGATATAATATTTGTGGAAGGGCAGTCCAGTCTCACTGAAAGGGGAAACCCTCATCCCAGAGGTTTATCTGCAGCTATTCTGGTGGGGGCTCAACCAGATGCCACCATCGTTTGTCATCGTTTCAATCATCCTTACCGCTACCCTGTGGGAATCGAACAAGAAAAAAGAGCTATCGAAGCCATGGAACCAACCAAGGTAGTGGGAGTTTCTTTAAATTTAAGAAATTACCCTGAAGAAAAGTCAAAAGCGGATCTTTTTGCAGAATGTGAGAAAGAGTATGGACTTCCAGTAGCAGACATTTACCAGGGTGGAGCGTCAAAATTATTAGATGCAATTATTGAATATATAGGTATAGGGGACGTTGCAAAATGAAGGACATAATGGATTATTTAAAGAAAAATCTTGGCTTGGAAGAAGAGGAAGGGAAAGAAGATCAGGAAACCATTATAGTTCCTGAACATTCTTTTTACGAAATAGTATTAATGAAGGTTCAGAACATTGATGAATTTGATTATGCTTTAAGCCAGGTTTTGGATGAGAAAAACCCCATTATAATGGATATGAGCATACTTGAAAAGGATTCTCCCGATGATTTTAAATTAGCCGGAGAAAAATTAAAAGCATTCCGTGACAATAATGGGGGAGAAGCCATTTTATTATGTAAAAATGGTAGAAATATCATAATAATTACTCCTGCAGAAATAAAACTCATCCGAAAGTAAGTATAAATACCATGCGAGTTGTAATATTTATTACATGTTATTATTAGGAATTTATTATTTAAACTAGTTAAGGATATGGGAGATGTATAAATGGAAATGCCCATAACCAAACCTTCTTTGGTTTCGTATGCTGACGAGATGGACTTCCCTAAATTAATAGGGGAAATGGCTGAAGAACGAAAAAATGGATTTATTAGGGTTACTGCACGTTCTGAAGAGGGCTATATTCTCTTTAAAGATGGAAAACAGGTAGCTGCTTCCTATGATAGATATTCAAAGTTAGAAGCTCTTGAAAAAATTACTTCTGCCCTTGAAAATGCCAATACCTTAGTTGAAGTCTTTGATGTGGGTCCTGCTCAGGTGGATTATCTACTGGATCTTAACAAACCTTACCAAATCGAACAAGATTCAAATGTTTACGATGTAATTGGTGAACTGAAAAAAACAACAGAAACTCCTGAAGAGCCTGAGGTTATGGAGCCTGAGGTTATGGAGCCTGAGGTTATGGAGCCTGAGGTTATGGAGCCTGAAGTTGAAGAGCTTGAGGTTAAGGAGCCTGAGGTTGAAGAGTCTGAGGTTAAGGAGTCTGGCGTTGAAGAGCTTGAGGTTAAGGAGCCTGAGGTTATAGAACTTAAGGTTAATGGGGCGGAAGTTAAGGAAGCAGAGGTTAAAGAGCCTGAAAAACCTACTGCTCCAATAAAAGAACCTTCAAAACAATCAGAATCTCTTGAAGCTTCACTTGGGATGAAAAAAATTGAGGAAATGAAATCAACAGAGGCTCCTAAAAATCCAGTGGTTGATAAGAAACCAAAAACATCTAAAGAATCTGTAACAGAGTCAGAAACTTCTGAAACCTCATTTGATGAGGATACAACTGAAAAAATCTCTGCAGACCGTGCAGAACTTCTTAAAAAGTATGGAATTAAAGATGTTGAAGAGGATGATGTTGAAAACCTCCTCCAATCCTACAAGGGAGGAATTATTGACGATGATGATGTGGAGAAAGTGGAACTGCTCCTCATGAACTTAATCAAAAAATCTGTACTGGGAATCCCCAAGATCAAGGGAGCGGAGGTCATGGTTTTCCTTGATAATTATAAAGAATTATCTGGAACCATAAATATCATCACTGAATATGAAAATCAAGGTTTCCTAAACAGGATTGTGGGACAATCCAGAACAGCCAGTAACCTTAAAAGACAAATCATAAACATCTCTGAAATTGCCATTAAAAAGAGTTTCAGACAGTATCCTGAAGTAGTGGATAAATTTGAGATTAATGTAGAGTTTAGTTAGATCTAAATATAATTGTTCCAAATATAAAATTGTAGTTAGTAATGTTGAATAAGTAAAAGTTTAAAAAAAGCATGAATTAGGAGGAATTCGATGACAAGAGTGATAACAGTTGCATCAGGGAAAGGTGGAGTTGGAAAAACAACTATCACTGCAAACTTAGGTGTGTCCCTGGCTACTTACGGAGAAGAGGTAATAGTTCTGGATGCGGATGTTGCCATGGCTAACCTGGAACTGATCCTGGGTATGGAAGGAAAATCAGTTACTCTGCATGATGTTCTTTCTGGAGATGCAGATATTGAAGAAGCCATCTATGAGGGGCCTGGCGGAGTAAAAGTCGTGCCAGCTGGTATATCACTGGAAGGTCTTCGAAAAATAAAACTAGACCGCCTGGAAAGAGCCTTAGAAGTGTTAATTGAAAATGCAGATATCCTCTTAATTGATGCCCCAGCAGGGCTTGAAAAAGATGCACTGGCTGCTATAGCCGCAGCACAGGAAATGATACTGGTCACCACCCCAGAGGTACCATCTATCAGTGACGCTCTAAAAACCAAAATTGTGGCCAACCGTTTAGGTGTGGATATTTTAGGAGTGGTTATTAACCGAGAGCAACATGATAAAACCTTCCTCACCATCAGTGAAATTGAAACCATTCTGGAAGTACCAGTGATAGCTGTAATTCCAGAAGACACCGAAGTAAGCAGGGCAGCTGCGTTCGGAGAGCCACTAGTGGTTAAAAATCCTAAATCACCCACAAGTAATTCTATCATGCAACTGGGTGCTGATCTCATAGGTGAAGAATACCAGCCCATAGAACCCGACAAAAAAGGCGTTATATCTAAACTGGTGGAAGGACTGCTGGGCAGGAGATAAAAATTCTAATCTCATATAAAGGAGTTACATGTCTAGATTTATTGCTCTAGCATCTGGAAAAGGAGGTGTGGGGAGAACTTCCCTTACTTTTAACCTGGGAGTAGCTCTCAGTCTTTTCGGTGAAGAAGTGGTCATGCTGGATTTGGATCTTATGATGTCCAACATGGATGTTATCACCGGACTCTTAAACCCTGAAGTGACCCTGCACGATGTTTTAATGCGTGATAAAGCTGTTCAGGACTGTGTGTACCAGGTCAATCAAGGAGCACTTGTAATACCCACTGGAATGCACTTTGAAACTCTTAAAACCATTAACCCTAACTATGTCTCCTGGAAAAGGATAATGGAAGAAATATCATCTTATGGGAATATATTCCTCATGGACCTACCCTCTGGAATAAACTCTAACATATTCGAAGCCCTCCCAGAAGACACTGAAGCCATACTGGTCACTAATTCCACCATGCCCGCTGTTGCTGATGCCCTAAAGATTCGAATCCTTTTAAACGAGCTTAACATAGAAATTCTTGGTTTTGTTCTGAACATGTGGTATGATGATAAGTTTCTGCTTTCAGTTAATGAAATAGAGTCCATACTGGAAGTACCTATGATTTCGGTGATTTCATATGACCGGGAAATGGATCGCTCCATAGCTTTAGGCAGTTCAGTGATGGAGTTAAACCCAGCTTCACCCATCAGTAATGAAATAATGCAACTGGCAGCAGATCTGGTAGGAAAACAATATAAAGCTGTTCAACCAGATAAAGAAGGCATAATGGAGCGAATTAAGAAGTTTGTGGGTATTTTACCCGAAAATAAATAATCCTAGGATAAAGAATTATCAAAGAATAAAAATAACCAAATTTTTTATTCACAGTTCATTCAATCAATTAATTAAAAATTTTTTTTATAAAGATGGAAAAATGAATTACAATAGTGTTGATGTGTCCTGTCTGGGAACCTGTAACATAGATTTCATCAGTCGCGTCCCCTTTTTCGCACAGGCTGAAGATGAAGTTGATGTAAAAAAATTATATATCTGTTTGGGTGGTTCAGCACTTAACTTTGCCTCAAGAATTTCTTCTCTGGGATTTAAGACAGGGATAATGGCCAGAGTCGGGGAAGATTATTATGGTATGTTGATTGGACAGGAACTTAGGCAAATGGGAATTGACACCCGAAGACTTTTATCCCTTGATGATGATACTGGAATGGCATTTGTAGCCATTGATGAAGAAGGGGAAAAATCAGTTTACAGTTACATTGGTGCTAATGCCCATTTCAAACTTGAAAAAGAAGATAAAGATTACATTAAAAATTCAAATCACCTGCACCTTACTGGAATGTACTCCGAAGTGGCTGAGGAAGCATCAAAGTATGCTAATCAATTATCTTTTAACCCGGGAACTCCTCTTTCTGCTATGGGTATTGAAAAGTTAGAAAACATCATAAAAAGAACTAAAATCCTCTTTTTAAATCAGAATGAAGTTTCCTTATTGACAAAAATGAAAGGGGAGGATGGAATTTCTTTACTGCTGGAGATGGGTGTTCTTATGGTAGTAGTGACCAGTGCAGGTGAAGGGGCCAGATTGTTCACTGAAGAAGGGATGATTTTCTCCCCAGCTAAAGAAGTGTGTGCCGTGGATACTACTGGTGCTGGGGATAACTTCGCTGCAGGATTCATTGCCTCATTTATGAAGGGAAATGAACTGAAAGAGTGTTTAGATCTTGCCAGTCACACTGCCTCTCTTTGTGTGGGGAAAATTGGTGGCACTACTTCCAGAATTCGATTTTAACACTTAATTTATTCGTTTAACACTCTTAGTTTATTTGTTCATCAATTTACCTGTTTAATTTCATTACTTATTCCAATTCATGGTTTAAAAACCATAGAAATCCACTGCATTCTTATGGGCCAACATGTTTATTTTTCTATTATTCCAACCGGCCAGTTTAAGCTGGTGAACAGTTTTAGGAACAGATAATGGATCGGAGGGTGAAGAACTCATATCACTATCCAGCATAAACTGTCCAGGATCATAATCGCTGAATGTATCATATAAAAGTTCAACAGCTTCCTGAGGGGTCATCTTTTGTGGTTGCACCGTGATTCCCAGCATTCCATCAAAATCAGCCATGAGATCTATAATGGAGAAATCCACATGATCCACCACCACCATGGCAGGATCTATATTTCCCTGAATTATGGAGAGAGTTTTCATGGTAATTTCCCTTTTATTGGTTCGAGGTGTGTGCACCACCACTTTCATCCCCATTTCATCAGCAATCTGAAGTTGGCTGGTGAAAACTTCTTTCTCAAGGTCAGAAGCAGTTTCAAGTCCAACTTCCCCTAAGGCGATCACATCTTTCTGGTCCAGAAACCAGGGTAGTTTTCGAAGAACCAGTTTATAATCCTCACAGATACTCCTAGGGTGAATTCCCAAAGCTGCTTTCAGGGTTAACCCATTACTTTCAGCCCTTTTAAAATCGTTTTCCAATATGCGATGGAAATGATCCAGCACCACAGCTGAGGTGCTCATTCGCATGGGATCATGGGCCAGTGTAAGGGCAGATTCAATACCAGCCACTGCCATGTTCTCAAAATCTTCATAAGGCCTACAGTCTGCATGTATATGGGCATCTATCATTCTATTCAACTCCTATAGTCATCAAATTACCTCAACTCATGGAATTATTTTAAATTTATTTTTATTCTCCCTTAAATTCCAATTACCTATTAATTCTCCAGTTATCTATCCAATTATCTATTAATTCTTTAATATCTACCAGTTTTATACCCACCCCAACATCCAAATTTCTTAGGTTAATGCTTGGTAACTGAAATTCTTAAATTATCAAAATTAATTAAGAGCTTTAACCTTATAGTAATTAATGGAGCTTCAGCTTCCGATAAACTAACGGAGGTTTTAATGTGGATGTGGAAGAAATGGCCAAAAAGGCCACATTGAAGGATTTAAAGGCAATAGCTAAAAAACATGACCTAAAACTGGGGCGCTGCCCAACCAAACTCAAAATAGCCAAAATGATCCCAAAAGAAGAATTAGAAGCACTGGTTGGCAAGGAATAAATTAACAGAAAAGAATAATTCAAAAACAAAAAACTGGACTTAAAAAGTGGAATAGTGAGATGAAGACTAGCTTAGGTCTTCAAGGTCACTGAACTTTATTTTTTTAACCAACAAGTTACAAACAGTCTCTGGAACCTTAGATATTAAGATTCTAACTTGTTTTTGACTGTCCCTTTCTCTTATAGTTACAGTTTCATCTTCTAAAGTTTGATGATCCACGGTTACTGCAAATGGTGTTCCTATTTCATCAGAACGGGCATATCTTCGACCAATGGTTCCAGAAGTATCCAGTTCAGCAATAATCCCCTCAGCACGCAGATCATCCCGGATGTGTTGTGCTGATAACACCAGTTCATCTTTGTTCACCAGAGGGAAGACATTCACCCCTACTGGAGCCAGGTCAACCGGGAAATGGAAAATGTTACGATCATCTTCCTGTGCAAAGCAATGCAAAAGTACAGAGTAAGTTATACGGTCAATACCATAAGAAGGTTCAATAACATGAGGATAAATCCTCTCACCTCTAACTGTTTCTTCAACCTCCTCAAATGAGAGTAGATCTGGTGTTAATTGATAGGTTTCACCATCTAATTCCAGCTGATAAACATTCTCTTTTTCAAAAGCCTGTTTAATAGATTCTGAATCTATTTCTTTAAGTGTATTCATGATTTTAGGAGCATCACCCTTGAATAATGGTCCGAATTTCTTCATATCTGGTTTTGTGATCAGTTTTTTGATGGTGGTGGGTTCATCATATTCTATGAAAACCCGCAGATCTTCGGTACTGTACTCACTGTGAGATTTAAGATCGAAATCTGTTCGGTCTGCAATTCCAATAACCTCGATCCAACCATAACGATCAGTATAGATTTCCACATCCCAACAGTCAATGGCATAGTGAGCCATCTCTGTTTTAAGGTGCTGGCGGAATCTTATAACATCTCTGGGTATTCCCAACTCTTCCATAAACCTATCAGCCAAGCATAACTGGTAGGTTAATATTTCACTGGAAACCACACCCTGGTTAACTGCTTCCTGGGCTGAAATCTGTAAAGGTTCCCCATCAACCTCCTGAATGTCTGCAGAGTATAATGTGAGGATTTGTTGGGCTACATTCTGGAAACAGGGATGGCTTTTATCTTTGGGATTCACAAATATCTCTGCTTCAGCCTGAGTGAACTCTCTGAGCCGGATAACACCCTGACGGGGTGAGATCTCATTCCGGTAAGCTTTACCCAGCTGCACCACACCAAAAGGTAATTTACCCCGATAAAACCTTAACAATCTCTTAAAAGGTATGAATATGCCTTGAGCAGTTTCAGGCCGCATATAACCAGTTTTTTTACCCTTAGCACCTATAAGGGTCTGGAACATTAGGTTATAACTCCAAACATGGGTCAGATGACCTCCACAGCGTGGACACAGTATTTTTTCTTGGGATATGATTTCAGTTAGCTCCTGATTCTCCAGACCTTCCACTTCTTCCCCAATAGCTTCTTTAATAACATGATCTGCTCTGAACACCTCCAGACATTCTTTACATTCCGTCATAGGATCGTTGAAATGGTCCACGTGTCCAGAGGCTTTAAGAGCTTCTTCGGGCATGATGGTTGGTGATTCAATTTCATAAAATCCTTCACCCACCAGATAATACTCCCGCCACTTATTCATAATTTTATTTTTTAAAATAGCACCTAGAGGGCCGTAATCAAAGAATCCAGCCACTCCTGAGTAAATTTCAAATGATGACCATAAAAATCCTCTTTTTTTGGCAATATTCATAACATCTTCATTCTTCATATACATCCTCTCAAATCAAATTCAAAATATTCTGAAATAATCTAAAACTTTAAAGCTTTTAAGTAATTCAAACTAATCAAATTCAGGTTTATCAAATTTAAAGTAATTGTGTCTGGTCACGATCCAGTATCTCATAATCCTGTTTGATTTTGCTGGTAACAGGCTTATCTTGACCCATATACTTACTATCCCTACTCGGATGACCATAAGGTCGTTCTGAAGGAGTAGTCATAGTTTCAAACACAATCTGGCATACTCTTTGACCAGTGTAGAGTGCAACAGGCATTTTACCTATGTTAGAAATTTCCAGGGTGATTTTACCCTGGAATCCAGGGTCAATATAACCTGCAGTGACGTGCATGGTGATTCCCAGGCGTCCCATGGAAGAACGCCCCTCCACCCTAGCCACCAGATCATCAGGAAGGGTAACAGATTCATAAGTGGTGGCCAAGGCAAACTCTCCAGGATGTATTATAAAAGGCTCCCCCTGCTCCAAGTGGAAGGATTCCATGTACGATTCCAGGTCTGATTTGTCAAGAGGATCGATGCATGGCTTCCGGATAATGCGAAAACCTTTAAACTCATTGCCGATCCTAAGATCCACTGATGATGGCTGAATCTGCCTATCAGGATCTTCCAATGGGTCAATGATAATTTTTCCTTCTTCTAAATATTTTTTGATGTCCTGGTCACTTAAAATAGCCATATTATCCTTCCATCCCTCTAATTATTTCTTTTGATTTTCTTTCTTGCTATTTATCCTTTTTTTGATATTTATCTTTTCCAGATCACAGATGATATTGGGAATACCATTACTGTTTCCCACCCCCACCACCAATACATTGGAACCTTCAGGGGAACGTAAAATTGCTTCGCTGACTACTTTTAATGCTTTATTGGATGATTCTAATATTTTTTTGTTCATCTGACATATGGCCTCTTCGGGACTCATCTTAACTATAACCGCATCGATCTGAAGGTTATGTTCCATCATCTCTTCCTCTATAATCCACTTATCCACCCCTGGACCTCCAACACCAACTCCGATACCTTCAGCCACGGTCCCCGTAGTTTCACCTTCCATTTTAAGTGCAGCATCCACAGTAATAATCATTTTAATCTCTTTCTCTTTGATAAGGGACGTGATTGTTTTACCCACCTTTCCCACTCTACCTCCCGGACCTTTAGCCCGGGCAATAACCACAGTTCTTCCTTCCAGCTTTTTACACCCCACAACCATTTCGCCTCGTTCTTCCAGTTGAGATTCTTCCACTCCCTGAAGAAGTAAACCTGCTACCAATGGCCCTAAACCATCCCCTATGGGATTTCCCTCAGAAAATGATTTTATACCTTCAAATTGAGCATTCACCATCTTTAAAAGTAGTGGGAGGTTCATCTGAAGCATGAGGAGTATCTGCAGGTTCCCTGTTTTACGGGCAAGCTCTAAGTTATGACGCACCATCTTGGCCACACTGTTAAGCGCCAGTATGGATTTAAGTGTCATTATAATACTTGCCTGCCATTCACTGTCTGCCTGAGGAGCCACCCTATCTGCCATATAATGGAAACGATCTTCACTCATCTCCAGGATTTTCTGGAGTTTAGGGACAATTCCCTGGGGATCCATATCTACAGGGGGAATAACAAAAAATTCCAGATAATTCTCAATGGCGGGTAAAGGGTCTGATTCTGCTTTCCCCTCCTCATTACACAGTTTGACCAGTATCTTCTTACTTTCATCCACCTTACCCTCCACTTCTTCAGCAACTTTAGTAACAGAAGAGAGTAATCTGCTGCGCAAAATCCTGGGCAGAAACAGAATAAAGATAATAACGATGATTATCCCTATAATTTCAAGGGGGCCGAGTCCAAACAACATTTTACCAACACCAACCCTTTATTAGTTTATCCGGTCCTTTATCCGTCTGAACATACCTTTAAGAGTATGTGCTTCCCTTCCAGATATAAAAGCCCTTCCCATTATTCTCCTGAAGACTGTGGAAGCATTCTTCTTTTTATGGGGGGGATAATCCAGATTATCCAGCACATCATCCATATACTCAATTAAACTCTGCTTTTCTTCTAAAGATGCTTCATCCAAGTCTTCCACAGGGTATTCTTTCTCCATTTTAAATAATTCATAGAAGATGATGGCAGCAGCATGGGTGATATTGAGAATGGGATATGAATCATGGGTAGGAATGGAAACCACCACATCACATAGTTCCAGTTCATGGTTGGTGAGACCATCACCTTCCCTTCCAAATACCAGTGCAACATCTCCCTCTACATTTAATGATTGGGCCAGGTTTTCAGGGGTTACTGCAATACGTGGCACGTTATAACTCCCCCCTGCCGTACCAGTAGTTCCCACTGCAAAATCGATCCTGTTAATTTCCAGGAATTCTCCTAATGTAGAGTACTCCTGATGATTATAAATGATTTCACGAGCATGCATGGCTTGGTAGTAAGCCTCATTTTCAAGAGAACATGGATTTATAAGGATCAACTGGTTTAAACCGAAATTTTTCATGGTCCTGGCCAGGAACCCTATATTACCAGAAGTCTCTGGCTCCACAAAAACCACATAAATCATTATTATTCCTCTTTAATATCTCACCAGTTAATGTACTAGTAAATCAAAACTCTTCCTTCAAAAAATTATTCCGGGGAGTTATAAGCCTTCTCCAGGAGGGTGAGTATGTTCATAACTTCCAGGTTAAGTCCTTCGGCTTCCAAAGAGGCCCGAATGTTGTTCTCACAGAAAGGACATATGGTGATCACCGCATCTACATCCAGTTTTTCCACCATTTTCGCCTTTTTACTACCTAAAGCCGCTGCAATTTCTGGTTTACCTGATCTAACACCACCTCCAGCACCACAGCACTGGTCAGGGATTTCCATCTCCACAAAATCCACACCTTTAATTCTTTCAAGTATTTCACGTGGTTCTTTGCTGATGCCCTGACCCCGCACCAGGTGACAGGGGTCATGATAGGTAACCCGCATATTAACCGGCTTCATATCCTTGGTATTAAGTTTATCCACCAGATATTCACTGATATCCATCACATTCAGTTTCACCCCATACTGAGGATAATCCCTTTTAAGAGTGGCACCACAACCTGCACAGACAGTGATAATGGTATCGTAACCTGCAAGAGCCTTAGCATTCTTTCGAACCAGGTCATTTAATGCATCGGTCTGACCAGTCCTGATCAGGGGAGAGCCACAGCAGACCTGCCCTGTGGGCACCTCCACATCAACTTCATGTTTATTTAAAACCTCAATAAGGGACATTCCAATCTCAGGCAGCCGATAATCCATAAGACAACCAGTAAATAAGGCTACTTTTTCCCTTTTCCCGTTGTCAGGGGATGATGCTTTTTTTTGGGCAACTGTTTTTATAAAACCATCCCGCATAGGCCCTTCTTTCATGGGTTCTACTGATCTGCCAGTTTCCTCAACAAGTTCCTTAACTGCTCGATGGGCAGGTAATGGTCCCACTCCTTCCTGGCAGGCCATTTCCCTTAATTTTTCTATGGCTCCTCCAAAGGTGTTTATCTCTTTGGGGCAGACCTCCACACACTTGGCACAGGAGGTGCAGCAGTAAAGACCTTCCTCAAATCCTTCTTCAGCCCGGTCTGCACAGTCGCGGGGGTCCATGGCAAATTTAGACAGGTAACGCATGAAGTATGGGCCTGCAAATTCATCATTCACAGTGAGAACAGGACAGGCAGATAGGCAGGAGTAACAATCAATGCAACTTCTTAATTTCTTCGTGTTTTCCAGTTCTGCAGGATTGATGATGGCCGGGCACTCAGCAATTTCACAATCATCCTCTAAAAAGAGGTTCATTTTTTTAACCTTACCATCTATCTGGTCCCGATCCACAACCAGATCCTTGATAACTGGCAGATCAAGAGGTTCTATAACATCCTCATCCATGATCTCTCGTTTGCAGGCCAGGGCCATTTCTCCGTTAACTTTCAGGGCACAGGAACCGCACTGCCCTGCACGGCAGGAGCTACGATAGGCAATGTTAGCATGATGATGTTGATTTATATAATTCAACGCATCCAAGACTTTCATTTTTTCTTTTTCCTCCACAGAATAGGTTTCAAGGTGAGGCTCATCATCCTGTGGGGGCTGATACCTTTTAACTGTTATATTTATCATTTCTATCTCCAGATTCATTTAAAATCTTATTTCGATATTATTTAGATTTACGTGAGATACACATGTTATAATAAGTTTAATCATTTTTTAACTCTATTTTGAAATGCCTGTCTAGTTCTGGAACAGGAGTTATAAAATAGAATCAATAAAGTATTGAACTTTATTTCCTATAAAATATTTATAATGAAACACTTTACTTTCTATAAACTTTTTATAATGAAACACTTTACTTTCTATAAACTTTTTATAATGAAACACGTTACTTCTTACTGAACTATTAAATTAAAGGGAAAATATTCGTTGGAAAATAAAAAAATGGTTGAAATCTTATACAATAATCATAACTAAAGTCATATTATCATTAATAGGATATAATTAAATTTTAAGTTAATGTTATATATGGTAAATCCTTATTTAATGG
>JAHKLQ010000205.1 GCA_020854975.1 Methanobacterium sp.
ACCATGTTACCCCATCCAGTAGCAGAGTTGAAGCTATTAGTGGTGAAGGCAGTGTTGCCTTTAGAATCTTTAAGATAAAAATAATCACTGGTGAACATTTCGGGATCCATGGGTATTCTGAAGTGTGCTGAAACTGTGGGGGATAAGGGGATATTGGTTGCTTCATTGACTGGATAAACCTGATCTACCAGGGGTGTGAAGAATTCCAATCCATCAACCTTGGATGATATCTTGGTGGTTATGGTTGAACCCCAACTGTTCCAGTTAACAGTACGCCAGGCAATTATTACGCTGAGGTGGGATTTATCCAGTCCTTCAGGTATGGGGATAATGTATTGTTTCCATTTTTTTCCATCAGCTCCAATGGCTGTGGCAACATATTCGTCAACCAATCCAGCCACATTTCCCCAGGGGGGCTGATGATGAGCATATATAATGGAATCATCAAAATTATAAAGTCTAGTTTCCAATGTGGGACTTGTTTGACTTCCATCGTAGAAATAAACTGATATAGCTTCGCCCCAACCCCAGTAACTGTTATGGCTGTCTGAAATATCAGTCATCCACAATGAAAGGTGTGTATTTTGACCGGCATCCACAGATGCTAATTGCACAGTTGTAATGGCACTCTGGAAACCCATGGGAATTTTGGGGTCGCACATTACAGTTGCCGGTGCGAATATCTGACTGAGGCCATAAATAGCTTGGTTGCCTGGTTTGAAGTATACATTTGAAAGTAAAGAGGTGGAATTGACATAGACCCCAGTGTACGCTGCTACATCTGGAAGATAATCTGAGCTTGTAGTGTATCCGCTGGTAGGTACACCTACACGTAAATCAAAGTAGAATCCAGTATCTACTGATGCGGTGAGACCTAATCCGTCAGTCATTATCATTGTGAGGGTGTGAGGTCCGGGGGTGAAATTTCGTGTGAGGGTATAAGTTACCGTTCCCTGGTTAGATCCAGTGGATATAAATGAAGCAAGTTCAGGAACATTAGAACCATCTAAATACAACTTGAAATCAGCAAATCCTGCATCATTGTTTTCTTTAACGTTAAATGATGTCCAAAGTGTTTGATCAGCACTATTGGATTTCATGTCCATATCTTTCTCTGAAGCCTCTGGATTTTTAGTTATGCTTGAAAAGGTTAGAATCCTCTCAATTTCATTACCAGCAAGGTCACTTAAGGTGATTTTTAGTTCATGCAATCCATCATTAAGATATCCATGTTGGCTTGGCTGGTAAGTACCGGTAATTCCCAATAAACTGGCACAATTACCGTAACTGGGATTGTATTCATAATAATCATAGGAAAAATTACTCCAGTTTATCTGATCTTTAATACTAACTCCGTCAAGGAAAATATCGTAATTTTGTGGGTAAATTTTCCAATTAGAGGGCAGATAATCTCTGTTCAGACCACTGTAATTATCCAACAGACGGAATGATATGACCTGTCCAGGTGTCACTTCACTATCTGAAGAGGGAGTTATGAACTGAATAGTCGGATTAACGGTATCAACCCAGATGACTTGGCTAGCAGAACCCATGTTCCCTGCTAGGTCTGTAGCATTTACGGCCACTGTGTACTTACCATCAGCATCAACGATTATGTTTAGATCAAAATTTCCACTGGAGAATGATTTCTGCAGTGAACCTCCAGATGAAGATGCATCAAAGGTTGAAACTCCACAATAATCACTGATATAACCGGTAACATCTAAGTCATGACTATTGAAGTAATTATTATCAAAAGTAATAACTGGAGGGGTGCTGTCAATTTCGCTGCTTCCAGTAGCAGTTGTAAACCAAACCCCATCCAGGCCTTGACCATGAAGGGTGAAAATCACCGGACCATCTGGATGAATAATAGTTGACCATGAATTGAGTTTTACCATTCCATTCCAGTAGGCATCGATTTTGTCATTAAAATTACCTAGTGACAGTTGATAATTGGGGTATCCGTCAAAAGTGACATAAGCTGATTTAATTGGTTCATTTACATCGGCCACTATGTGCATGTTGTCATAGTGGGCAGAGAAGAGTTTAGTTGCATCTAAATTGCTGAAAGAAGGTGTTTGTAGGCTTATAAATATTGTGCACCTTGTTTCAGAAGTTAAGCCCTGATTATCTACAGCCACAGCTCTTATGGTATGCCATCCGTGTGCAAAGTTAGTGGCAGTGGCTGTCATTTGCCTTCCTGATAAAGTGGTGGGTAAAGCAACACCATCAAGATATATCTTAGAATCTGTGGAAATCCCGTTACCAACATCGTTTTGAATGTTGGCAGTCATGCTTATGGAAGTGGGGTCCCTGAAAAAGCTTCCACTTGAAGGGGAAACAATCTGAACAACAGGGGGAGTGTCAGTTATGGGATAATAGTAAAATTCAAAGGTGTTGGAAAGTTCGGAGGGTATGGTGGTGGTTACCGTGTATTTGCCTTGGGTGGTGAAGGAACCTCCACTGGGAGTAAATATGATCCAATCATTTTCACGAGTTATGGAACCACTAACAGCCCCATTAGATGATGAAACAGATAATGATGCGGTATTAAGGTCTGGCCGGGTTTCGAATACTCTCACCTTAATCTGGTCAAGGTTCTGCACAGTTGAATCTTTAACCGGGTCTGTTTCCAGCACCTTTGCATTCAAGTAGAGGGATATGGTTTTGTATTCATTGTTTTCTATCCAGCCACTCCAACTGTTTGTAATTCCACTTTTGTTAACTGAAATCTCGTGCCAGTCTGTAACTACCGGGGTGAATATGAATTTACCATCTGATCCGGTTAATGTAGTGCTGGTGTTATCCAGGGTTACTGTTGCCCCTGCTACTGGCCCAGACCATGAGGTAACTGTTCCTTCAATGGTGCTGGGAACTATGGGTTCTAATGCTTTGTTTAATTCTGCGTCTTGACCTATGTCTAATTGTAAAGAGCCATTTTCAATTCCCAAACTGGTAACATAATTTGTGGCAATGTATTGCAGGTTATAAAACCCGGGTGCTAAGTTGGAGAAACTATAGAATCCATTTTGATCAGTGGTAGTATCGGATACATGTTCTTCTTCTCCTACATTGAACAGGCCAATATTCACGTTGGATATGGGTAATCCGGTGTTTTCATCAGTAACGTATCCATGTATGCCACATGATGTGGATGGTTGTAGTATGAAATACTGGTAGATGGCAATGCCATCCATAATGTTTATGGATTGGATTAGAGTTTCGTAGTTGAGTGCCTGGATTTGAAGGGTGTAATCTCCTGCAGGAACAGTGTTGGTCTGAAAATAACCATTAATATTTGAAGTGGCGGATTCTATGGGATTGCCGTTTTGATATAATTTTATGAGGGCGCCACTAATGGGGATGTTGTAATCATAAATGGCAATGGTATCCCCTACAACTATACCATATAAAGAATTATTTTTGGTTAAAATAAAATTACCAGTGTATCCATCCATTTCCGGGGTGAAATAGAAGTTAGCAGTTTGTGGAATGTAACCAGCTAAAGCAACCCGGAGTTCATAGTTTCCAGGGATGGTTAGGAAGTCATAATTACCATTTGCATCGGTGAGGGCAGAATCAAGGAGAGAAGTTCCCCTCCACAGTTGGACACTAACTCCATGCAAGTTTTCCTCCATATAATTTTTCACTTTCCCTGAAACAGTCTGGTTAAGAAGGTTTAAAAGGAAGTTCTGGTTCACAGGTAAATCTGCAGGCACAAAATCATAGCTAATGGTCTGGTAACCTGTTTTAGAAATTGTAACTCTCATTAAATTGGCAGAGGAATATAGATATGTGTAAAAATAACCATTTATATCACTTGAAGTGGGCACATAACTCCAGTTCCAGTCCCCATTGATTTGGATGGTCTGCACACTAGCTCCGTTAACTGGATCTCCATAATCATCAACAACATAACCACGGATTTGGCTCTGAAGTGTGTATGGAAATAGTATGCCTGTGATATTTTTAGTTTCACCATCTTCAAGCCCATAATAACCAGTCCAACCACGGTAATATTCGTTCCCGTCGTAAATTTGAATTTCCCATTGGGTGTTAGGCTCACAATTTTCAAATACAACTTTGCCTGTTGAATCTGTGGAAAGAGTTGAATAAGTGTATCCACCTGAACTTAGAAGCACATGAGCATTAGATACTGGCTGATCATTAACATCACACACGTAAACATTTATTATCCCGGTGTAAGGGTTTAGGGAAAAATTAAGGTTGGGATTTTGCCCTTCAACAACAGTTATTTGCTGACCAGATTCATGGTATCCATTAGGATACACTCTTAAATATCCTGATGATCCTGAAACAAAATAAGGGGATGTATTGGTACTAATTAGATAATGTCCATTTTCATCGGAAAAGGTGCCTATTCCATATTCATCATCATCTGCTTCAAATGATATGGGAACGTTTGCAAGTGGATTATTGTTGGTAGTATCAGTAATAAAACCCTCTAAGATTGCAGGAAGACCTTCTTTTACAAGTGTAAGATTGATTTGATAGGCACCACCACCTGAAACAGTGAGGTACTCCACCACTTTGTTATAATCATTATGACTGGCAGAAACTGTCCAATCATCATCTTCCACTGCGAAAGAAAGCATACCATCAGTATCAGTATAAAGTAGATAATCAAAGGATTCACTTTGTACAGAAACTGAAGCCCCATTTAGGGGTTGATTAGTGGAGTTGGTGACGTTCACGGTTATGATACCTTTCTCCACTAAGGTTATGTTGTGGATGTTCACCTCTTCAGGAGTCAGACTGATGGGCTGATAATATTCATGGTAACCGTAAACTGTCATTCCAACATGGTGGACAGTAACCAGAGACGGATCCACCTCAAAGTAATAATTTTTAGTGTGATCTAAAGTGCAGTAATCAGTACCCTCATTTCCATTTGGATCTGTGAAGTAAAGGATTACTTCAGAAGTTTCATCAGTTCCATCGTCAATTGCTGTTGATTGTCCAGTAACAGTACCCTGCAAAACAGTTGCAGGCTGCATAATTGCATCCAGTCTGTAAGCCTCATCACGGTTCACCTGAACATTGAACTCCTGCTCTAGGAGTTGGTCCCCGTAAAAAACAACCCAAAAGTTGCCACTGGGCACTGATGGATCTTGCTGGTTGAAATAGTAGCTGAGGTCAAGCTTGTAATGTCCATCTGCACCGGCGTCATTGTCATCTATACAATTACCCTCATCATCATAAACTTCTGCCATTGTGTATTGGAGGGGATTGCCATTTGCATCGGTTATTACTCCATACACCGAGTTTTTAAGCAACATATCCTGAAAATTAACTGTGACAGGGTCCTGAACTTCAACTTGCTGTGTCTGGGGGAAATATTCGTGTTCTCCTTCTCCAGTGGCAATTCCTCCTGCAGTCAGATCATAAGTTCCAGGAGCAAGATCAAGATTATATGCACCATTTCCATCAGTAATAGTCTGGCTAATTAGCTCGGTTCCCTGCCAGGCTGAAACAGTTAAACCACTGACTGGATATCCAGCCCATGAAGTCACAGTACCCGATGGATCTATCAATTCCGAAGACGAGTTGAAACTTTCTGGACAGGTTAAGTTTTCACTAGCATATGAGATCTGGGACTGATCATCAGCAGTAATACTAAAAACTAGAAACAGAGCAATAATTAAAATTAAAAAACGAATTAAAACAGCATACGGGCTGGTTTGTTTTTTGGGATAAACCCGCTTTTTTATAGAATAAAAGAAATCATTATGCCAATGATCCGTATGCATTGCCCCACCCCGGGTATTAATCTATAGTGACTACTTTATTTCTTTACTATATAATAGTTATGTATTGTCATGTCATTATTGTGTGGCATTAACAATAAGTGGTTATGGGGGTCCTTATGAGTGAATTTAAGAGGGTTAAACATTAGGCTATAGGATCAAAAGGGTTTATCTGGAAATTAATAGGGCAATTATCCCTGGGTTGGAGGATTCAATTTTCCAGAGCATAATAATATCATCTGGAAATTAATAGGCTGATTGTCCCTGGAGTAATTAACTAAAATTATATTTGTAAAAAAAATCATAAGATGACACTGTAGATTTTATGAAAGAAGGAAAAAATAAAGAAAAAGCAAAAGGAAACTGCTCTACAAGTAGATTTTCATGTGCAGCGAATTACATTTGGGGTTTAATACTTTTAATATTCCTGATAATGTTTATCATAACTACAATCAAATGAACTGCTGGTGATTTTATGCAAAACTTCCTAGAAACTCTTAGAAAGGATTTTAATGTCATTGAAATTGGGGATGAGGTTTCAACCAATCTTGAAGTCGCTGGATTTTTAAGAAAATATCCTAAAGACACTCTCATCATGGAAAACATCAAAGAATCGGACATGAAAGTAGTGTCTGGGATCTGCAACACCCGTGAAAAGATTGCAAGGGCTTTAGATACAGATGTGGCGGGAATCACCCAGAAAATAATGGATGCAACCAACAATCCACTACCCATAACTGATTACAGGGACGCGGGGGATTGTTTTAATGTTTCTAAATCCGTGGATCTCACGGAACTCCCGATACTGACCTATTACCCGCGTGATGGTGGGCCATATATCACTTCAGGGGTGATCATTGCCAAGGACCCTGAAACTGGAGTTCGCAATGCATCCATTCACCGTATGTTACTACTGAGAAAAGACAGACTTACGGCTCGCATAGTCCCTCGTCACCTTTACACTTACCATAAACGTGCTGAAGAACTGGATGAACCATTGGAGCTGGCTATTGCTATTGGAATGCACCCTGCTACTCTTCTGGCTACCACCACTTCCGTACCTATTAACGTGGATGAACTGGAAGTGGCCAACTATTTCCACCAGGGAAACATGAAACTTATAAACTGTGAAACAGTGGATTTAAAAGTACCTGAATGTGAAATACTTCTGGAAGGGCGTATGTTACCTCATGAAAGGGCTGAAGAAGGACCATTCGTGGATCTCACGGATACTTATGATGTGGTGCGTCAGGAACCGGTTATTGAACTGGATAAGATGCACTACCGCTATGACTCCATGTACCATGCCATAATGCCGGCAGGTTTTGAACATAAACTCCTGCAGGGTCTTCCTCAGGAACCAAGAATATTCAATGCTGTTCAGAATACTGTACCCACAGTTAAAAATGTAGCTCTCACAGAAGGAGGTTGTTGTTGGCTGCATGCTGCAGTATCCATCCAGAAACAGACTCAGGGTGATGGTAAAAATGTTATAATGGCTGCATTGGCTGCTCATCCCTCACTTAAACACTGTGTGGTGGTGGATGATGATGTGGACATCTTCGATGCAGAGGATATTGAGTACGCCATGGCCACCCGGGTGAAAGGTGATGAAGACCTTCTCATAGTTCCAGGAGCCCGTGGATCATCCCTGGATCCCTGTGCCCGACCTGATGGGACAACTACTAAGGTAGGGGTGGATGCAACCAAACCATTGGATAAACTGGAGAAGTTTGAAAGGGTTAGTTTCTCTGATTAGAGCTTTTTTTTCGAATATTTAACTTAATAAAACCCTATTTTTTTAATTTTAAAATTTTTAGAATCTAATTTTAGAATTTCTTAATCTTAGAATTAAACCACAATATCGATTTTTGCCCCACAAGCCGGGCATTTTTTATCTTTTTTAAGATTATTAGCCCCGATACTAAAACCATCTCTCTTTATGAGCAGTTCTCGGCATTCAGGACACCGGGTATTCTCCCCATCACTACCTGGAACATTTCCCACATAAACATACTTAATCCCAGCCTCCATAGCCATCTTCTGAGCTTTTTCCAGAGTTTTCACTGGAGTAGGGGGGACCTGTTTCATATGATAATGGGGATAGAAGCGGGTGAAGTGTAGGGGAATCTCCACACCTACATCAACTATAAATTCTATCAGTGCTTTGAGATCCTCTTCTGAATCATTGTATCCTGGTATCACCAGATTGGTAATTTCAATATGAATGTCTTTATCATACATGGTCTGGATGTTTTCCAGCACAGGTTCCAACCGTGCCTGGCACAGTTCCTGGTAGAATTTATCAGACATTCCCTTCAGATCCACATTAGCCGCATCCAGATAAGGGGTGATAAGGTCCAGTGATTCTTCACTCATGTACCCATTGGTCACATAAACAGTCTTCAAATCCTTTTCCTGAGCCAGTTTGGCGGAATCATAGGTATATTCAAACCATATGGTGGGTTCGTTGTAGGTCCAAGAAATGGATTGACAGAGATTTTCCTGGGCCATTGTCATTGCCTCCTCAGGAGGGATGTCTCTAGTTCCTATTTCCTCCAGATCTGCCTGTGATATGGTCCAGTTCTGGCAGTATGGGCAACGAAAATTACAACCAACGCTTCCCAGACTGAACGAAAGACTGCCAGGATAGAAATGAAAAAGAGGCTTTTTTTCGATTGGATCCACAGCCACCGAGGAAGCAGCAGCATAGTTAAGAGTGTACAGGGTTCCATCTTCATTTCGCCGCATTCCACAAAAACCAGTCTTACCCTTGGAGATAATACAGCGATGATTACATACCTGACAGTTTAAAACCCCATCCAACTTTTCATAAAGCATGGCTTCCTTCTTCATAACAAAAACCCCCAGTTTTTCCCTTTTTTAATCCCCTGAAATGTATTCTGATAAATCCAACAATTCACTGGACCTGAATAAAAAATTTACAATCTTGCTGTTTATAACTATAATCACTTAATCCGGACGAGTATAATCACAATTATGACTGTAATCACTTAAAATGCTGGTAACCTTTCGGCTCTAATATTTTTGTTTTTCCATCTTTATCTACTATTTCCATCTGACCAGAACTTGTCACAACACCCACCTGGAAAAGCCCGAATTCATCCCTTAACTGGTCAAAATCCTCTTTACGGATGGTTAAAAGAAGTTCAAAATCCTCACCATAGTATAGTGCCAAATCAAGGGGATTTTTATTTAAAACAGCTGCAACTTCCTTCACTTCTGGAATGAGAGGGATCATATCCTGAAAAAGAGTTATTCCCACACCATTTAAAGAAGCTTCCACCAGTTCCCCCACTTCACTGGCCAGACCATCAGTTATATCTGTGGCAGAAGTAACTGAGCCACTATCCGCCAATAGTATTCCTTCTTTTAACCTGGCATGGGGGTGGAGGGCATGTTTTTTGATTAATTCTAAGGTATTCGGTTTAAGGCTACTTGTAATGTCTTCTTTAAGACCTTCTGATGGGGAGTATAATAAAACTTCAAATCCTGCCGCTGCCAAACCAAGGGGACCGGTAACTGCCACCACATCTCCAGGTTGGGCACCTTCCTTCATAAGAACTTTATCCTTATCCACCACACCTAAACAGGTTCCGTTGAGGATAAGTTCATCTGATTGGTTGGTGTCACCACCCATGAGTCCCATTTCATATTCCTGACAGGCTAGAAGCACACCTTCCATAATTGCATCGAATTCATTCAGGGGAAGGTCTGGGGGTAACCCCATAGACAATATGAATCCCAGAGGTCGGGCTCCCATGGCAGCCAGATCACTGACATTCACGGTCACCACCTTCCTACCCTTATCTTCAGGATTCATAGTGGAGGGGAGGTGGGCTGATTCAAGGAGCATGTCAGAAGTAACTACTAAATATTTATCCTGAAGATCAATTAAGGCCGCATCATCACTAAGGCTTTTAAAATAAAATTCGTCAAAAAAAGGAGAATTAGGTTGAAGGTCACGACTCTTGGAGAGGAGTCGTTTAATTAGTTTTTTCTCACCAAAATAGGAAATTTTAATATTTTCCTGATTTTTAAAATTTTTAGAAGGCATTATCTTTAAAGAGCACCATTGATCCTTTCTTTAATTATATCCACAATTTTGGGGTCTGGACCTAGAGGTTCAGTGTAAATTATCTCTCCATGGAAATGAATCTCTTCGTCTTCATCGTGTTTGTGGCTGTGCCCATGTTCATGACCATGGCTATGGTTATGTTCATGGGTTTCGTCCCCATTATTCAATCCCAAAATACAGGGAATGTCTTTGGTGGTATGCACTCCATGTGCTAGGAATACTGGAGTTACTACAATCTTTTCCACACCCTTCTGAGCTAATTTATTAAGGGATGTGGGGATGGATGGTTTGCTCATCTCCATAAAACCTACTTCCACAGGATATTCTGATTTTTGACCGTAAAGGTCTGCTAACTGGCTGATGACTTCTTTACTGTAGGGTAACCTGCTTCCGTGGCCCACCAACAGCACACCTATCTTACTGTTTGAGTTTGAATTTGTAGCCATATGATATAACTCCTTCATCGCCTTCTTCTCTTATTTTTCTGAATACTAACTCAACTTCTTGACCTATTTCAATGTCATCGATGTTGCAATCCACAATTTGGCTGGTGATTTTAGCCCCCTCTTCTAGTTCAATAATTGCCACAGCATAAGGAGATATGTTTTTAAATTCATCTGTGGGGGTGTGTATAACGGAATAGCTAAGAATTTTCCCATCCCCGCTGAATTTAATGTCTTCTAAATTACCTTTTCTCCGGCATTTAGGGCAAATAACCCTCATGGGGAAGAAAACTTCACCACATTGTAAACATTTAGATCCGATGAGATTGTACCGTTGAGAAATATGACGCCAGCCTCTTACAATATCTTTCATGTTATACCTCGCTAAACTTATCAATTTAATTTATTTTTCACAGAAAATTCAATTAGTATTAATTTGGATTTTATTAATTGTATCCATTGGATATAATTGTATTTAATTCTTATAAATCCTTATTTAATTCTGTTGTTTTTATATGTTCTAGTGATGTGGGATGATCCCATTGGTGACATCTTTGATCCTATTTACTGGGGGATAATATAATTTTTGGTTTTTGAAATAACTTTATATATTATTACTTAATTTATATTAATTAATAATATAATACTCTACTTGGAATTATTCATACAAAAATATATTCATCCTCTTCATAGGGATGGTGAGATTTACCAAAAACAGGGATAAAGAATTATGGATAATAAAGGCTATGTAATGGGGTTATTTTCATTTATTCTCATTTTACCAGTTTTTTTAATGATAATGATAGCAGTTAACATGGTGGCTGGTGGGGCGGATATACAACAAACCAGGTTAAATTCCCATGAAGTTTTTAGTGTGGCTGATGACTTGGAAACCAATATACCTCTGATGGGGAGAGAAGTGCTTAGGGATAAATCAGAAGAAGTTATTCGTACTGGGAATCCTCTTTCAGACAGTAGAAAGGAGATTAAGGAGGAATTTCAGGATAGGATGGATCAATGGTGTTTAAAATATGCTAGTGGGGGTATTAGGGCGGAATGTAAAATATTAACTGTGGATAATAGTCCTGATCCATTCAAAGTGGAAGTTAAATCCAGCATCAACGTTGAAAAAGGAACTCTGAAACATCAGGTAAATTTAAGCCAGAATATTTCTCTTATCAATGAATCTTATCCTATTCCCGATCCTTTGCCTTTTGTTAAGTGCAAAGGCTATGGGGGTGCAACTATAAGGGGAAATCGGATATATTATGCTTCTAGTTTGGTTAATTACCTGAAATCACGGGGGATTAATAATTCCAAAGCTTATGAAAATGCCACATCCTCATTATACATAAAGAAATGCCCGTATAATCCTTATACACTTCATGGTAATGGGGGTAGTCTTGTAAATCTTAAAAATTGTATTGATAATGGTTTTTATCATGAAAGCAGTGATGGGGCTTGTTTTCTCTGCAGATTGGAAGGGAAGAGTGTATGTCCCCATTATGGTATGGAAACATTCATAGTACCCGCACCATCTGTAACGCTCCCCTCTTCAAATAATTCCTCTGCACATGCTGTCAGCGCTCTCGATCATGTGATTTTCGATGATACTGATCCTGGCACATATTTCGGTCATATAATGGTGTACTTTAACAATGACACCCACTATTTTTACCTCTACTTGGATGATTCGCATCGTGAAAAGTATGGGTTACCACCCCATGATTAATTTGAAAGGTTCCCAGTGATTCAATGTTTAAAAATAGCTTTACCGAAGAAATAAAGGGAATGGTTTTTTCTGTAGATTTAATGCTGGCTTTAATTATAATTACTGTAATATTAGGGATTTCTGCGGATGCAATGGATATTGCTAGTTCTAAAATGGAAGAGTATTCTCATGCAAGTTCCATGGAAAGAATTACCTGTGAAAGTGCCGACATGTTGATTGAAACTCCAGGTTCCCCAGAAAACTGGGAAGAACTAAGAGATTTAAATGGTGTTACACCAGGATTAGCTGAAATTAATCCGGATACTAGTGAAATTCAGCCAAAAACTCTTAACATCAGAAAAATAAACCGTCTTAAAGAATATTATGATGAATTAATAAAGGGCAAGGTGTTACCACCCTACTGTAATTCAACCCTGGTGATTTATCCTGTGAATGAATCTTTAGAACCTATTGTTGTTGGTAATAATTCTGTTGAGTCTGATTCTACTGAAATAATGGTGGTAAATCGTACAGTTCTATGTAATTCCATTAACACCAGTGTACTGGTTTTTATCAAGGATGTTAAAGATGATTCGTACCTATTAGAACCGGAAGGTCTGGGAGAAAAGTGCCCACATGATGGTGTTAATGGAAGTTCAGAGCATTCCAAGGTTGATTACCGAAACAGAAAACCAGGTTGGATGTGTTATTATTTTAAAGTCACTCAGGATATTTTAAATTCAACAGATTTTTATATAATAACTGAACCGGCCAGTGTA
>JAHKLQ010000180.1 GCA_020854975.1 Methanobacterium sp.
CAGCTGGTTTTTTATGCAAAACCACTGCCCATTACCTTGAAAATTATCTTTACAGTGATAAACGAATCCTCCATCCTCTTCTGAAGGTTGATGGAGATTGGAAAAAGATCAGTTGGAATGAAGCTCTGGATATTGCTGCTTCCCAGATTTCTAAAGTAACTAAAACCCATGGAAGCCAGAGTATCCTCTATTATCAGGGCTTTGGAGCGCGTACCGCCCTTCAAGCAATGAACAAACGATTTTTCAATTTATTGGGAGGAGTAACCACCACTTATGGGACAGTTTGTGGGGGGATTGGCCATACTGCTATGACCATGGATTTTGGAGAGAAAAAGTCTCATGACCCCATGGATCATCTCAACAGTGATATAATAATTATTTGGGGTAGAAACCCTGCAGTGACAGATGTGCATCTCTGGCGCATCCTGCGAAAAGCAAAAAGAAATGGTGCCACCCTCATAGTGATAGATCCTGTAAAAACAAAAACTGCAAAACATGCAGATTTATTCATCCAACCTGCACCAGGAAATGACCATTATCTGGCAATGGCCCTTGGGAAAATCATTATCCAAAAGGACCTTGATGGAAAGGATAATCGGGTGGATCATAATTTTATAGATAATTATACCTCAAATTTCCATTCATATCAACAGATACTTGACGAATATTCACTGCAAAACTTATCCTGTAAATGTGGTGTTGAAATCCCTGTTCTGGAAGAATTAGCACGCATATATGCTGAAGGTAATCCTTCAAGTATTGTTACTGGCTGGGGAGTTCATCGCTACCTGCAGGGACACCTCGCATTTCGTATGATTGATGCTCTTGCGGCTATCACCGGGAATATTGGAATTTCAGGTGGGGGAGTGAGTCAGGGTTTTGAAGAATATGAATACTTCGATTTTTCTCTAGAGATGGATGAATTGGGCAAAAATCAGCGGAAATTTCCCATGCCCCAAATAGGTGAAGCCCTTCTATCTGCTGATAACCCACCTATAAAGCTCATTTTCCTAGCATCTGGAAACCCAGTTAACCTGAACCCTAATTCTTTAAAGGTTAAAGAAGGTTTTGAAAGTGCAGACTTTGTGGTCATGATTGATCACTTCCTGAATGATACTTCAGATAGTGCAGATCTTTTTTTACCTGCAACCACTTACCTGGAGGAAGAAGATTTAATGGGTAGCTATGGTCATAACTGGGTATCGCCTGTGAATCCTGTGATTCCTCCTTTAGGTGAAGTGAAGTCTGAATTTGAAATTTTTCAGCTTCTTGCGGATAGGTTGGGTTTTGGGGATGAAATGTCAGGAAGTCCTAAAAAATGGTTGATGAAACTGGCTGACCCTATCTTAAATCAGAGTATAAGTTTTGAGGATCTGTGTAGTGCTCCCCAAAAAATGTCCAGAGATCCTGAAATACCATTTAGTGCTGGGAAATTTAAAACAAAATCAGGAAAATTTGAATTTATTGAAGATTTCTCACCAAACAACACGCGTGTTGAAAATTATCCTTTAAGATTGCTTTCCACCATGCACAAAGACTTCGTGGGATCAGTTGTTCCAGAGGATGAACTGGCAGATGGATTTCTGAATATACAGATTCATCCAGATAATTTGCATGATAAATGTCTGAATGATGGGGATAAAGCACTTCTTGAATCTCCTGTGGGAAATCTTATTGTTAAAATAAATGCCAACGAAGAAGTTAGGAAAGATTATATTCTTACCTATAAGGGCGGCTGGTTAAAGTACAATAAATGTGTGAATGTCCTGACACCAGATACCATTAGTGAAGTTGGTGAGGGAACTCCCTATTATGACACATGGGTGCGGATAACCCCCTTAATTTAACCATAAAACTTACTGAAATGCTAAAGATATATATTCGAAATAAATGGTTTAAATACAAATTTAATATTTTAAAGCTCTTGTAATAAAAAAATTAGAAATTTTCTCAGTGTGATATTTTTATATAAGCATATCGATAAATAGAATTAGTGAGTTCTCTAGTTAAGAACTCGGTTTTATGGAATTGGAGGTTGAAAATGGAATCAAAAAACATTGCAATTATAGCCATTGTTGCTATAGTAATAATCATTGCAGGTTTATATGCAAGTGGAATGTTGACTGGTGCTTCTAGCACGTCCGGAAATAAAACTATCACTGTCCTGGCCGGCGCTGGAACCATCAAGGCTATGAATGAATTGAAAGACAATTTTGAAAAGGATAATCCTGGTGTAACTGTTAATATTCGTTATGGTGGAAGTTCAGAGCTTTTCGGTATTCTGGAAACTCAAAAAGATGCAGATCTGTTTATACCTGGAGATATAAAATATGTGAATGAAGGTATGAACAAAGGTTACATAATAAATGACACCGTCAAAAATGTCACCAAACATGTACCTATAATCGCTGTGCAAGAGGGTAACCCTAAAAACATTACCGGTCTCGCAGACCTGGGAAACTCTGATGTTAAAGTGGTTTTAGGCGATCCTCAAGGACCAGCTATTGGATCCACCAGTGAAAAAATACTCAACAAGACCAATCTCACTGATAATGTTACTCCTAACGTGGTTACCTACACTACCACTGTGAATCAGCTTCTCACCTACTTGGTTACTGGTCAGGCTGATGCCACTATCATTTGGGCAGATATGACCACTTGGAGTGAAAGTCAGGGAAAAATTACCACTGTTGAGATACCAGAAAACCAGAATATTATTAAAACCATTCCTATAGCGGTCACAGTATACACTCAAGACCAGGATCTGGCCATGAAGTTTGAAGACTATGCCACATCCACCGAAGGTCTGGAAATCTGGAAAAAATGGGGTTTTGAACCTGTAAACCAGAGTTAGGTTTAAACCTTAATAAACAACATATACAAAGAGGAATTCAAGTGAAATCAAAAATGGAGATATCTTTTATCTCCATAGCCATTTTTTTTACCCTTATTCTGTTCCTGGCAGTGGGTAGTCTTTTCATCATTCCCAGTTTCCAGGGTTTTATTGACTCCATTCTATCAGAAGAAATGATAGGAGCATTTAAATTAACAGTTTACACTGCTGCCATATCATCTGTACTGGTGATGTTAGTGGCCATACCTACCGCTTACTCTCTCAGTCGTTACTCGTTTCCTCTGAAAACTATTATTAAAAGTATTTTGGATTTGCCCATGGCTTTTCCTGAGATAGTTTTAGGTCTGGCTCTTTTGATGTTATTTGGTAATAATGTACTTGGTGGTTTCCTGGAAAAATTTGGTATACAAATTGTTTTCACCGTCACAGGGATAATCGTTGCCCAGTTCTTTGTAGCCTTTCCTTTCGCAGTTAGAATATTGTATTCAACATTTAATTATATTGACACTCGTTACGAATTTGTTTCCAGGAGTTTGGGGTATAGTGAATTTGAAACATTCTAT
Source organism: Methanobacterium sp. (assembly GCA_020854975.1). Lineage (GTDB taxonomy): Archaea > Methanobacteriota > Methanobacteria > Methanobacteriales > Methanobacteriaceae > Methanobacterium > Methanobacterium ferruginis. The sequence goes on from JAHKLQ010000180.1 coordinate 3,418, forward strand.
TCTGTTACCCTTCCCCTCTCAAAAGATGGTATTTTCGCTTCAGGAGTGGTTACTATCGCTCGTTGCATAGGTGCATTTATTGCTGTTCTTTTCCTAGCTGGCGGAACCTATATGAAAACTGAAACCCTTCCCATCACCCTATACCTCAATCTTTCCTTTGGAAACTTTGATATGGCCCTATCTGCAGGTATAGTTCTAGTCATTATTTCTTTCATCGCCATTGCAGTTTTAGAGAAATATGGTAAAGAAAAAGCCCTATAGTTTATAAAAGAGTACGAAGCGTTTACAAAGAATTCAGAGAGTAATTAGGAGATGATCCGTCTGTTTTTAGATATTAAAGATTTAAGCGTCGATTTAGAAGAATTTCACTTACAAAATATTAATTTACAGATTGAAGAAGGAGATTATCAAGTTTTAATTGGTCCTACTGGGTCAGGAAAATCTGTTCTACTGGAAACCATTGCCGGATTTTATAAACCGTATCATGGCAAGATTTTACTGGAAGGAAAAAATATTACTTCTTTAAATCCTGAAGATCGTGGCATAAGTATAGTATACCAGGATTACGTCCTTTTTCCCCATATGAATGTTTTTGAAAACATAGCATATGGTCTTAAGAAAAAAAATAATGGTAATGAATCATCTTTAGAGTCCAGTGTATATGAGATGGCTGAAAAACTCAAAATTGATCATCTGCTTAAACGAGACACCAGAACCCTTAGTGGGGGAGAGATGCAAAGAACAGCCATAGCTCGTTCCCTTATAGTTGAGCCGAAATTGTTGTTGATGGATGAACCTTTCAGTGCAGTGGATGTTAACACCCATGCTCATCTCACCACTCTCATTAAGAATGTGATTGAGGAATACCAAACTACCTGTATCCATGTCACCCATGACTTTAATGACGTCTATAATTTAGCTGAGAGGGTTGCTGTGATGAAGGATGGTAAAATTCTTCAACAGGGTACATTACATGATGTTTTTTCCAGACCATCAGATAATTTTGTTGCCAAGTTTGTGGGAGTGCACAATGTTTTCCAGGGTGAAATAATAGGTCATGATAAGTCAATTTTAAAAATAAAAATTAACCATGATATAATTATTCACAGTTCAGACGTGTTTGAACATTATTCATCTAAGAAAACAGATGTAATGGTGGCTATAAGGCCAGAAAGTATCATATTTTCCAACGAGCCCTTCATATCATCCGTGCGAAATCAGTTGAAAGGCGTAGTGCGGGACATGTTTGAAGTGGGACATACTGTTTGGATTGAAGTTCAAGTAGGAGATGTAACTTTCAGGGGAGTTTTAACGCCTAATTCATGCGAATCGTTGGGGATAAAAATAGGAAAAGAGATTTATTTAAGTTTTAAGTCTTTGAATGTGAATTTAATGGAGTACCATAATGATGATTATTCTACTTAAATTTTACTCCATTTCAAATTAATTTTATAAATCTATTTCATTTCAAAGACAACATGAAAAATAATGATATAAAAAAAATTTGATTAACTAATTCATTCTACTTCTTCTTCACAGGAATCAATGGTGATTAAGGTTTCTTCACCCTCTTGGGGGAAATGTCTTACTTCAATTAAATCATACTTTATTTCTTCAAGGTCAATATCTACAGTATTATGAATAGTATCCCCATCAAGGTGAACTAGCACAGTACAACTCTTTTTTCCACCTTTAAGCACACAGGTTTCAACATTTATAACCTCACCCGGAGTGAAAACCCGATTATAGGACATTTCCACATTATCATAGGGTTTTACGTTCTTTTTAACGTATTCAATCAATTCTTCACAATCCATAGTCAGGTCTTTCACCATAGTAAACACCTCAAGTATCCATTGAATTAATTATTTTAAACTTCAGATTTTGAATTTAAAAATTCCCTCTTTAATTTAGTCTTCCACCACGATAACCTTAGATTGGTCTCCTTGGGTGTGTATTATTTCAATAAGATCATCCTTAATGGCATGCATGTTTATTTTTACTGTCTGATTTACCAGTTCTCCATTCAGGTGCAAAGTGAGCTCGAGAAATTCTTCACCGTGCGCCTCCTCCATTTGAAGTCCTAAAACCTCTCCAGGAGCGTAAATACGGTTATAAGAAATTTCAAGAATATCATGGGTTTTGACATTTTCTTTCATGTATTCTATTGTTTCATCGGCCTTTAGAACTATTTCTTCTTCCATAAAAATCACGTGATAAATTAGTATCATAAGTACCTGTTTAAAAGAATTTGGGTTTATATGAAAAATTTAAATTTAATTTGTTAAAAAAAAGCCTAAAAAATAAAAAATTGGTAAAACAGAGATTATAAGTATTCTCTGTTTTTCTCTGCGTTGAGGTAAAGTCCGCCTTTACCGTTTACGGCTAAGTCACCAGTGTATTTGATGTATTTTCCAGAGAAGCTTTTACCATCAATTACTGGGTCTTTTACAATTTCGTCGAATACCATTCCTTCCAGGAGGATTCCCAGTTTCCCTTTGATGAGGATGTTTCCGTTTTTCATCTGACCTCCTGGCCAGCGAGTAACATCTCCATCGATCTGGATGAAACCTTTGTTCATGTGGATTCCAGCTAAGATGTCGCAGTCTCCTCCAACGTAGATTTCTCCACCTGATAGACATTCTCCGAGTTGTTTTCCTGCGCTTCCGTGGAGGATGATTTTACCTCCGCTCATTCCTCTCCAGTCACCGATGTAGGAGCATCCGCAGAATTCTCTGGTGTTACCCATGATTTCCAGTTCTCCGCCTTTCATTTCACGGCCGGCGTAACTTTCAGCATGGCCATTGACGGTTATTTTACCGCCTTCCATTTCTGCTCCGCAGTGAAGGTCAGCATCTCCGTTTACTATGATCTCTCCGGCACCCATTTTAGATCCGATATATTTTACTCGGCCACAGTCACCATCAAGGATCATTTTTACTTCTGCGGGATTTTCTGCTGTTCCTTCCACTTCTATGTCAAAGTAGTCAGTCAATGGGAATCTTCGGTTTCCTACGGGTACCTGGTAGTTTTCGAAATCTGCTTTTTCCCAGGTGAAAACCTTATCCGGGATGAGCTCGTCGAATTCTAGGGCTATTTGAGATTTTTTCTTTAAAGTTAAGGTTATTGTTTTCACTCTTAATACCCCCTTTATTTACCTGCCTGGACCTCTGTCACGATTGGATTAGGTGCAAAATGGTCGTGTACTTTGTAGTTTTCGAATTTGACCGTGTAGAAACGTCGGAATGTAGGCATTATCTTTTCCATTACTGCGTTTTCCTGTTCTTCGAAACCTTTTACATCGGTCCATAGGGTGTGACTAGGCACAACTTTCACAACTTCTCCATCTTTAACCAGTATTTCACCGTTTTTGATGGTGTACATGGCGTTTCCAAAGGCTTTTTCTATTGCAGCTGGTTCTTTAGATGGATCTATGTCATTAGGGTTCAGGTCGTATACTGCTATGTCAGCATTGTAACCTGGGGTTAATTCTCCCCTGTCTTGGTATCCGTAGATTCTAGCAGCAGATGCCCTGGTGATGGTGGCTATTTCGTTGAAATCGTATTCCCTGTCTAGGGTTCCCAGTCCAGTTCGTTTGTATGACCATACTCGTACTTCCAGGTTGTCCATCATTTCCTGTCTGCGTTCTGCGCTCATGAGCCAGGAGATGATTCTGGGGTAGCGGATAAATGGACCTGCATGGGGGTGGTCAGTGGTCAGACATAGTTGCCATGGGTCTTTGATTAGTAAGAACAGTTCAAGTCCCACAGCCCATTGGAATGATGATACTGGTGCTTTTCCGGAGTAAATGAATGGAACAATTCCAGATCCAGTTTCCAGTTCGATGTCTTTGTTAGCCCATTTAAGACCATTTAATTGGTGCAGGTCGAATTCCATAGGACCATCGGCGGTCATGGTGGTGGTTTCATCCAGGGTTATCTGACCTATATCACAAGTTACGTGTTTGTTTTTGTTTATGTAATCTGCAACTTTATCTGCACCGGATTCAACATCTCTCCAGCTTGTTCCAGCATAGGAGTGGAACTGGGCATGAGTGAGGTGTATGGTCTGGTCTCGCACAGAGCTGTTTTTCTCGATATCTTTAACACAGTCCAGGGTGTTCACAGTGGTGGGGAAGTTTCCTGGATGTCCCAGGTCGTTGGGGTGTACGTGTATGGAATGAGGAAGTCCTAACATTTCGTTGGCTTGTGCAAGGGCCCTTAACACTTCTCTACCGGTTACATCCCAGTGTGGTGCAGGGTCATCAATACCATGGACGTTCATTCCCCAACCCCATGCTTCAGTTCCGCAGGGGTTTACGATTTTTATTCCGTAACCTTTGGTTAGTTTCAGCCAGGCGGATATGAATGCAGCCAGTTCTTCGATTTTGTCTTCTTTGGCGTACTGCATTACAAACCAGTTGTTACCAAACAAAGGAAGTGGAGTAATATCCAGGTTAGGAATGGCTGTGATCTCTTCATGAGTGTGTTTAGCTTCTAGCGGTGGCATTGCAGCTTCGGTTACTGTTGTGTAACCCATTCGTGAGTACCTGTATCCAGTTGCAGGGCAGCTGGGTATGGAAAATCCAGATTCTGATCGGCAAACATCAGTTTTATGAGTTACACCTTTCCTTGAGTCTTCAGGTCTGTATAACCTACCAACCACTAGTTTTGGTCCTGCTACGTGGGCGTGAGGGTCCACACCTGCTGGCATAACTATTTTATCAGTTACGTCCAGGACTTTTGCATCGGAAGAGACATTTTCAACGATTTTACCATCCTTGAACATTACGTCCTTCTTTTCACCAGCTATGTTGTTGGCCGGGTCGTAAACTATACCGTTTTTTAGTATGTATTCCATGAAAATCACCTTATTTACTGGCTACTGCAGCCTCTTGATCTTTGATTTTCTGAACCCTTTCCAGTAGTTCTCTCATGATCCATTCGTCATCTCTGCAGGTTTCAGGTTTGTCGATTGCCTTTTTCATGTAGATAGGTACACCGTCCATACGGTAGCTAGTACCTGCAGCTTCTACACCAACGAATGATCCAGGAAGCACTACGTCGGCTATTTCAGTGGATGGTCCCCAGTGGATGTCCACTTGAATAACTGGAATTTCTGCTAGGTGTTTTACTGCTCCTCCAGGGTAGTGGGCTCCGGGGTCGGCAGCTATTACCATGAAGACGTCACATTCTTTCCGGGTCAGAAGGTCAATGGTGTTGGTTTCTCCATTCATGTATCTCTGGTATCCCCGGCAGAAGTCCACACCATATGGGAATCCCATTTCAAAGGCCATGAAAATGTTGAATCCATTCACATTGAAGTGACCCCTCATAGGTGTTAGCACCCATTTGGTGTATTCGTTGAGGTCAGTTAACATTTCGATGGCCATGTCAATGTTCCTTTGTTTGGAAAGAGTGTGGGTCAAACCCAGACCAAAGTATAATGCCCCGAATTGGACGTTTTTCATGGCTTCGGCTAATTCCATGATGTCTTCTTTAGGTATGCCAGAAACATAGTCCTGATCAATTTTTTTTCCTTTTAAAGCCGCTCTTATTGCGTTGTAGAACCCATAATCACCGTTTTGTTCAAACCCGATCCATATGTCAGACATTTTAGCGGTGTCACTGTATTTGGGGTCCATGGTTATCAAAGTACGGTCGAATCGTCCCCTTTGTCTGAACCATCCTCGGGGGAAGGTACTGTATCGGCCCAAGTGTCGAGGGTGGGAGTTCATAGGGTTACTTCCAGTGTAAACAATCATGTCTGCACGGTTTTTAACTTCTCCCAGGGTTGCAATAGGGTATCCTGCGTTTTGTACCGCTTGTAGGGATGGACCGTGACAGATGGTTGCCTGGTTGTCCAGTACAGCCCCCACTAGTTCTCCCAGTCGGATACCATGTTTCATGGTTTCAATTGATGTTTCACTCCAACCATAGAATATTGGTCGGATAGCACCAGCTATGAGCTCGGCTGCTTTGTCCAGGGCTGTGTCCCAGTCAACTTCCTGCAGTTCACCGGTTTCATCACGGATCATTGGTACCATGAGTCTCTGGTCCATGTCTTCCATGATTTTACTGGCACCGAGTCGACAGGCGTGTCGTACACCGACTACGTGCCCATCTTTGACTAAGTAATCTAAATCGTCGCAGTTGCATCCGCAAAAGGCGCAGGTGCAGTTTTCTACGATTTCATCATAATCAGTTACAGGTGGTTCGTATGCCACTTTAATCGGCCTCCTTATTTCTTTTTGTAGACAGGCATCTCACCGAGTGATTTTAACTCAGGGATGGTTTCTTCATCATCAACATATTTTTTGTAGACTGCTCTCATGAGGTCAGCCATTAATAAAACTGGTTCATCAGTTTTTTCTACTGTACAGTAGATCCCTTTGTAGGTGGGGTCACAGCAACAGTAGGTTTCGTGGCTGGTTATTACATTGGCCCATGGGCCTTTTGGTATGAAAATGGTTCCTTCGTGAGGTGCGTCCCTGGAGTGGACTGAAGAAACCGCTACTTCTCCCCAATCTGTGGTTACTTTCACGGTGTCCCAATTAGTAACTCCTAGTTTTGCCATGTCTCTAGGGTCCATGTAAGCGACTCCACACACCTTTCGGTATTCATCCTTAAGGGTTGAACCTCTTTTTTTACATGCGCCCTGGTAGATGTCTGAGCCCGTGTTCAGCATCATGTTTAATATTTTTCGTTCTTTGGCTGCTGGTTCTTCTAGTTTAACAACTTTAGGAACGACGGGTTTTTCTATATACGTCATGTTTCACACCTCATTCCAGCCATATAGCATCTGTAGGGCAGAACAGTTGGCATGTTCCACATTTTGTGCATTTTTCTGAGCTGAAGAGTTTGATTACTCCATTTTCTACCATCATAATCGTTTCAGTAGTTTTGGATCCGTGTCCACCTGCTACTTCAGGACTAATGGATACGTTTACCGGGCAGGCAACAACACAAACTCCACATCCCAGGCAATTATCTTGTTCTACTTTTAGTTCCATAATTTATCACCCAAAACTTAGGTTTTAAGAGATTCCATCTTGTTTTTCCATGACTTGGACTTGGTTGGAGTGTAGTCCACATCAGTTCTCTTGACTTCTATGGCATCCACAGGGCAGACGTTTTCACATGCACCGCAGTATATGCAGTATTTTTCGTCTTTATGGACTTTTTCCACTAGTTGTCCTGCTTCTGCGGGTTGTGGGAATGATAAGACATCACATGGGCAGATATCAACACAAGCCCCACATGTAGTGCATTTGTCTTCATCGACGGTTAATTCACCTTTAAATGGTTTTTTAACTTTTGCAGCGTCTACTGGACAAATCTCTTCACACCATCCGCATCGGACACAAAGGTCATCATCAATGAATGAGCTTCCGGTTACTTCAGCATCTGCAGGATTCAGGTCGTATTCTCCGTAGGAACAGGATCTGCAGGCAGCCATTATGGCATCAACAGGGCATGATTTTTTACAGATCAGACAGTAAACACATTTATCTTTGTCCACGTTAATGTCTGAAGCCACTGTTGGGTCGGCTGAGGTTGGTATTTTGCTGTCCATAGTTATGGCATCAGCAGGACACATTTCTTCACAGATTCCACAACTTATACAAGTGTCTTTGTCTATTTCGATTTCACCGGTCACCAGTTTGGCTCGGTCTGGTAGTTCCCTGGCAATGGTTATTGCTTCTCTGGGACATGCTGTTTCACATGCTTTACAGTAAATACAAGTTTCATCATCGATCTCTGCAGAAGATAGATATTGTGGATAAACATCCATGTCCTTGATTGATTCACCGTCAATGGTAAATTCTAGGGCATCTACAGGGCATGAAACACTGCACATACCACATAGAACACATTTGTTTTCGTCAACGCAAATTTTTGATTCATCAGCATCGGTCCGCACTATAGCTCCGATATCACCAAGTTCTATCGCTTCTACTGGGCATGCTTTCTCACATATCCCACAGCCAATGCAGACTTCATCTTTGAAGGACAGCTTCCGCTCTTCTTCAGCTGATCTCATTACATCAAAGTCCAATGCTTCGACTTCCTTCGTATTAGAAACCATTTTTTACCTCCATATTGTCTTGAGTGGTAAGGAACTAATCCCTGAGGAATTAATCCCAACAAATCTGACACCTTCAGCACCAAAATGATTTTATAAAGTGTTCCGTGGATTTAATTGTATAAATTTGAATTCTACTTTTTTACTGATTTTCCGTGTATATTGATCTTAAAAATCTATAGTTGGCACTATGTGTGTTGATAACACATAAATCATCCAGTATATTTATACATTCCTACTAGAACTAAGCCGATATCAATATATAGGGATGTGTGGTCACCACACGTAAGGTGGGATTTATAAACCCCTGTCTAAACTTTTATAATCCTCCCTTGAATTTTCTAAAAGAAAACAAATTTTAAAATTATAAAAAAAATGTTGAAGAGCTTTGATTACAATAAAATCACTAGATTTTTCCCTTGATTAAAAAAAATTATTAAATTCAAATGGGATTCAAACCAGATATAAAACTCGACAAATCCCAATTTGATTATAAGAATAATTTATAAAATGAAATTGCATAATACAAATGTGTTTAAAAAGAATACTTAACCATCTATGAGATCAAATAAAGGTTGATATTAATTTATATATTTAGACATAGTTACCTATGTCCTTTATATGTCCACAAAGATAGATTGAAGTCCCATAGAAAAAACTCAAATAATAGATTTTTATATAGTTTAAAGACTAAATTAGTTCAAGGGTGCATAAACATGGATAGTGCAAAAGATGGACCACAATATAGATTAAGACTGGATGAAAAAATAGTTTTACTGAATAA
>JAHKLQ010000228.1 GCA_020854975.1 Methanobacterium sp.
AAATCTCTTAAAAAATCTTATAGATGAGGTTAAATCCCAGGGAGAACATATAAAGCAGGTTACTAATTTAATTAAAAAACAAAAAACTCAGCTTAAAATGTGATCCCTAGAACTGCGTATTGACTTATACGAAATTAATTTCCAAGGAATTATTATCTTCACTCATAAACTTATCTTCAAAGTTTTTTCCATGATTTCAGAGAGTTTTTCACTTTCAGGAGTTAAAGAACGTATGAAAAACTGGGAAAGAACATATTTTGGTCCTTCACCAACTTCCTGACTTAATATTACATCTACATTTTCTTTAGCCAGGAATTCTGCAGTTTTTATTCCCCGCTTTTTTTCAATGTCTTTTGCAGGGTTTTCTCGGATCTGATAATTCTTTATTTCTCCGTTACTAACATCCCATATAAGGAAATATGGTGCTTTCCCAAAATGTTGGGATGGGGTTGATTGTAGACCTTCACTGGTTTCCACTGGAAGGGCATACCTCAGCGTATTCTTTTTAACAGGTTCTATTTGTACCAGAAGTGTTTCTAGTTCTTTTACTTCATTTTTGACCGTTTTTTCTACTTTTTCTGAAATTTCGTGTGCTTTTTCAACGGATAAGTCTTTTTTTGTCTCTAAGTGGAGTTCTGAGAAAATATAAGGTCCTGAACTTCTTACTCGAACTTCATGGACACCTTCTACTCCCTCCACAGCTAATGCCAGATCTTTGATGCGTTCCACTGTTTCTGGATCTAAAGTGGCATCTAGGAGCACTAGCACAGCATTTTTACCTATCTTCAAACCCATCCAAATAATCAGTAAAGAAACTAATAATCCTGCTACTCCCTGCAGACTTAAATAACCAATGTATGAGGCTACTATTCCTGCAAAAACCAGTAACGATGAAAAAACATCAACAAGACTATGTTTTGCATCTCCTAAAAGAGCCGGAGATTCTATTTCTTCCCCCACTTTCTGTTCATAACGGGCCAGGAGGAAGGAAACAGCGACTGAAATAGCAGCGACTAAAATGGCAATGAATGGTATTTTCAACGGTTGAGGATTTATTATTCCCTGTACAGATTCCATTATTACTTCCAAACCACTGAACACGATCACCACAGCGATGATAAGGGAAGACATTGTTTCTGCTTTGTAATAACCATAGGGAAATTTCTGGTCTGGTTTTCGTTGAGAAAGTTTAAGCCCAATATAAACAGCTAAAGAAGCAAAAATATCGGAAAAAGAATGAATTGAATCAGCCATAAGGGCCACACTACCTGATAACAGCCCAAAAACTCCTTTAATAATACTTAAACCTAGATTAGTAAGTGTAGAATATTTTGCTGCTCTTTCACCCTTTTTAAACCGGTTAGTTAAGCCATCAAAAGCTCCATTTTCCATTATTAAACTTAACCTCCTCTGGATCCTAATAAACTTCTAAGCCATACCCTAAGTGTACTCCACTAAAATTAGGGAGTTTCCTGCATATCCAACAGACAATTATTCATTATATCTTCAAAAATCATCTTAAAATTGGGTTCATAAACTACTGCGGGCTTTAAATTAATCAATGCCTTCACAAATCTAATATCATAAGGTATCATCCCCAGTAGTGGGATCTGGTTTTCCTGGAAGTAGTCCTGCAGATGGTTGGCGAAGTCCCTGTTGATTCCGCAACGATTGATAACTGCCCCACAAGGAATATTAAAATGATCAATCAGTTTTATGGCTCTTTTAAGATCTCCAAAGGCTACAGGGGTTGGTTCAGTTACAAGTATTATATAGTCACTTCCCCTTACTGAGGCAATGACTGGGCAGCCGATCCCGGCAGCTGCATCTAGAATCATGTAATCTGCTTGGATGTTTTCTGCAATTTCTGAGGCTTTCACTCGAAGTGCATTTACCACTTTTCCTGAACCTGATTCTCCTATTTTAAGCTGTCCTGAAACTATGGGAAATCCATACTGAGTTTTTCCAACACCTATTTTGGCGTTTTCAACTTTTTTGAGTTCGAAAGCTCCTGTTGGGCAGGCTAATTGACAGGCCCCACAGCCAACACATAATAATTCGTTAATTTCAGGAAGGTCTTTCTCATCATTCCAGGTGATGGCTGAATAATTACAAACATCTACACATTTTTTAAGCCCCTGGCATTTAGGGCAGAATTTAAGTGTTTTGCATTTCTCTGGGGAGAACTGGATTTTTTCACCGGTGGTTAATGATTCCCATGTATCAAAATTCTTCTCTTCCAGACCTAAAACCAGAGCTAAATTGGGTGCATCAGCGTCGCAATCAACAGCCACTATTTTATTATCCAATGCTAACATTACAGATAAGGAGGCAGTTAAAGTACTTTTTCCAGCTCCTCCTTTTCCCGATAGTATGGTAATGGTTTTCATTTTTTTGTGCTCTCCACCCTATGTTCTCATCCCTATTAAGGAATAAGCAAGTTCTTCAATATTTTTATGAACCACTGGTTGACCCCGGGAGTGTTTTTTTAATATATTCCTTTCATATGGAATTTTCTGTATTATTGGAACATTTTTATCCCGTGAAACCTCTCCAATAAGGTTTAAATCACCTATATCTGATTTGTTAATGATTATCTGGGCAGGTAACTGCATGATGTCCAGTAGTTGAAGGATCAGTTCCAGGTCATGTTTTCCAAGGGGAGTGGGTTCTGTCACTGCCAGAGCCAAATCTGCATCGAGCATGGCAGAAATCACGTTGCAATGTGTTCCTGCAGCGGTATCTATTAAAAAATAGTCATAATCAGAGAAATGATCCGTAGCGTATTTCCTAGTGGCATTGACCACTAAAGATGTGTTTTCACAACCAATTTCAATCTCACCCCACACCAAAAGGAGATGGTCCTTCTCATGTTCATGGAGTTGTTGGCATTTACCCTGATATATGGATCCAATTACTTGCTGACCCTCCCCCAGGGCTCCTGAGGGGCAGGTTAAAAGACAAGCACCACAACCATTGCACTGTCCAGAGACTATGAATGGATATCTGTCCTTAACAAATACCACTGCGTTTTCTTTGCAGACTTCAGCGCAGCGTCCACACTTCAAACATTTTTCTTGGTTAAAAGTGGGAAGCAGGGCATAAACATCTTCCAGCTTTTCTCGGGTTGTTGAAAGAATTATATGATCATCAGGGCATTCAACATCAACATCAACTAACAATACCTTCTTATAATTTGCTATTTCAAGAGCTAAAGCTGTTGATATTGTTGATTTACCAGTACCCCCTTTTCCACCCGTTATGGCTATTTTCATGGTAACTTCCTGTGGTTATTTATTTATAGTAATATCCATATGTCCTGTATTATTTCAGGATAATCTAATCCCGGATAATCCGATACTCTCTTGCTTCAGATTAACGTCTTCCTCTTCCCCCCATTCCCAGACCACGTCCTCGAGGAGCTGAGGGAGTAAGTTCTTCCAGTTTACCCTCAGATATAAGGGTTAAATTTTGTTTTACTGTTCCAGGAACCATCTGATAGGCTTTTATACTCAGTTGGCTTAAAACTTCAGAAGCATTAGGACCCACTGAACCCGATATTAGGGCTTCTGCCCCTTCATCCCCTACTATTCTAGCAGTTTTTATCCCAGCTCCTCCACCTTCTACTGTGGCAGGGTTGGGTATGGCCTTAACATCTTTGAATTCTCCATTCTCTATATTTACCACTATCAAATGGGAGCATCTTCCGAATACAGGACTGGCCTGTGAATCAAGACTATCTCCACTGGCAGCTATTGCTACTTTCATCCAATCACCTCTTTAAATAATATATTTTTAATAACATAATTTTGTTTTGGATTAATTTTGAAGCTTATTTTCAATTTCAGAAACTATTTCCATGAAATTTTGGGATATTTGGGATTGTGGATCAGCAAAAATGAAAGGTTTACCCTGGTCTGAGTTTTCTCTAACCTGAATTTCCATAGGCAAACTTCCTAAGTATGGTATTTCCAATTCTTCTGCCAGTTCCTTCCCTTCTCCTTTTCCAAAAATATCAATTTCTTGTTGGCAGTGCGGACAGGTAAATCCAGACATGTTCTCTATGATTCCTAAAACTGGGATCTTCAGTCCTTTCACCATGTTAACACATTTTCTAACATCTTCTCCTGCCACAGCCTGGGGAGTGGTTACCATGACTACTCCATCCAGAGGTTGGATTGATTGTAGTACGGTTAAAGGCTCATCGCCTGTTCCTGGAGGATTATCAATAACCAACATGTCCAGTTTTCCCCAGGAAACATCAGACAAGAATTGTCTTATGGCTCCGGTTTTTTTAGGCCCTCTCCAAATCACTGGGGATCCTTTGGAGGGTAACATGAATTCTATAGATAAAACTTCCAGATTCTCTCTTACCTTAACAGGCAATATTCCCTGGGGCGATTGCCCTAAAACGGCATGTTCTACTCCTAACATATGAGGAACATCCGGTCCGTGCAAATCCACATCCATTAAGCCTGTTTGGTAGTTTTTTAAGGCAAATGCCGCTGCCAAATTGACAGCGATGGTTGATTTTCCTACTCCCCCTTTACCACTCATTACCGCGATTTTATGAGAAATATTACTCATCCGCTTTACTATGGTAATTTCTTGTTGCATTAGGAGTTTTTTATGTTCTTCTTCAGTAATTGATTCTGTTATAGTTGTTTCTTCTGTATTTGATTTCAAAAAAATCATCCCATTCAATTCATGACTTTGTGAGTTTATCTTAGAATTCACCTAAATAATAAATAATTGTTTTTTACTGGAATTAGATGTTTTTCTGGAGAGTTTCATGCACTAACCATGATTTACTGTTTAAACATGACCATCTGCGCATGCTGAATCTTGGTTAGCCTTTTGCAGTTTTCCTTCTGCCCAATCTTGTAGGGCGTCAATTACTGTTCCAGTTGCTCCCACATAAACGTTAATTCCAGCACTTTGGATCATTTGAATGGCTTTAGAACCCAAATTACCACATAAAAGTGCTTCAGCTCCAGAACCAGTGATGAACTCACCAGGAGTCATACCTCCACCCATATGTTTTCCTTTGCTCTCTAAAACCTGCAAATCTTCTATTTCATCATTTTCCCATCTTATTAAAACAAAATAAGGAGTTTTTCCCAGATGTTGGGATATTTCTCCTTTTAGTCCATTTTTATCGAGACTGGGAATGCATATTAGCACCATTACTTTTTCCTCCTATAAATGGCTTAATCAGAACCGCAAAGTGGAATACCACATTTAGGGCACTTCACATCACGACAGGGAATTCCAGGATTTTTCGGTGATTCGTAACCACATTGCGGACATTTGCAGACTCTTGGAGGTCCAGCTCCCATTCCCATACCACCAGCCCCTCTTCTTCTTCCTAATCCTGGTTGTATGGTACCCTGGGAATCTGCAACCACAATTTGTTCTATATTTTCAGAATCACAATCTGGACATTTATCATATTCTTTACTGGCACTCTGCCATTCGAAACCGCAATTTTTACATAAATATCTTCTTTTATCCATAAAATAATCTCCTCCTTTTATTTGAATGATTTTACCTTCGACTAGGGCCCTGGAGATCTTTCTACGGGCGGAATTAAGAGTACGGTGAAAAGTGGGTTGAGAAATATTCATAATTTCTGCTGCCTTTTTCTGTTGGATTTCCTGATAATCCTTAAGTCTTAAAGACTCAAACTCTTCCATTGTTACATTTAATGGTTCAACCTCCCCATCATGAGGTGTATCAGGAGTAAAACGACATACTCTTGGTTTTCCCAATATTAAACTAAATCTTCTGGGCCTAGACATGTTATGAATATATATTCAAAACAATATATAAACTTTACCCAATCCCATAATTAACCACAAATAGAAAACAAAATTATAAACAAGATTAACCATTAAACACACCCATACCATCATATTTATCTTAAAAAGTAACATATTAATTTGTAATTGGAAAACCAGATTTATAAATCCATTTATACGTTGATTAAATAAATATAACTAATTATTTTTTATTTGAATTCTATCTTAAAATTATAAATAGGTGAAAAAGGAAAGTTAGGTTAGTCTAACATTTGAGGTGTATTATGATCACATTAGTAGAACTTAAAAACGGGAAAAAAGCAATAATCCAGAAAATTGAAGGAGGTCCCGGTTTAAAAAATCGTTTAGAAGTGATGAACATTCGGGAAGGGAAAACTATTAGAAAAACATGCGCAGCACCTTTACGTGGCCCAGTAGTCCTAGAGATAGAAGGCTGTAAAATGGCTATAGGCCAGGGAATGGCAAAAAAAGTATGGGTGGAAGAGATTTGAAGAAAATACTGCTCATGGGCAATCCTAATGTGGGTAAGAGTGTTGTTTTCTCCAGATTAACCGGAGTAAACGTTATCCAATCAAATTATCCTGGCACCACTGTAGGATACACCAAAGGCCAGCTTAAAATAGGCCAAAATGAAATGGACATCATAGACGTGCCTGGAACTTATTCTTTATCCCCCTCCTGTAAAGCTGAAGAAGTAGCCAGGGATATGTTTTTCAATGAAAAACCTGACTTAATAATCAATGTTTTAGATGCCACTAACCTAGAAAGAAACCTTTATCTAACCCTACAGATTCTAGAACATAACATTCCCACTGTGATAGTGCTTAACATGTGGGATGCTGCCAAAAGAAAAGGAATACATGTGAATCTGGAAAAACTCAATAAAATCACTGGAATTAATGTTATCCCTGCAGTGGCTGTTACTGGTGAAGGCATAAAAGATTTAGTTAATATTGTAAATGAAACAACAATAAAAAAAGATAAACAACTTTCTAAAATCCCCAAAATGGATGATAGTGAAAAATGGGCTTTTATAGGAGAAATATTATCCGGAGTTCAGAAAATAGAACACCGCCACCCCTCTCTACTGGAAAAATTAGAAGATGCATCAGTAAGACCGCTTTCAGGAATCATAATAGCCATAATAGTGATATTCATCACCATGCAAGTTGTAATAGGGTTTGGAGAACTCTTAATCAATTATATTCTAGATCCCTTATATTATCAGTATTATGGACCTTTCATTACCAGTGTAGTGGAAAACTTTATTCCCACGGGTTTCATCCATGATATCCTGATTGGTAGTGGATATGAATATGAAACTTCTTTCGGCTTATTAACCACCGGAATTTATGTGATATTTGCTGTTGTTTTACCCTATATCCTCTCATTCTATCTTGTTTTAGGATTTTTAGAGGATTTTGGTTATCTTCCTCGTCTTGCAGTCCTATTGGATAGTATAATGCATAAACTAGGATTGCATGGCTATGCCACCATACCCATTGTTCTTGGCTTTGGCTGTAATGTTCCGGCCATGCTTTCCACCAGAATCCTGGAAGGGAAAAGAGAAAAATTCATAGCCGCGACACTTATCGCCATATCAGTCCCCTGTATGGCCCAAACAGCAGTTATCATAGGTTTATTAGGTAAATATGGCATCCAGTATATCTTTATGGTGTATGGAACACTGCTCCTACTTTTCATAATCATGGGATCCATTTTGAACTTTTTATTAAAAGGAGAAAGTCCAGAGATCTTTTTTGAAATCCCCCCATACCGTATACCCCATATGGGGACCTTACTTAAAAAAACCTGGATGAGAGTGAGGGGATTCCTGATAGAGGCCTTACCCTTTGTGTTTCTAGGGATACTAGCCATTAACATCTTATATTTGGTGGGAATAATGAGTGCCCTCTCCAATTTACTGGCCCCCATCATGTCCCAAATGTTGGGACTTCCCAATCAAGCCATTGATGCTCTAATTATGGGCTTTCTAAGGAAAGACCTGGCAACAGCCATGCTTGCACCCTTAAACTTAAGCCCCACACAACTTGTGGTGGCCTGTACGGTTTTAGCATCCAGTTTCCCATGCATAGCAACCTTCATTGTCCTGATAAAAGAACTGGGAATTAAAGATATGCTTAAAACTGTTGTTTTAATGCTTTTCATTGCCATAATCACCGGAACCATACTCAATCTGATATTAAATTAAACCTGTTAATAATTCCTTATTCACTGAACTACTAAAATTACAGTGGATATAGAATCATAGTTGATATTAAAAAAGAGGAAAAAAATGAAAAAAATAGATAACCTCCTTAAACCCTTCCTTTCCCTATTCAAACATGACTGCAAAAACTGCCCAGGATGTACCGGAAAATCTATTAATATAAAAATAGTGCATAAAGAGAAAAAATAATTATTTTAATTAATAGCTTTTAATTTGATTAAAGTCATCTCACACCTGGAACCTAATCTCATAGGAGGACCCCATGTTCCTGTACCCTGAGATACATACAGTCGAGTTTCCTGGTACTCGTATAATCCACTGATATAAGGGAAAATCAATTTAACCAGGAAATTGAATGGTATCATCTGACCATTATGAGTGTGGCCGGATAGTTGCAGATTGATCCCTGCCTCACTGGCTTCCTTCAATTCCCGGGGAAGGTGGTACAGGAGAATTGATGGTTTTTCATCTTTAATTTCCAGTTGAGAAAGGGTGTTTTTAAGATGGTTTCTTTCAAAAGAATACCCCACCCCAATAACCTGCATACCCCTAAATTCAACCAGCTCATTTTGGAGAATTTTCAGTTTTGTGGATTCAAGCACCCTGAAAACCTCATCTAAGCCTTCATAGGTTTCATGATTACCCGTAACAAAAAATGTTGGGGCTTTTAAACTGTTTATAGCCTTGAATGTGTGTTTATGTAATCGTGCACTGCCATCAACCATGTCTCCAGTTATAAACACCACATCCGGGTTTAACTTATTGGTTTCATGGACTATTCTCTCCAGGTAACCTGAATTCCGAATCGAACCAATATGAATATCACTAAGATGTACTGCCCTTAAATCTTCTTTTAAACCATTTAAAGATAGTTCAATCTCTGAATTCTTTAATAGATAACTGTTATATATAGCATATGCACTGATTACTGTAGTTAATATGGCAATTAAAATTCCTGAACTTTCACGAGGTACTTTGAAAAATAAAGACAACACTGCATAAATGATGAGGAAAAACAAAAGATAAAATGATATTCCCATCCATGCTGAGGCTGCAGTGTAAAATACACGTGTAAAAGTATTGGAAACCATCCTTTCAATCATAGTGGCCACAGGATAAGACATGGCTGCAATTAACATAATGATGTAAAATCCATTATCCATAGGTAGACCCAGTAGAAATGACATTCCAAAAAAAACATAATAATTAAGGACTAAGAATCCCACGAAAAAAAAGGATATAAACATTAAATACTGGAGAATTCTTCTCATTTAACTGCCAATCCTAAATGGTTAATTGAATTAATGGTCTATTGATCATAGTTTTTAATCTTAAATGTACGTGGAAAAAATAATTTTGAATTTTTATAATTTAAATTATGGAAGTTTCAGGAAGGAGCTTCACCAAAGTATAGTCGTACATCATGGATTTTTTAATTTCAGAAACATCTCCCAGACTGTAATCATTTACCATCACTTCCGCGATCTCATCTTTATAAGTGTCAAAGTCCAGTTTTACTCGGACTCCATCCAGTTGACTTACCACTGGTGCAGGTGAATAAATTTTTTCTACTGCAGGTATCTGATTTTCTATTTCAGTTTTAACCAGTATGGATGGTACAATAGGTGGATCATCCATCATTTCCTTCCGGCGAGTGTCAATGATATCCTCCACGACTTCCGCCAGGTTCTTGAGTGCCCGGATGTTTTCACCCCTTTTTAAACGACGTGGAATCCTCCCCAACCCACTCACATAAGCTGTAGCCCCTGGTAAGTCATCTAAATCCATTTCTGGAGCTCCAGTAACTACCACCGGTATTTCTATATCGTTGAAAAGGTGTGTTTTGTTCATGAGGCATTCTCGAAAACTTCCTAGGGCAAAAACTGCCAGATCATGTTCTTCAATGAGTCTTTTTTCATCCTCAGAGATACGTGCTATTCCCTTCCCTGCACCACGAGACAATCCGATCATGTTATCCTTAGCCCCATAACGCCGGAGGTACTCTGATATGTCACAGGCAGAGTGGGGGAGATGTTGACGGGCCAGTGTTGGTGATACAATGGCAATTTCTGTCCCTGCCATGGGTGCTATTTTAATTACTCCCAACAGTTCCCTGGCTTTTTCATCTACCTTTTTCACATCTTCTATAGGCACCGCCAGAGTCAGGACCAGATCCATTTGACTGGTGGTCTCCTGCAGCACAAAACCCCCCAGATCCTCAATAAGTTCCGTCATTTCTTCATGCTTGTGAACTCCACCAATATAACTTAGGGTTTCATACATAATCTATTCTCCAGAATATCATATCGCATTTTGGCTCTTTTCAGAGGATGGAGGGGTGCATTTTTATGAGATGGTATTTCCACAGCCTGATTTCCCATAAATTCTATTTCATTCTTAATATCAGTATTAGGAGTGTCTTTCATATAATCTGGAAAGACCAGAAAGTCAGGTTTCTCTTCGACCAGGGAAAATCCCATGTCCTCCACTATTTCTCTTATAAAATTTGAGTACACCTTAACTTTTATTTTTTTCCTTTCATCCAACAAATCCCCTTCAGGATTAACATAATTGGAATAATCTTCTTTAAATTGATCCATATGTAGTTTTTCCGTTTTTAACCTGCTTGAAATCCGATCAATACTTTCATATATCTGTTTAAATGTGTTTAACTTGATTTTGATGGATGGAGTGTTTGTTTCTGTTTCAGAAAGAACAATGACCAGATCAGCTCCTTGGAAATTGTTATCCTGCTTTACAGTGTATTGGGAAACTCCAGCTAGTCTGACTACTTCCTGACACATGGGAGTGGTATAAATTTTCATGAGTACTCCTCAAAATTTCTGTTTAAAGTTGGATGTATACCAATTAATATTTAATATAATTATTTAATAAAGGTCCTATCATTTTGAAGTCCATATCTAATTTTTACTGAGTTTTTGACTGAATTAAAAACGAAAATAGTGAATTTTAATTCATAATAATACAATTATTAATTTAATATGATATGATACTTAAAAATAAGCAAGAAAAATTAAAAAAAATTTACTACCATGCTTTTCTATTCATACTAACTGAATTTTTTATTAAGTAGCTGAATAGGGCTACCAAAGAATTTAAATAATAAATTAAACAAAAAACGAACATAACAAGACTGTTTTATAGTGGTCTCGGGATGTGAATGAATTGTTTGGTGCAGATGAAACTCCAAAAACAGCCCCTATAAAAGAAGGGGAAGAATACGAAGTTAAAATTGAGGATGTGGGTAAGGAAGGAGATGGTATCACCCGAATTGAGGGTTTTGTGGTCTTCGTGCCTGAAACAAAGGAAGGTGATGAGGTTAAGGTTCGGATAACCTCGGTGCGGAGAAGATTCGCTTTTGCCGAGAAAATTCCGGAATAAAATAAAAAAAGAATAATAAAAATCTTTATTTTTTTCTCTTATACTATCTCTTTTTGGTGTTAAAATGCGGGTTTCCCTGAGTTTAGAGAGATCATTTTCTCAAGATGTGGCTATTATGGTGGATGTTCTGCGCGCCAGCACCACCATCACCATTGCCCTGGAAAAAATTCCTTACATTATCCCTACACTGGAAATAGAAGAAGCTCTTGCAATGGTCGGAGAGCATCAAGCCTTTTTGGCTGGTGAAAGAGGAGGAGCCACTATTGAAGGGTTTGATGCAGGTAATTCTCCCTTGGAAATCCGTGAATTATCTGGTAAAACTCTGATTATCACCACCAGTAATGGAACCCGAATACTGCAGGGTATCACTGGCCAAACCATTATAGGCTCATTTATAAATGCACATGCAGTTGCCCAAAAAGCCAAAAAATTAGCTGTTGAACATATAGAAGTAGTGATGGCCGGAGTAAGAGGAAACTTTGCCATAGAAGACTTTCTGGGTGCTGGTGAAATAATTTCCCATCTTCAAGACCAAGATCTGGATGAAATGGCCCAGGCAGCATGTTTAGCCATTCAAAACCCTGAAATAGTAGATCAACATGTTAAAAACTCTAGATCAGCAAAAAGACTCCGAGAATTAGGATTCAAAAAGGATGTGGACTTCTGTCTTCAGCGGGATATTTCACAGATAGTGCCCCAATTTAAAGATGGGATTATAACCATTTTAGAATAGGATTTTTAAATAAAAAGAAGGGAAACTTTTTATATGAGCATATTATATTTATAGGCTCATATCAAAATATCTGAAAAATTATCTAAAAATATTATCAAAATGTTTTACTTGAAACATAATTATGAATAATTTATACTTGAATTTTAGAGTGATTTAATGGCATCTGACAATTTAACCATTATTGGTACAGCGCACGTCTCTGAAAAAAGCGTGGAAGAAGTAAAAAATACCATATTAGAATCTAAACCAGATGTAGTAGCCGTGGAGCTTGATGCTGCCCGTTATCAGAATCTTCTCAATGAGAAAAATGGCGTCCAGCAGGATAAAGAGATAAAAATACGGGAAATATTGAAAGGAAATAATTTAACCATGTTTTTGGTGAGTGGATTTCTCAGTTATTTCCAAAAGAAGATAGGGGAGGATTTAGGCGTTAAACCAGGTTCAGAGATGCTGGCTGCGGCTGAAGCAGCTGAAGAAGCCGGAGCTAGGGTGGCACTTATTGATCGTGATATTCAAATAACCCTTAAACGGGCTTTGAATCGTATGAGCTTCTGGGAAAAAGCTAAATTTGTTTACAGTATCATTGCATCATTTTTCACCGATGATGAGGCTATTGAAGATATTGAAAGTATAAAACACGGCGATGTACTGGAGGAAGTTATGGGATACTTCCAGGAGATGTCTCCCCAGGCCTACGAAGTTCTGGTAAAAGAAAGAGATGCTTACATGGCCAGGATGTTACTTAATATTGAAGGAGATGTAGTGGCTGTGGTGGGAGCTGGACATAAGAAGGGTATTCTGAAAAATATGGAACATCCTGAAGATATACCTCCAATTCACCAACTTTTAGAGTTAAAAGAACCAAAAATAACATTCACTAAGGTGATTTTATTTGCCATCCCTGCATTATTTGTCATAATATTCGTAGTGGCATTTTTAAAAGGTATTAACGTCCAGGGAGGGCTTCTGGAGTTTGTTCTTCTCACTGGTGGTTTGGGGTTTTTGGGATCATTACTGGCTGGGTCTAAAATTCCCTCAGCCATAACTGCGTTTATTGTTGCACCTTTTACCGCAATACATCCTCTCTTAGCAGCAGGTTGGTTTGCAGGCATAGTGGAAGCAAAATTGCGGGGAGTGTCCATGGATGATCTGGCAGGATTAACCAAAAGTGAAAGTTTAAGAGACCTCTGGGATAATAATCTCTTCCGAATCCTTCTGGTGGTAGTGGGAGCCAATATTGGTTGCAGTATTGGGGTTTTTATTTCCATAACCAACGTATTATGGCCTATGGCAGGTAAAATAATGGGCATGTGAATTAATGATTATATTCAAATAATAATGGATTAAAATGAAATGGATTAGAATAGTGGGAACATAAATAACGAGTAAGGGAATACATGAGTTGATTTAGATGTACCTGATATTCCGATGTGATTGTGGACGGGCCACTTACGCCAAAGAGGGTGTAGTTCAGAAAAAATGTGTCTGTGGGAAGAATTTGAAAGTTGCTGAAAGAAGAATCATAACCAAAACTGAAGAAGCCAAGAATGCTGCTGAAATTGTGCAAGAACTTCAGGAAGAAAAGTATGGTGGGGCTCTTTTTACCACAGCGGATAAGTTATAATCCATCCTACCTCCCAACTAATTATATCAATAAAGGTCTATTTTTTTATAGGTGATGATGATAATATTATTGGAAATATACATATAGAAATAAAATATCAAAAATCCCGATGTAATAGCTCAAATATAACTTAATGAAGTTAATGGGTAACATGAGCAATGGTAATTTCTCAAATCTCACCAGAGATGGTGAGAGAAAAAACATAGAATTCAAAGAAAATCTTAATTCTAATACTCATCTAGTTACTGAGCGCAAACAGCAACTGGCATCCCAGATGAAGTACCGTCTGGAAAGGGGAAATGGGGAAGCAATTTATTTTATTGGAGTTACTGATGATGGTCAGCTTTTGGGACTTGGAAAACCCGAAATAGATGAATCATTATATGTTTTAGGTGAAATTGCCCGTGATGTTAAGGCAAAAATAGTAAATGTGGAAACTGAAAAGGCAATGAAGGGTGAAGTAGCTAAAGTGATTATCAGCCGTTTTCCTACTAATAAACCAGATCACCTGTTAATTGGAGTTGCCGGACACGTTGACCATGGGAAAAGCACCCTGGTAGGAACTTTAACCACTGGATCACTGGATAGTGGCGCAGGAAGCACCAGAATATTTTTAGATGTTCAAAAACACGAAATAGAACGTGGTCTGTCTGCTGATCTATCTTTCGCAGTTTACGGCTTTAAAAATGGAGAACCCGTACGGATTAAGAACCCCCTTAACAAGCGCGATAAAGCACTTATGGTTGAAAAATGTGATAAACTGATTTCTTTTGTGGACACTGTGGGTCATGAACCCTGGCTCCGCACTACTATAAGGGGTATTGTGGGGCAGAAACTGAGCCATGGCCTCCTGGTGGTGGCAGCTGATCAGGGACCAACCCATATCACCCGCGAACATCTGGGTATTATCTTGGCTATGGACTTACCAGTCATAGTGGTAATGACAAAAATCGATATGGTGACCCCGGAAAGGGTTAAAACTGTTCGTCAGGAGATTTTTGACCTGTTGAAGCTGGTGGGACGAATACCTTATATGGTGAAAACTCCACAGGATGCAGATTTTCTAACAGAAAACATGAACCATCACCTGGTGCCAGTTGTTAAAGTATCAGCAGTTACTGGTGAAGGATTAGAACTATTGGATCGGATTTTTTCCCGCCTAAAAACCCCATCACATGAGGAAGACTCTAAAAAACCATTTATGATGTACATTGACAAAATATACTCTGTCATTGGTGTGGGAACTGTGGTGAGTGGCACTATCCGTCAAGGTAAAGTTAAAAAAGGTGAGAAACTTATTTTGGGCCCCTTCAATTCGGGTGATTTTCTTCCGGTGAGTGTTAAGACCATAGAAATGCATCATTATCGTAAAGAAAGTGCTGCTGTGGGAGAAGTTGTTGGCATCTCCATCACTGGAGTGGAAATGGATGAAATTAGGAGAGGAATGATTTTATGCCATCATGATTATCATCCACTGGCAGTGAGGGAATTTGATGCAGATGTAGCTATCCTGGTACATCCCACTACTATTAAGGAAGGTTATGAGTGCATAACCCACATTGAAACCATAGCAGAAACCACTTGTTTCCGACCCCTTAACCATGAATATTTATCTGCAGGAGATACTGGGCAGATTAGAATGAGATTCAAATATCATCCCTTTGCCATCCGTGAAGGTCAAAAACTCATATTCCGTGAGGGTAAAAGTAAAGGTGTGGGAACTGTAACTCGTTTGGCCATTTAACCCCTTAAACACATTTATATTAATTTTTCATCCCTACATATTTTTATTTATTTTCTCTATCTTCTTTATTTAGCTTCATTTCTTGCTTTATATGTTCACTCATCTCACAGACTTTGCAGGTGGAAGCAGATGATGGTTGGCCACATATCTGGCATTCATAGAGTTTAACATCCCTTTTACCTATTTTTAGGTTTTTTTGGAAAAATTTAAGAAAGTTAAGTTTAGTGCCGGGTCTTTCCTCTTCTAAACTGTTTAAATAATTTTTTAACCGGGAGCGGAGGGATTGATATGCGTAGGGACATTCAGCCAGGTGCACATCCACCTCATTTGACACTGCCCATAGTCCCACCTCTTTTTCTGGTATGAGCCATAGTGGTTTTATACGGGGGACCATTTTAGGGTGGATACGTTCCTGTTTTGGTCCGAACTTACCAAAACGCCGCACATCTGCCCTGGCGAAACTCATTAAAAAGGACTGTACCTCATCATCCAGATTATGACCCGTGGCCAACTTATCCACCCCTAACTCATAAGCAGTCCTGTTTAACAGATAACGTCTGAACACACCACAGGGGACACAGGCAGTCTGGTAAAACTTAGCCACCTGGTCCAGGGTGAAACCCAGTTCATTTTTTAAGGACACCTCATAAAGATCCACTCCTAATTTATATGAATTATTTCTGGCAGATCTAATTCCATCCTCACGATAACCATGGATCCCTTCATCAACAGCAATAGCTAAAAGTTTAAAATTAAAATCAGATTCTTTTCGAATTTTATTAAGAATATGCAATGTTAATACGCTGTCTTTTCCCCCGGAAAGTGCCACAGCCACCTTATCATGATCATTTATAAGACCATGATCGTTTATGACTTTTTTAACCTTTTTCTCAAGTTCCTGGTTGAAGTTATGGCGATCCAGGTGTTTCATAAAAATTATATGATCTGGGAACATAAATATACTTATGATATCAGCAGAACTGATAATAATCCCTATAGGTACCTCTGGGACCAGTCTCAGTAAATATGTGGCTGCTGCTGTGGCTGCTTTGGATGAAACTGGTATAAAGTATGAGGTAAGTGGCATGGGAACTCTACTGGAAGCTGAAAATACCGATGAACTGTTCAATGCCATTAAAAGTGCTCATGAAGCAATTTTTAATGAGGGAATGGATCGGGTGGTAACCAGTGTCAATATCGATGATCGTAGAGATCGCAAACGGACCCTGGCTGACAAAGTACGTTCAGTAGAAGAAAAACTAGGATAAAATGGGGAATTTGGAAAAAGAATTATAATCCACACGAACTTCCAATTTCAAACCTAAATAAAATTCTAATTTATATTTTATCCTTAATCATTATTCCCACTAGTTTAAACATTGCCCCATGATTAATTGGATAAGATTAATGGATATATGATGTTTAAAAATTAAAAAAAAATAGGATAACCCTATTAAGTTATTATATATTTTCTGACCCTGCTTCTAATGAAATTACGATCTTCTCCAGTTCTTCTATGGATAATGCTGGATGAACTGGTAAGGAAAGAACTTCCGATGCAGCTTTTTCAGTTTCAGGACATTTATCATGATATCCTAAGTCCTGATAAAGTTTTTGTTTATAAATAGGAATGGGATAATGTATTCCGGTTCCAATTCCTTCCTGGTTCAGGTATTCCATTATATACTTCCGTTTCCCATCTTCAACTCTTATGGTGTACTGATGGAAAACATGACGAACCTCAGGGGAAACATATGGCGGTTTTATACCATTTAAGACCTTAATATGTTCTGTTAAGTATTCTGCATTTTCTATCCTTTTTTGATTAAACCCATCTAACTTTTTAAGTTGAACCAGACCAATAGAAGCAGCAATATCTGTCATCCTAAAATTATACCCTAAAATTTCATGTTGATATCGTTCTTTTTCACCATGGGCCCTTAATATTCTGGCCTTATCAGCCATTTCAGGATTGTTAGTGGTTATCATACCACCTTCACTGGTGGTCATGTTTTTAGTGGGATAAAAACTAAAACATCCCATATCTCCCAGGGATCCCACCTTTTTATCTTGGAACATGGCTCCATGGGCCTGGGCAGCATCTTCAATTACCACCAGATCATGTTCTTCAGCTATGGTATTTATGCTGTCCATCTGGGCAGGTTGGCCGTAAAGGTGCACTGGAAGGATTGCTTTGGTTTTTTCAGTAATAGCTCCTTTGATTAGTTCTGGATTAATGTTATAGGTTTTTGGATCTATATCCACGAAAACTGGTCTTGCCCCTACATATAATGCACAGTTACCCGTAGCTGCGAAGCTGAAAGGAGTGGTTATAACCTCATCACCAGCTCCCACCCCTGCAGCCAGGAGTGCCAGGTGTAATGCTGTGGTTCCTGAGCTAACAGCAATTGCGTGTTCTGTTCCCACATAACTGGCAAAGGCTTCTTCAAATTCAGCTACTTTGGGTCCCTGAGCTATAAATCCAGATTTTAATACTTTTTCAACTTTTTCTATCTCTTCTTTACCTATAAGCGGTTTGGCAATTGGTATCATTAAATCCACCTAACATTCAATAATAAAATTGGATAAATCTCATTAAATCACTTTTTTTAAATCTCCCATATCATGCAATATGAAAAGGTTTTTAAAAAATATTTTAGATGTAATCACTTGCATTTTTAACTATCTTCCATTGAATTCCATCTCATAAAAACATACCTCCACCATCCTAGGACCAATAATCATGGATAAAAGTTTAAATAAATTCGTTTTAACCACCTGTTTTAATGGAAGATTCTGATTAAATCATCTTTCCTGTTCCAGAATAGGATGATAATTACTAAGAGGGCTGCCAGAGCCAGAACAGGTAAACCTGCAAATGGGTCTGATGCTTCGGCAGTGACCACAGATGGGAGTCCAGGGAGACCAGAATCTGTAGAATTGTACAATAATGAAACATAAAGGTTGTTAGCAATGTGTATTCCCATGGCAGTTTCTATTCCATTTTCTCCCAGAGTTACAATACCCAACATCAGGCCTATGATGAAAGTAGAACACACAATGGACAGATCCATGTATAAACTGGTTCCATTCCAGAAATGAACACATCCAAATAGTATAGAAGTGACTAAGAGGGGGACCCATGGTTTAGATAACCAGTTTAATTTAAAAATCCCACTTAATCTTTTAGAGAATAAACTGAATCCTTGCATAAGGTACCCTCTGAATAATACTTCCTCAAATGATGCCTGGATTGGGAAAGTTAGTAAGCATAAAACTAGAAGTAAAGTGAAAGTACTGGGATTGAAGGTAATTTGATAACTTCCCGGATTAAAGATCAGGTCGGGTAAAGAAAATATTCCCAGGATTAAAAACCATAATATCAGTCCTTTAAGTAGCAACTTCCAGCGCATACTGGAAACCGTGTTAATAACCTTTAATAATGGTTTATGATGTATGAATCGCAGGCAGATGTAGAAAAAGAAGAAAGATATGGTATAACTAACTCCTACAAGAGCTACCAGAGTGAAGGGACTGGAAATGATTTCCATTATAATGTTGGAAATGTCAGCCACCCCACCCGATGCTAAGAAAACGGAATATACTATGAGAAACAGGGCCAGGGCCAGGCCTGCTACTAAACTACCACCAACAAATGATACGATAACAGTTAAAACGTATCTCCACCATTTGTTTTTACCCACAGAAGCATTTTCTAAAAATTGTATGGATGACATGGTTGAGGACATGATCTTTCTCCTACTCTAATGATAATCTCTTTAATTATCACTAATCCAATATATAACTAATAGGTTAATTCCTTATGAGATATTAATAGGTTAATGTTTATAGGTTAAAGCCCATCTAATAAAAAAAGACCTATCACTAGATTAATAAGAAAACTTGAGATTATGAACTTACTTGATTGTTGTTTTGAGGTTACAAAATGGATTTCATACAGGTAGAAGAGGGCCAGGTAAAGATTAAAATTCCTCATTTTGAGAAAGTATCCTCACGTGCCCCTGTTTTTTATAATCCAGTTATGGAACTTAACCGGGATCTGTCAGTGGCTGCTTTAAAGATGTACCGGCAGGAGCAGGAACATGATATCACCATCTGTGATACCTTTGGAGGGAGTGGGATCAGGGGGATAAGATACTCTAAAGAGATAGATGGAGTCGCCCTAGCCGTGGCGAATGATTTAAACCCACTGGCAGTGGATCTTACTCGGGAAAACATTTCAGACAATGAATTAGATAATGTTAAGGTTTACAGGGATGATGCTAATATGTTTCTCCGCAAATGCCGGGGAAAATTTGATGTGGTGGATATAGATCCTTTTGGTACTCCTGCACCTTATGTTGAATCAGCTGCTGCCAGTTTAAGGGCAGGAGGAATGATTTGTGTTACTGCCACTGACACTTCAGCTCTATGTGGCACTTATAAAAAGCCTTGCATAAGAAAGTACGGTGCTAAACCCCTTAGAAATGAATATTGCCATGAAACTGGTCTTAGAATATTAGCAGGTTTCCTTTGTCGCACTTTCTCTAAATATAAGAAATATCTAAAGTTCCAGTTCTCCCACAGCACAGAACATTATATGCGCCTGTACGCCCTGGTAGGAAAAGGAGCTAAAAACACTGACGAATCCCTTGAAAACTTAGGATACATAGCGCATTGCCCCAAATGTCTTAATAGGCAAGTTTTTAAAGGAATGACTCCCCGAATACCCTCAAAATGTCAGGAATGTGGTGAAGTTTGGGATGTAGCTGGTCCTCTCTGGTGTGGGAAGCTACATAACTCTGATTTCATTGAGGGCATGATCAACATACTACCAGAGTTAGATCTGAATAGAAAAAATGAAGCCCTGAAACTCTTAAATAAATGCTATGATGAGTCCAATGCTCCTCCAACATTTTATGATTTGCATGCTGTTTGCCGGAAGTTAAAGATCAGTGCCCCTCCTCTTGAAAAGATTATGGATTCTATTAAAAAAGGAGGATATGTAGTGTCCAGAACTCATTTCAACCCTAATGGTATTAAAACTGATGCTCCCTTAAATTTCATTGAAAAAATAATTTTAAATAATTCAGCAGACTAAATGGGCAATAAACAGCCTAATAATCTCTTTATTTTATCTAACCTTATTTTATCTAACCTTATTTTATCTAACCTTATTTTATCTAACCTTACCTATCTATAATCAAGCATTTGATGGGTGTAATAATACTGCAATTCAGAAGCGTGTTGCAGTTCATAGTTCCTGTAGGGTAAATCAAGGTAGGGAGTAAACATTCCAGTGATGGTATAATAATATGCAGCCAACCTGCCGTACTCCTGCCAGGTTATATAGAAGTAAAGGGGAAGGCCACATCCTTGAACAAATATTGGATTGCCTGAACGAGCAGTACCATGCCAGACCATAGGCATAGGCCCCTCCTGACCATTCTGGGCTGCTATCTTATTGATATAGGCACGAGCCTCACTCCAATTATTAAAAACAATCCCATCAGCTTTAAATTTATATCTGCCATCTGGAACTCCAAATAATGCTATTTTAAGTGAATCTAAATAGTCAGTGGGATCTGCAGCACCAGTACCCTGAGTATCAATTAAGGCCATTTCTATTATCATCACATCCCCCTCCTTATAGTGACGATAATTGGAATCACCTGCAAAATGAACTACCAAAGCACATTTAGAACCTTTCTCTTTTGCATATTCTGCTAAAAGTTGGGAATGTGGGTGACCCGGATACATGTCTGGATTAGCTAGTTTCACAAAGCCCAATCTTCCCATTGGTTCAAATGGACTTATACTACTTGAAACAACAAGATAAACTCCAAAAATAGCCAGAATTACTATGAGTATAACTTGCCATTTCATTTATTCACCAATAAAAATTCATAAATCTTTAATTTGTTAAGTTAGGATATATCTGATAAAAATATATCTGGCTAATATCTGACTATATTTTCCCTTATTTTTCTAATTCTTATAACTATTATTACTTTTAAAGATTTGTGTTTCCTCCAAATGATTAAAGGGAAACAAGTATAATAAAACAGCGACTGCTTAATTAATAATTTAAAGTAATTCCTATTATCGTAGGATAAACCGTTCTTATACTTAGAATTACCATAAGAGGTTTAATCCCATACAAGATTTAATCTTTTTAAGTTCCATAAATCATTAGTATATATTATAAATAAAATGAGCAATTGAAATGTTGGATTAAACAAATTAAATTATGAAATATTAGATATTAATACTAACTCAAGCAGTAACTCTCTTTGAACTTAACTATGAGGAATATGTATGGATATAGGTTATTTAACTTCTGATGCTGCAAAGTATCCATCAAATGATTGGAAAAAGGTGATCATTTTAGGGATATTATTTTTAATAAGTTTTCTAATCATTCCCGCTTTCCTATGTATGGGTTATTTGTTCAGAGTCTTAAAATGGTCTATAGCTGGGGTTGATGAGCTTCCTGATTTTGATGAATGGAAAACTATGCTTATTGATGGTTTTAAAGTTTTTGTGGTGCAACTATTTTACTTCATAATTCCATTTGTTATTCTGTTTCTCAGTATCTGGGCTTCCATTGGTTCCCTACTAACCCTTCAAAGTACAGGGGATGTAACAGTTCCCACCACTGTATTCAGTTTGATGGGAGGATTATTTTTCCTGGGATTGGTTGTGGCGGCTGTTTTTGGAGTTTTCTTCACCATTGCCCTTGCCAACATGGCTTATTATGATGGTGAACTCGCAGCCGCATTTCGATTTAGGGAAATGTTAGATCGGATATCTGCCATTGGCTGGGTGGATCTGATTATCTGGTATGTGATGATGATCATTGTAGGAATAATCTTGGGAGTTGTAGCAAGCATACTGATTTTTATACCTATTCTGGGTTGGGCTTTGCTTATTCTGATCATATATCCTTACCTTTATCTATTATATGCCAGAGCTCTGGGACTTTTGTTTGTTTCTGGTTTTGAAAACCAATGAAAATCCAGATTTTTATTAAGATCTCCCCAATTATTCACTTTTTAGGATTTTTATTACATATACTGGGAAAAAAAGCCATTATCTTTTTATAACAAAACAAACATAATATAATCACTAACAAAAAGGAGGTAAAACAATGGACATAGGAGAAATTATATCTGATTCCATTAAGTACCCATCTTCCAGTTGGGGGAAGGTGCTTATATTAGGAGTAATAATGATCGCATCTATTTTGATCGTTCCCATATTCCTGGTTTATGGATATGTATTTAGAATTATAAAAGCCACATTAGCCGGAATGGACGAATTACCTGATTTCGATGAAATTGGTGACATGTTCGTTGATGGTTTGAAAGTATTCGTGGTAGCAATTGTTTATGCAATTCCCGTATGGATCATAGCTTTGATCTTAAATATGATCATTGGCGCTTCAATGGATGTTACTACTACCGCTACAACCTTAGACGCAGCAATGTTCTGGGGAATCATAGCAAGTAACCTTGTATTTGCAATTGTTGGAATCATTGTTGGTTTAATAGAAATCATTGCTATTGCTAACATGGCCTATAACGACGGTGAAATTGGTGCAGCCTTCCGTTTCAGTGAAATCATGGATATCATTGCAAACATCGGCTGGGGAAAATACATCGCAACCTACATAGTAATTATAATAATCGCAGCTATTGGAGTTTTAATTGGAATGCTTACCATGTTCATCCTCATTGGTTTCATTCTGCTGCCATTAATAATTGCTCCATACATTGCTATGTTCGGATCCCGTACCATAGGCTTGCTGGTTGCATCCAGTCTGGAAGCTGAACCGGTTGAATAAATATTATAACCAAAAAAATCCCCTTTTTCTTTTTTTTATTTTTATTCTTTCTGTCTAAGTGTTGATTATTCTCAAATCTGAATAACTCTTTTTAAGGCTGGTTAATAAGGTGAATACTAACAGTGGAATTCTTTTATAGAATGAACTTAAATAAAATTAGGTATATTCATAATAAAATGGAGGTAAAAACCATGGACATAGGAGAAATTATATCCGACTCAATTAAGTATCCTTCCTCTGACTGGGGAAAGGTGCTGATATTGGGTGTTATATGTATTGCTTCAATTTTGATTATCCCTATCTTTTTGGTTATGGGTTATGTGTTTAGAATAATTAAGGCTACTTTAGCTGGAATTGATGAACTCCCTGAATTTGATGAAATTGGGGCTATGTTCATTGATGGTTTGAAAATCTTTGTGGTAGGTATTGTTTACTCCATTCCCATATGGATCATTTATGGAATAATGTTAGTCTTAGGTCTGGGAATGAGCGCTACTTACGGAGAGTACACCGCAGTTTCAACTGCAGCTTTTGGTCTGATGGCTGTGATGTACCTAGTGCTTATAATAGTTGCTTTCATTGTTGGATTGTTTGAACTAATGGCTATTGCTAACATGGCATACTATGACGGAGAACTAGGAGCAGCTTTCAGATTCAGCGAAATATTAGAACATATCTCCAGAATTGGCTGGGGCAAATACATTGTCACCCTGATAGTAATCAGCATAATCGGTGGAATAGGATACCTCATAGGATGGTTAACCATGTTCATCCTGATCGGATTCATACTATTACCATTGGTAATAATGCCTTACATCATGATGTTCATGTACAGAGCAATTGCACTAATCTTTGCATCCAGTTTAGAAGGAGAAGCCACAGAATAACTAATATACACAAACATTTTTTTTCTTTTTTCTACTTTTTTATTTAAGATTTAATTAGTTTCATGAGTCTGTATTTTGATCTTCTACATTAATTCATCTTGAAAAAATAGAAATAACCAAAAAATAGAAAAGTACAGAAGAAAAATAATCGAAGAAATAAAAAAAAAATGATAGAAATATCCTATTTCTCTGTTTTCTATCAAATTCTCCTGATCACAGACCAGTAAGGCGTAAACCGGTTATCTCTGCTGTGTCACTGTTTAAGGCTCGTAGGTCATCAGGTGAAAATTTACGAATATCATCGTGACCTGCCAGTTGGGCTAGCATTTTGGTCTCTTCTGTCATGGATTTTATGTAGTTAGCCACTCGCATGGCAGCTACATCCACATCTAGACGTTCACGAAGCAGAGGATCCTGGGTGGCCACTCCCACTGGACATTTACCAGTGTAGCACATACGACAGGCGCGGCATCCCATGGCGATCATGGCTCCAGTTCCTATGTAGGCTGCATCTGCCCCTATGGCCATTGATTTGGCCACATCTGCTCCGCTTCTTATTCCTCCGGTGATAATGAGATCCACGGTATCCTTCATTCCGATTTCTTTCAGGCCGTTTACTGCTTCCATCAGTGCTGCCAGGGTGGGGATTCCTGTGTGTTCAATAACTACTTCTGGTGCTGCTCCAGTACCCCCTTCCATACCATCTACGGATATTATATCTGCACCGGCTTCTGCAACCAGTTGCACATCATCTTTCACCCTTCCAGGTCCTAATTTGACCACAATGGGCACTTGCCAGTCCGTGACTTCACGGATGAGTTCTATGTGTTTAGCCAGATCCCCTGGTCTGGTGGCATCCAGGAAACGTGCAGGGCTGAGTGCATCAGTTCCCAGAGGTATTCCTCTGATTTCAGCCACTTTAGGGCTGACTTTTTCAGCTAATAAGTGCCCACCCATACCTGGTTTGGCTCCCTGTCCTATTTTGACCTCAATAGCATCTCCCACATTGAGGTAGTCTGCAGAAACTCCGAAACGGCCCGAAGAATATTGTACCATGAGTTTGTCTGCATATTCTCGTTCTTTGGGGAGCATTCCTCCTTCACCAGTGTTGGCACATGAACCTACCAGGGAGGTTCCTTTGGCCATGGCCAGTTTACATTCCTCGGAGAGTGCTCCGAAGGACATACCTGCAATGAGGACGGGTGTTTCCAGTTCCAGGGGATTTTCAGCATAACGGGTTCCCAAAATAACTTTGGTATTGCAGGCTTCCCTGTATTTATCTACAGGGGAAATGGAAGCTTGTCCAGGTAATATTATGATATCATCTAGACTGGGAAGTTTTCTTTCGGTACCAAAACCACGCAGGACATATTTACCTTCTTTGGAGGTAAAACGGATGTCAGCAATTGTTCTGGGATCCCATATGCTTCCTGCTCCAGTGGGTATTAACACGGGACATGCGGCTGTACATGAACCACACATTATACAGCGACTTTTATCGATTTCAGCATGGTCGTCCACAATTTTGATGGCATTGGTGGGACATACAATTTCGCATGTTCCACAGAACACACAGAGTCCTTCAGTTGAAGCGGCAAGGTCTCCTGAAGGGGATAAATTTCGGGGTGTGCTGGTTCCCAGGGAGTTATCCATTTCAAAACTCTGTTGCAGACCTGTGGCGAATTCTTTAACATCCACCACACTTAAGCAACCTTCCGTGCAGGCTTTCACACATGCTGGTTGGTCTTCACCAGATTCCAAGCATTGTTGCTCGCATTTAAGCATCTTATCATCCATGTAGGTGATGCTTCCAATGGGACACATGAGCATGCACAGGCGGCAACCCACACACAGATCATTATTGATCTTTACCACATCCCCTTCCCGATAAATGGCATCTCTAAAGCATCCTCTCATACAGGAGGGGTTGATGCACTGTTGGCAGACAATGGTCTGATAACCCTCTGTCATTTTATGTAGGAAGATACTGCTTTCCTTGTTTACTGCGGCACAAGCTTCAATACATTCATTACAGCCATCACATTTTTCTGGGTCGGTTAATAGGATTTGTTTCATTTGGATGCCTCCTCATCACCATAGAATGGTCTCAGTGCCTGGGGTCTAATTTTAATGAAATCATCTGCCTGGGCATCGATCTCATACATTTTGAAGATTGATGATAATTTCTGTTTATCTTCATCATTCAGTTCAGTTACAGTGGCATTAGTTCCAGTATGATAGTTGCCAGCCACATAGATATTTCCTCCGATCATCCAGTCTCCAGTGTCCTCTCCAGCGTTTCCAGTGACGATGATATCTCCACTGAGCATGTAAAGTCCGGCAAGTTTTCCCATGTTTCCATTTATAACCAGGACTCCTCCTTTATTAAGCTGGCCCACCCCATCTCCTGCATCACCGTAGACTACGATGGTGCCATTGTAGGTTCCGAATCCAACTCCATCCTCGGCTGATCCTTTTACAATTATCTCTCCTGAGGTCATGTTATCCCCCACGTAGCGGCCAACGTTTCCGTCTATTTGAATAGAAGCTCCATTGTTCAGTGCTGCTACAAAGTCGCCGACATCATCTTTAAGTATTATATCTATCCCTACACCCAATCCTACTGCTATGGAGTCTAATTTACCTGGTTTTTCCAGTGTAATTCTTTTTTTATCTTCAGTTAATGCCTTTTTTATTTCAAGGTTCAACTGTCGGGTTGTATATTTTTCTGCTTTTATGGTGGCTTCTGATGTACTCGTTCTAATTCCCCCATGAATATTTGAAATCTTTGAAGGTAGTAACTCCTAATAAGGTATATAGTTTACATTCCATGCAACTTTCAAGGTATACAATTATATAGTAAAATGAGACAACATGCTTTTGT
>JAHKLQ010000230.1 GCA_020854975.1 Methanobacterium sp.
GGATGAACCCCCGTTCCACAGTGGGGACTGTAACTGAAATATACGATTACTTAAGATTACTTTTTGCCCGTATTGGTACCCCCCACTGTCACCAGTGTGGTCAGGCCATTAGTCAGCAGACTGCTGGTCAGATAGTGGATAGCATACTCCAGGAGGAGGAAGGTACCAAGATACAGATTTTAGCACCTTTGGTACGGGATCGGAAGGGGGAACATCAGAAAGTATTTGAAGAACTGCGTAGGAAAGGGTTTGTACGGGTAAGGGTTGATGGCAAAATCTATTCCCTGGACCAGGATTTTGAGCTGGAGAAAAACTTCAAACACAGCATAGAGGTTGTGGTTGACCGTCTGGTGATCCGGTATGACCGTGACTTTG
This sequence comes from Methanobacterium sp., assembly GCA_020854975.1. GTDB lineage: Archaea > Methanobacteriota > Methanobacteria > Methanobacteriales > Methanobacteriaceae > Methanobacterium > Methanobacterium ferruginis. The sequence goes on from JAHKLQ010000230.1 coordinate 376, forward strand.
AAAGCAGACTGGCTGATTCTGTAGAAACCTCTCTGGAACTGGGTGAAGGACTCTTAATTGTAGTATATGGGGAAGGTAAAAGTCAAAAAAATGAAGATAAAGGACCAGATGGGAAAAATAAAGCTGGAAATAATCATGGTGAAAAAGTATACAGTGAACATTTTGCCTGTACTGATTGTGGTATAAATTTTGAGGAGATCAGTCCACGTATGTTCTCCTTTAACAGTCCCCATGGGGCCTGTCCTGAATGTAATGGACTGGGAAGTAAACTGGAGATCGATGCTGATCTGGTGGTTCCTGACTCTGAACTCTCACTAAATGAAGGAGCCATTCTTCCCTGGAGTAAATCTAAACATCGGGATAATTATTACATGCAGATGTTAAGGGCGGTGGCTGATCACTACGGTTTCAGTATGGACACCCCCTTCCAGGATTTGCCCCAGAAATATCAGGAAATCGTCCTTTATGGTTCTCCTGATAAGATAGAATTCGTTTTCCAGAGGAAAAACAGACTTCACCGGGTTAATCGTTATTTTGAGGGTGTGGTGCGGCGGATGGAACGGATATATATGGAGACCAAATCCAATTACATGCGCAGTTACATGGGTCAGTTTATGAGTGATCATAAGTGTCCTGCGTGTAATGGTACTCGACTGCGACCTGAAAGCCGTAGTGTGACTGTGGGAGATAAATCCATACCTCAAGTAGTGGAAATGCCCATTAAAAACTCATATACATTTTTTGAAAACCTGGAACTATCTGAGAGGGATGAGTTCATTGGTCATGAAATTTTAAAGGAAATAAAGGAACGTTTAAAATTCTTGAAAGATGTAGGATTGGATTATATTACTTTGGAAAGGTCTTCAGGCAGTTTATCGGGCGGTGAAGCTCAGCGAATACGTTTAGCCACTCAGATCGGGTCACAACTGGTGGGTGTACTGTACATTCTGGATGAACCCAGTATCGGTCTTCATCAACGTGACAACCACCGTCTTATAGAAACCCTTAAAAAATTGCGGGATATTGGAAACACCCTTATTGTGGTGGAGCATGACGAGGACACCATTCTATCTGCAGATTATGTGGTGGATATTGGTCCTGGTGCAGGGGAACATGGCGGTTGGATCAGTGCCACTGGCACTCCTCAGGAGATAATGGAAAATCCAGAATCTGTAACTGGACATTATCTTTCCCGTCAGGAAACCATACCCACACCATCCCAACGTACTGAACCTAATGGTAATTATTTAACAGTTAAGGGTGCTAAAGAGCATAATCTTCAGAATATTAATGTTAAATTTCCTATGGGAGTTTTCACCTGCATCACTGGAGTTTCCGGGTCGGGTAAAAGTACCTTAATCAATGATGTTCTCTACAAAGGACTCTACGGTACTTTGAACCATAAACATATGAACCCCGGTAAACATGACACTATCACCGGCACAGAACACGTGGATAAGGTTATTATTATTGACCAGTCCCCTATTGGGCGTACCCCTCGCTCTAATCCTGCAACATATACTGGAGTGTTCACTTACATCAGGGAGATATTCGCCCAAACACCCACCGCTAAGAAAAGAGGTTATAAACCTGGTAGGTTCAGTTTTAATGTTAAAGGAGGAAGATGTGAGGCTTGTACTGGTGATGGTATTATCAAGATTGAGATGCATTTTTTAGCAGATGTTTACGTGCCCTGTGAGGTTTGTAAAGGTAAAAGGTACAACAAAGAAACATTAGAAGTCCGTTATAAGGGTAAAAACATCTCTGAAGTCCTTGATATGACTGTTGAAGAGGCATTGGAGTTTTTTGAGAATATTCCTCGTATTAAGAAGAAACTCCAGACCCTGGATGATGTGGGCTTGAGTTACATTAAACTGGGACAGCCAGCCACCACCTTATCTGGAGGAGAGGCTCAGAGGGTGAAACTGGCTAAAGAATTAAGCCGTCAGAGCACTGGCCGCACACTATACATACTGGACGAACCCACCACTGGACTGCATTTCGCAGATATCAGAAAGCTTCTTCAAGTCCTGGGACGGTTACGTGATGGTGGGAATACAGTAGTGGTTATTGAACACAACCTGGATGTTATTAAAACAGCTGACCATATCATTGACCTGGGACCTGAAGGTGGAGATGGAGGAGGAAAAGTAGTTGCCCAGGGAACTCCTGAAGAGATTGCTGCAAGCGGTTCTTACACTGGTGAATTTTTAAAAGAAACCTTAAACCAAAAACCAGGACCCCTAAATCAGGATGTAATTTCTGGAAAAGAACTTGGTAAAACCAGCTCACAAAATCGCTGATTGAATTAA
>JAHKLQ010000126.1 GCA_020854975.1 Methanobacterium sp.
GATATGAAGATGGTGAATGGAGACACTCCATACCTGTATCTGATTGATAATTCAATTAAAAAACCCACCAGGAAAGTTATCAATATGATCAAAATGGTCCATTTAAGGAAGTTCTTACCATCAGGACTGTAACTGGAGATTTTCTCTTTTAAAGGTGATAAAAATTTGGTAGTGTTAATTAACCAGTTGAAAAGGAGAAAACTGCCTGTTAACACCACTAAAAGAACAGCTTTACCCTCAGATGAACCAGATAATATGGGCCAGGTGATCATCATCACCAACTGATCCAGAGCAGAGGTGGCATAGATCAGGAGACCTAAAAAGATCAGAATAACTCCAGATAATCCTAATTTATCTATTTTCAATACATATCACCCAATTAAATATAATTTTTAATTAACTTAAATTACTGGCTTACTTCCAGCATTCGCTCCACAGCACTTCGTGCCTGATCAGCTATCTCTTCTGGAACCTTAAGGAGGAATTTTTCCTCTATCAATGATTCTTTCACTTTCTTTAGAGTGTGTAACTTCATGTCTTCACAAATAGCCTTATCCAGCAAGGGATAAATAAGTTTATCTGGGTTTTCCCTGCGTAAACGGGTTACCATATCTACTTCAGTGCCAATGAGGAAATTTTTCTTCGATGATTCAGCCACATGACGCATCATTCCACCGGTGCTGAGCACCTGATCGGCTAATTCCTGTACCTCAATATCACACTCAGGATGGACCAGTATCTCTGCATCTGGATAGTTTTTTCTGGAAAAAGTAACGTCCTCCTGATTAAACATTTTATGCACATAACAGTACCCCACTTCCGGGATGGGGATTACTTCCTTATCTGTATGTTTCTGCACATAACCTGCTAGATTCATATCCGGACCGAAGAGTACCTGATCCTCTTCCAGGCTTTCCACTACCTGTACTGCATTAGCTGAGGTGCAGAGTATATCTGCCTCAGCTTTAGCCTCAGCCAAGGTGTTAACATAAAGCACCACAGCGGCCTGAGGATACATTTCCTTGAATTTACGTACTTCCTCTGCAGGGAGCATGTGAGCCATAGGACATTCTGCCTGAGGATCTGGAATCAGTATCTTTTTGGAAGGGTTTAAAATGGCAGCAGTTTCCGCCATGAAGTCCACTCCACAAAAAACAACCAGATCAGCATTTTCTATCTGGGAAGCCTTAATACATAATTCAAGGGAATCACCTAAAAAGTCGGCAACTACCTGTATCTCTGCTGGTTGATAATTATGAGCCAGTATTATAGCATTTTTATCTTTTTTTAGTTTAAGAATTTCTTTTTGATCGTAATTCAACCTAATCTCTCCTTTAATATTAGGTTATCCATATAAAAGCCCTTACATTAAGAGAGCTGTGAAAAAGGATGATAAAAATTGGATTAATCAGGACCTATATAAAAATTATTTTATACTTTCCAATTTAAATGCTTTCCTATTATCTTTTCCATAATATTTCTAAAACAACTTAACTATTAAAAAGGTAATTTAAGCCTTTAATGATTGGTGAACACACCTAAATTTTCCTAAATTAATCCATATTTAATCTATCTCTGCACCTTCCAGTGCAAAACTGCAGGGACAATCCCTTCCTTCAGGGATGTTTACTATGGAATTATACATAAGATGAATGAGTTCCTTCTTCTTCTCCTCCACAACCTCAAATACCTCATCAATAGTTACCTTTTCTGGTGATACTGATGCAGCATAGTTGGAAACCATACATATAGTAGCATAACACATTTCAAGTTCCCTGGCCAGCACAACTTCTGGAAGACCTGTCATTCCCACCACGGATCCACCCATCTGACGGTACATACGGATCTCCGCCGGAGTTTCAAATCGAGGCCCTTCAGTACATACATAGACTCCATTTTCAACTACTGTACCATCTACTTTTTCTCCACTGGATATTATGGTTTCCCTTATCTGAGGACAGTACGGCTGGGTGACATCCACATGAACTGCACGGTCATCATAAAAGGTAAATGGTCGAGTTCTTGTGAAATCCAGGAAATCATCAGGTATTAAGAATTCACCTGGCTTTAAAGATTCATCTAATGATCCTACAGCGTTGGTTGCAATAATTCTTTCCGCACCTAACATTTTAAGGGCATAGACATTAGCCCGGTAGTTAATCATATGCGGTGGATGATCATGTCCCTCTTTATGACGGGGTAAAAAGGCAACTTCCTGATCTTCAAGCATGAAAATGGAAATTGGAGGGGATTCTCCAAAAGGCGTGTTCAAAACCTTTTTTTCCTTTAAATCTCCCATTTCAACTATCTGGTATACTCCTGTGCCTCCGATTATTCCCATCATACCTTCATTTCTCCTTTAAAAAGATTTCTTATCCATTCTTATTTTTAAACATATTTTCAAGAATTCAAACCTAGTTTAAATTCTAATTCCAACAAAATAGATTAAAATGTTTTTTATCCCTTAGCAACTCCTAATGGTAACATTCTACCCACTAAACGTGAAATACCGGCTTTATGGGCGGTTTGAACTACCTGATCAACATCCTTGTATGCTCCAGGTGCTTCCTCTGCCACTACTGGCATGGAATTAGCCCTCACATAGATTCCCCTATCCTCCAGGATCTTCAAGACCTCTTCACCACGATAGGTTCGCTTGGCCCCTGCCCTGCTCATCTGTCTTCCTGCTCCATGAGCAGTTGATCCGAATGTTTCTTCCATGGCAGTTTCTGTACCATGCAGAATATAAGAAGAAGTACCCATGGTTCCAGGGATCAGTACAGGTTGGCCTACTTTCCGGTAATTTGCAGGTAATTCCTCCCTACCTGGTCCAAATGCTCGGGTAGCTCCTTTACGGTGGACGTATAGTTCAGTGTCTTTTCCTTTGATGGTGTGGATTTCCTTTTTGGCAATGTTATGAGCCACATCATAGACAATTCCCATATTCATATCTTCAGCATCGGCATGGAAAACCTGTTCAAAGGATTCTCTTACCCAATGAACTATCATCTGCCTGTTGGTCCAGGCATAATTGGCAGCTGCTGCCATGGCTGCGAAATAATCCTGAGCTTCCTCAGATTCAACTGGTGCACAGGCCAGTTGTCTGTCAGGAAGGGTGATCCCATACGTTTTAGCTGCCTTATCCATGATACGCAAGTAATCACTGCAAACCTGATGTCCACACCCTCTACTTCCAGAATGGATAAGTACTGTTATCTGACCCTCTTCCAGTCCAAAGGCTTTAGCTGCATCAGCATCAAATATTTCATCCATCTTCTGAATTTCCAGGAAATGATTACCTGAACCCAGACTACCCAGCTGGGGAATTCCTCTTTTTTTGGCCTTGTCACTCACCCGGGCAGAGTCAGCATCAGCCATGCACCCATTTTCTTCCAGATACTCCAGGTCTTCTTCCCAGCCGTAACCATTTTCAACTGCCCATTGTGCACCATTATCCAGGACCTCGTCTATTTCACCATCACGGAGTCGGATTTTTCCTTTACTCCCCACCCCAGAGGGCACGTTACGGAACATGACATCCACCAATTCTTTTATTTTGGGTTGGACATCTTCCAGGGTGAGATTAGTGCGTAGAAGTCTTACTCCACAGTTTATATCAAAACCCACGCCTCCTGGGCTGATAACTCCTGTTCGGCTACTGAAAGCTCCTACTCCCCCTATACTGAACCCATAACCAAAGTGGATATCTGGAAGTCCAATGGAGAATTTCTGTATCCCTGGTAGGCAGGCCACATTAGCCACCTGATCCACTGCACCTTTCTCCAATGTTTTTAATGCCTCTTCATCCAGATATATTCGACCAGGTACCTTCATTTCCTTTTTATAATTACCTGGAACTTCCCAAACACAATCACGTACTTTTTTTAGAGTTTCTTCCATGATCATAATAATCCAATCTCCTGAACTTTGTAAATATGCCCTTAATAATTTTATTTAAACTCTATCCAAATTATTTATTTTCAAAATCCAATATTTGATCAAAATAAAATTTTTATTAGTTACAAAATATTTATATGCCTATCTCCTATACCAAGATTTCTATTTTACATACCTCATCTGCAACCTTAAGGACTCGGTCAAACAAAAATTATATCACCTAAAATTTTTCCAAATCTTAGGGGGATAGTATGAAGTTTAAAAAAAAGCAAAAATTGTTTTAAATAGGAACATACTTGTTAATTTTATCTTAAATTGAGGAGATTTATTCTATGGAATCAAAAGAAGAAGTGGAAATAACTGAAAAAGATGTTATAGATATGATAGATTTTTTTACCCGTGTACCTCCCCTCATGCTGAAAATGGCAATAAAAAGCAATATGAATGTGGTTAAATCATTCGAATCCCAAATAAAAGAACATGAAAGTCAATTAAAAGAGGAAGAAAGGGTTAAGGTGGAAAAAGTTCTGGAAATGCCTGTTTTTGAACTTCAAA
>JAHKLQ010000032.1 GCA_020854975.1 Methanobacterium sp.
AGATAAACTGAACCTTCATCTGTGTTACCTAACAGGAAATAGGTGGTGCCTATCATCAGTCTGGATATGGCTTCACCTTTCTCATTACCAACTTTTCTGAAGAGATTCAAGGATTTTGTGAATAATTCCAAAGAGTTTTTAGTTTTTTCTGCTTTTAATGACACATCACCCATAATAAGAAGTAAAGCTGCTTCTCCTTTTTCATCACCTATATTAACAGCCATTTCATAAGCTTCCTTCAGACGACCCATGGGATTTTTATATTTCTGGTAGGTACCATACACTGCTGATTCATCCAGAAACCCAATAATATCATCAAGTCTTCTTCCCAGTTCCTCATAATCTATTTTTTCCTCATCAACAGATTCAGGGTAACCACTTTTTTGGGATTCAGTTTTCAGGGAAGCATCAGCAGCATCTTCCTCAACTTTCTCTTTTAATGCTTCAATTTCATCTTCAAGTTCTTTTATTTTATTTAAAACTTCTTCTTTAAGAGGAGTGTCTATTTTTGAACATAATTTAAAGGAATGCTGGTAATGGTCATAAGCCCTTTGGGTATCATCCATATTGAAATAAACATCCCCAATCAGATCCAGTATAACTGCTTCCTGTTCAGTAAATCCTAATTCATGGTATATTTCAACGGATTTTTCCAGGAAACCTATGGCATTTTTAGTATCACCATCTTCATATTGCATGGTGGCAATTTCTACCATAAGGTTTGCCTCAGCCTCCTGGTATTCCCAGAGTTGTTCTAAAAGTTTTTTGATGGTAGTTTTAGAATCCTCTTTAGAATCAAAAATACCTAAAACCATCATTGATTTAAATAGATCTTGCCCATTCAAGTCATATCACCCTTTACAACTAATTACCTAAGCTTATGATGAATACAGTTCACATTATAATATTTGTTTAAAATGGGAATTATAATATTTCCCCCTCTCCCAAAACCAATCCCTGATTGGTAATCTGGTATTCTGCAGTTCCCATCAAACCTTCACTGGACCTGAATGTTAAATAACTGCCATCAAGCATAATCACATTATCCACAACTGATTTTAGTATTTTTTCCGTATTTTCATCAGCAACTCCCTCAGTATAGGTGATAACCAGTGTGGATCCTGCTTCCTGTAATCTGCGAATGTACGTTTTTAAAAAGCGGATAACCATGGGCTCCGGGTTGAATGCAAAGGGAGTGGTGAGTGAATCAAAAACCGACCGGAACTCATTGGATTTTTTAAAAACAAAACGGGTTCCAATACCAACTTTCACCATTAAATCTGTGGGGTCGTTAATTTTAGAAGGAGTATAAGTGTTAGTAGTTTCAATAGGGGCACCTGAAAGGGATGATATTGAGTCGATTACATATAGAAGTTCTTTTTCCATTGCATTTTGCAGGTACCATCCGAAATCTATCATGTTTTGTTGTAACTGTTTCATTCCCTCATCAGCGGTGATGTACAGGCAGGGTTCCTCAAGGTTTAAACCATGATTAGCAAATTGATAAGAAAAAATTGATTTACCCACTTTAGGCGGCCCATACACTAATGTGCTGGTGTTCTGTGGAATACCTCCCAGATCATAACCCGCTTCAGACTGTAACAATTCATCTAATCCAGGTATTCCTGACTCAACAGTGCTCATTATATCACTTTTTCATTAATTTAACTAACTTTTATTGTTCATCATGGAGAATAACAATTCCTTCATCAGTAGTTCGGTATGCATCTTCCTTTCGGCCCATACCTTTCATGGCCTCTATAATTATTTTTTCTCCATCAAGTTTAATGATGTTATCCACCATTGATTTGATTAGGGTCTCTGTTCTTGAATCTGCTGAACCTTCAATATAGGTGATGATCACTGTACCCCCAGCTTCCTTTATCCGTAAGATGTACGTTTTCAAAACCCGCACAATTAACATTTCATTGTTAGATTCCAGAATAGTGGTCACAGAATCCACAACACCCCTTAAACGCGGGCTTTTCTGGGAAATAGAACGTGCTACTCTGCTTACTTTAACTAGCATATCAGTGGGATTGTGAACAGAGGATCGTTGATAAATGTCTGATTCCTCAACTTCCATGTCAGAAGAAACTGCATCAACCACATATAACATCTCATTTTCAAGATAATCATCAAGATTAAGCCCTATACCCTTCATGGTATCATAAATATCTTGTATTCCATGGTCTGTGGTTAGGTAAAGGCATGGTTCATCCTGAGTTAACCCTTGATAGGTGAACTGATAACAAAAAGTGGACTTACCCACCTCTGGAGGGCCATAAATAAGTGTAGCTGAGTTTTCAGGAAATCCACCTAATTTTAAGGCTAAATTATCTTCAGATGAAGTTAACTCATCAAATCCGGAGATACCGGAAGCAATACGGACTATCATTAAGGTCACCTGTACAATATTTCCAAAAGAGCATCCATTGCGTCTTCAATTCCTTCATTAAGATGGAGACTTGTGGGAACTATGGGTATGCTCTGGTCAATGTTCATAACTTTTCTTATCTTTTCAGGTGATAATGAATCTGGCAGATCCTGTTTATTGGCTACAATAACTTTAGGTATTGCTTCTGCTTTACATCGTTTCATCATCTCCTTGGCCCGGGCGAATGTTTCAGGAGCAGTTGAATCCACCACGATAAATGCACCCACGGCTTCTTTTGACAGTATATCCAGGATAAGGTCGAAGCGTTCCTGTCCTGGTGTTCCAAAAACATCAGCATTGAATCCTTTATATTCCATGTGTCCAATATCCATGGCAATGGTGGTGGGAACTTGACCCAATGCCATTCTATCCACAGAAACCGAATTTTTTGCTATTTTTTTAACAAAACTGGATTTTCCTGCGTTAAACGGACCAGTTACCAGGATCTTTGGTATGAATATTTTCACCCCACCTGGACGCATTATATTAAAAAGCACCCGGTTACTGGAGGGTGTGGTCCAGGATGCTCCAGTTACCATGAATCCCTGACCAATGATTACTCTTTCTTCAATGGTACTGAGGTTAACTAAACAATCCATTGAATCCTTAATTTGTTCAATTAACGCGTTTTCATAATCCCATTCCGTGAATATATAAATTAATATGGTTTTGTTATCATTAGCAACTTGATTCCATTTATTGATGATTCGAACGGTTTCTCCATCATCTAAATAATCAATAAGAGTAGAAAGATTATTTATCACTCCTAAACCATCTGGAACATCATTTATGGCCTTAATAACAACATCTTCAATTTGAGAATAATCTTCTATACCATATTTCCCAGTTACAGGGGCTCCAATGAAATAAGAACTTCCATCTACAAAGAAAACTCTTTTATCATCCACTTTTTTTTCTAGATCCCATCCGAATTTCTCAAATTCATAGATGATAGAGCTTGGTTCTGTTACGTTAGTGAAAATGAAACCAGAGTCCCCTTCTTCCAGTCTACTTTGCAGGGTTTGATAACCGAATGCCTCGCATTCAACTCCAGGGTCTGCATAGAAAAGTACTGATGATCCTTCTGGTATTCCACCTCCTAAAAAATCATCTAGTTTGGGAATGTGGGTTTTCTTCATGATCACATCCCACCCATGATCTGGTTCACCTGTTCTGCAATGGATTCCATCTCCACAAATATGAGTCCTAATTGAGCTTCTGGCTCAGTTAAAACTGTTAAAATAGTCTTAGAACCCGCAGGTATTAATACAATAGTGCCTTTCTCTGTTTTAACTGAGATCTGGCTAACTGAACCCGTGGTCATCTGCCCTGATGCTGCTTCTGCTGCTCCCATAATGGTGGAACATAAAGCAGAAAATATACGTGCATCCACATCAGGAGGTGTTCGGGAGTTAATAAGGAGTCCCTCTTTAGAAACTATACCACATGCCTTTATCTGCCCCACTTGCATCAGATTTGTAAGCACATCATCAAGCTCTTCCTTTTTAGTTTTAGCCATTTATTTCACCCATATATTGTATTATTTACACCCTATCCATCATATTCTTTTGTATTGATATCTATGAGACTTCATATATTTTCATTATCCGATACAGCTTATAAAAAACATAAATCAATAACAGAGTCAAAATTATACTAAGTATGATATATCCTTCTTTTAAAATAGGAATTGGATAAAAATCATCTAAAATATTGATAAAAACGTTTAATGCGTAAATAATCATGGCCACAGCAAAGAATTGAAAAACCTTAATTGTCTGGGTTTTATTGGAGAACAAGCGACCTAATGCTGCTGTTTTATACTTCCTAAGATTTAAGTAGATTATTAAGGGGAAGATGAATAATAATGCAAAGAGTACTATGTTAAACCAGGCATTGTAAATGTTCATTTTCCTCCCCCGTTTCTTAAAACATGTTGTAACTCGTAAACAAAATACAAAAGAGAAATGGAATATAATATGGCCGTTAATTTAAGAATTGATATATCAGGATTGGTAAAAAGAGAATAGTAAACTTGTCCAATTAAAAAAATTAGCGCCCCTAAAACGATTACCAGGAAAATCCTCATAATCTCCTTTTCATGTAAAAAGATCATGGAAACTACAAAATCCTCACTACTCAACTCTTTCAGGAGTAAAATGGAATAATAAATCAATAAAATTCCCAAAAAAAATGAAATGACATGGAAGATTATTGTGATTACACCCACTTGGCTAACCAGCCTACTACCCCCTATATTTTGAAATACTATTAATAGATTGATTTTTTAATAATTTAAAATATTCCTTTTCTTTTGAGATTTTAGAAAGTGAAAATAAACCAAAGCAGGATTATAATACATTTAAACTCAATCCTATGAGTGGTTTGAATATTTTAATAATAAATCACTCCCAAGAAACATCTGCAGTGGTGAAAACATATTTATTGGAATATGCGGGATTGAAAAGAGAATTAGTAAGATTTTGGGTTTCAAATGATTCGCAGATCTTTTTCCTTGCATAAAAATTAATTCGATCTCCCAAACAGTTTCTGTCTGCCTTACTGGTAACAGATGGAGCTGAAGCATGGATGTGGAGTTGAATCTTAGTTTTTTGATAAGTACGGTTAAAACCTTGATTTATGTAATCAACTTTAACTATCTTTACATTTGAGGGGTTAATTAGACGTTTATGTTCATATGTATAGTTAAAAAAAGTTTCTTCAGGATAGAAAGCAAGACCGTCCAGAATGGCTCCATGTAATGCTCCATCACGAGCTGCAGCCATGGCCTGATTAAGTTCATGGGCTTCACTAAGACTTATAGTTAAAGGGAATAAAACCATCACACTCAAACCTATCACTAACAGAAATTCAATGGAAAGTTGTCCTTGCATTTCCTGAGAAACTTTAACCTTTTTCAGAATATCACCACCCGATGATGATTGTTATCTTTCACATTTTGAAGGGTATAGGATCTCCC
>JAHKLQ010000022.1 GCA_020854975.1 Methanobacterium sp.
AGAATGAATAGAGGTGAACCCTATAAACACCAATGAATCCCTGAAAAATAAAGATTCTGAAGTTAATTGGAATGTTTTATGGAAAGAAGCCGTTGAAAAACTTCCAAAAAAAACCAGTTCAAAATCATGGGATGAAATAGCCCCCCAATTTGATGAGTGGATGAAAAAAGATGATTATCCCCAGGAACTGGTCAGTAAAATTAAAATAGAACACGAAGACACTGTACTGGATATCGGGTGTGGAAATGGTGTGATCACCCTTCCTCTGGCAGCTAAGGCCAGTTCAGTTACTGCCCTGGATATTTCCAGGAAAATGTTGGATATTTTACAGGAAAAAGCAGCAGCTCAAAATTTATCCAATATTAAAGTTATTAATAAAGGCATAGAAGATGTTGAAGCTCGTGAAATTGGTTATCATGATGTTGTGGTGGCATCACGATCTCTAAATGGGATTGCAGATATACAACCGGAACTGGAGAAAATAAACAAAATAGCCCGTAAATATGTTTATATTACACTCTGGGGAGTTGATAATCGTAAATTTGAAAGTGAAATGGCTGAACTTCTGGGAAGGGAAAGTTATCAGCATCCAGATTATACCATTGTTTTAAACCTTCTCCATGAAATGGGAATTCATGCCAATGTGGAACCCATGAAATCAAACACTCGTAATTTCTATGCTACTATTGAAGATGCTCTGGATAGAATCAAATGGAGAATAGGAGATCTGAATGAAGAGGAAAAAGCCATTATAAAAGAGCATCTTGAAAAAAGTCTCACTAAAAATCCTGATGGCAGTCTTTCTTTTTCCCGTAGTAACTCCAAGTGGGTTCTTATCTGGTGGGAAAAATCTAAGGTGAATAATGAAAATTAATCAAACTTAGATGTGATTTAGATGTGAATATATAAAACAGGAATGCTTTCTTTAAAATCCTTATTATCCTTATTTTTTCTTATTTTCAAAAAATAAAAGTTACAAGTAAGATTATAAAAATTTGTAAATGATAAATTCAATCTTAAAAAATTAAATGATTGTTTAAAAAGAACTTTTTTAAAAATTTATTCTATTAACGATATGTCTCATTTATCAATTCAATTTGAATTTTTCTAACTCTGATCAAATAACTCAAATTTATATTTGTTTAATATATAAAGATGTTTACCTGCATTTTTATTGAAATTGAGATTATTTAATATGTATAAATCAATTTTAAATGAATATAATTGATAATATAATTAGATACTTGTTTTAAACCGTTTTCATCTCTACCAAAAACTTATATATCAAATGTATCCAATTCTAACATGCCGGAAGTATGTTACCTTCTTCCGGTTAGTTCATCAACCACAACCCAACCCGAACGAATGATTGTAAAAAACACATGGAGGATGAAGAGACCTGAAGAACAAATTACTGTAAATACATCCAAAAATTATCAAACTGCGAATGCAAACTGCATAAATAAAGATTTAAACACTAAAAAAACTTTAAAAAGCAAAAAAAAGTTTTAAAATGAGCAATAATGGAGTAAAAGGATTATTATGAAGGATACCATATATGAGGTAATTGAAGGATATATTGATGAAGGGAAAACTGGTTCCATAGCCACCATTATATCACGGGATGGATCTTCTCCACGTGATGTGGGTGCTAAAATGTTTATTGGAGAAGACGGAAGGACCCATGACACTATTGGTGGAGGTGATCTTGAATACAAGGTTCAAAAACAAGCCATGGACGCTATGGGTTGTGATAAACCCCAGTTCATTAATATAAGGATGGATTCGGAAGAAGTGGCCTCAGATGGTATGATCTGTGGGGGGAAGGTGGAAGTTTTCCTGGAACCTACTCTGGAAAAACATCGTCGTCTCTATCAGCGTCTGGAACACCTGGAGAAAAATGGTGAAAAAGGAGTCCTCATAACCAGTTTCAATGGCAGATTCCAAAAAACTCTCATAGAAAGAGATATGAGAATAACCGGTGATCATATAAACACTGGTAGTGATTATGCGCTTTTCCAGAACCACATCAGTAACATCCTCCCTCATGTAACCAGTGAAAAACTTATTGAAACCATCCATCCATCACCTCCACTCTATATTTTCGGTGCAGGTCATGTTTCACAGTTCATAGCACCTTTAGCTACTAACGTGGGTTTTCAGGTGACAGTCATTGATGACCGTGCAGAATTTGCCAACAGAGAACGATTTCCTGATGCCCATGATGTATGGGTAGAAGATTTTCAGGATGTTTTCGACCAGTTAAAATTCACAGGAGAAGAATATGTGGTAATCGTTACCCGTGGGCATCAATATGACCAGGATGTGCTGGAAAAATCTCTCCAGAGAGAAACCAAATATCTGGGCATGATTGGAAGTAAAAGGAAAGTTCAAATGATCCTGAAACATATGGTAGAATGTGGTTATAATAAAAAAAAGGTCGATGAGGTGTATTCACCAATTGGATTATCCATCAAGGCAGAAACACCCCAAGAAATCGCTGTGAGCATTGTATCTGAGCTTATAAAGGTTAGAAGAAGTTGATAAAAAGACCAGTTAAACTAAATTACATACAATATTCACATGGAATAGGATATGGGTAGTTGGATAAGCTAATTTAAACCATATGATACATTAATCAGGCCCAAAGGATATCAGGAGGATTTTCTTGAAAATAAGAAGCGATTTTGTGACAAACAGCAGTTCAGCAAGCTTTGTAATAACTATTAAAGAGGATATAGTCAATGATAACATAAAACATTACCAGGAAAGTGGTAAAAACGGCAGAGTGCAACTTTTGACCTTCCTTAAAGAAGAACTGAAAAAAGGGGGTTACAAAACCCATATGGGCGCTGGTGAATATTATTTCACCATTAAAGAGTTTGCCCTGGGAAAATCCATTGAACTGGATGAAAAGATTGATCCTGAGAAGATAGCCTTCACCGATTTCAGTAATCTTTCCGATGAGGAGATGTGGAAGCTCATTAACTGGATCATTATCAAGGGCGGAAGCAGGGATCTTTTTGGGATTGGAGCAACCCAGACCAATGAACTGGACTGTGAATGCGAAGATGACCCTCGAGATTAGACACGTCTTCCACTTCGTATTTACACCTCAAAGCTTAAACCCAACTAATTCAGGATTTACAACCACGCTAAAAGTTAAACACCATATAACTCCCTTTACACATGATAAGAAAACATTACAAAGGTTATAATTTCATTGGAATTCCCGAAACCGGTTTCACCCTGCGCTGGGGTGATGATTTTTCCAAAAATCCCTATATGGCTCCCTGGCCAGAACTGGCAGACATATCCATATCAAATTACTGCACCAATAATTGCAGTTACTGTTACCGGGACAGTGATCAAAAGGGCAAATTCATGCCCCTATCGGATTACAAACAGGTGCTTAAGGAACTCACCCATGAAGAGTATGGGAGTATATTCCAGGTAGCCCTGGGGGGTGGAGAACCACTCCTCCACCCTGATTTTAATGAGATAATCAGAACAACCCGTGAAGATTATGGGATAATTCCCAATTACACCACGTGTGGAAAATTTTTCACCCCTGAAAATCTGGAAATCACTCGTAAATACTGTGGTGCTGTGGCTATATCCTGGGATCCCTACAGAGATAATTTAACTCTGGATGAGATTTCCCAACTGGGAAAAGTTCTCAAAGAAGAAAAAATCAGAACAAACATTCATTATGTGATTTCCCAGAGTACCCTTAAAGATGCCACCCACATGCTAAGTGGTGAATACGACCCTTATTTAGAATCATTCAATGCCGTGATCTTTTTAACCTACAAACCCACTGGTCGGGCTCAAGCTGAGGACACCATCCAATCACCACATCTTTTACAAAACTTCCTGGGTGCTGTGAATGAACCTTTAACTTCTCTGAAAATTGGGTTTGATGCATGTTTCGTTCCAGTTCTGCTTAAAACAACAAGTATGGATAATGACCTCATAGATAGCTGCGAATGTGGCTTTTTCTCAGTATACATAGATGAAAATATGAATGTATCCCCCTGCTCCTTCTGTAACAACAAGATATACAGTTACAACCTGAAAAAATCCAGTTTTAAAAATATTTGGCAGGACACTTTCTCCAGTTACCGGAATTACGTGGCCCAAGAATGTAAATTGAATTGTTTTCAGTGCGAAAAAATTGATGACTGTCGAGGAAAATGTCCTTTCTTTGATGAACTATTTTTATGTGATCTTGTAAGCCAAGCTGATGAAATTAATTAAATATTCCAACTGTTTTACCTACTATTTTTACTTCAATTCCTAGTTTAATCCACCATAATCACGTTGATGCCCTTAAAAATCCAGTATAAATAACTTGAAACCATAAATACTTTTTTAAAGAACCACCTCTTAAATAACGATGACCCCAATTATGGGTTTATTCAACATACATTTCCAAATCACAATACTTATAATCCAACTGTAAGAAATGTATCACGTAACATCTCGTTAGTTAGGGAGTGGTAAAATGGACGAAGTTATAGCAAAAATAGATGACCCGGAAATGTTATCTCAAATAGAAAAATTAATTCCTTTCCATGGTCATCCAAGCACAGGAGCCTTTATCGGCCTGCAAATACTAAATATAGCCCGACGAGTACTGGATATAAAAGATGATGAGCGGGTTTTTGTGATCTGCGAAACCCTCAATTGTGTTCCCGACCCTTTCCAAATCATATGGGGATCCACTGTAGGAAACAAAGGTCTTAAAATCCTGGATTATGACAAAATAGCCGTAACTATAAACAAGATAGCCAAACCAGGGCAAACCCATGTTAAAGGTGTTAGAATATTTTTAGACCCTGAAAAAACCGTTGAATATCCTGCATTACATGCATGGTACATGAATGAACGGAAAGTACCTCATGAAGAGGCTATTTCAGAGCTTATTAAAGCTGGTGACGATGTTTATACTTGGGACTTTGTGGATATATCAGTTCCAGTTAAGGCTAAAAAAGATGTGCGTTTATGTACTATCTGTGGTGAGTCGTTCATCAGTAATGATGGATCAGATATTTGTAAAGGTTGTTCTTAAAAAGGTGTGATTTTAAAGCCACACATTCCTATACTGCTTTTTTAGGAGAATAATATGGACAAACAGATAACTATGAAAATACCTGATGAAATGTATCAGGATTTGATTGAAATTTCAATGAAAAAGGGCGAAATACCGCTTGGAGAACTTATTCGAAGAGCTTTAGACGATTACATTCGAAAAAATAAGTTAAAAGGAGTTTTGTAGGATTTAGTGTGCTATTCTGATTCGTTTTAATCTGATTTTACCAAATTTTTTGTGCAGAAACTATTATATACTCCAAAACGATATGTAAAATTGCCCATTTCGTATATTGCAGTTGATGTAAAAATTCTATAACAACCAACTAAAAGAAACTTAAAACATTAAATTATTGAGGGGAGCCAATGAATGGAAAACTTTTAATCGGATTGATACTAATTTTAATGATAGCAGGAATTGTTTTAATAGCAATTTAACTGCTAATTATAATGATGTTAATTAAATGAGGACCGTATGATAGATTTTAAAGGAAATTATCCTTATATCGCCATATTTTTATTCCTAGGACTCTTTATATTCCGATTTTTGTATGGAGGGGGACATGGAGGATCTCACATGGCAATGGGAATGAGTCAGGGCGGTGCAGGTAACCAAAACTATGCGTATATTGCCATGGGATTTATGATTCTAATGTTTTTTCTTAGATTCTTTATGAGAAGACCATGACCAATCGACTAAAAGAATTTTTACCTTACATAAATATTACATGAAAAATCAGAGTAGATATTTTAAAAAAAATAGTTGAGTAGTTTACTACTCTGTAACCCTAAAACTATTCACTATCATGTCAAAATTGTCTTTCTGCCCATCAAATGCCGATGCAGAGCCCCCTAAAATTATACAGTAAACTATATCGTTTTTATCAAAAATCACCATTCGTTCCTTTTTATTACTTTCTGAGTCTGTTACGTAAACAATATCATGTGCCTGTATTCCATCCACAGTTATAATATTATCAGATAACATAGTAGCTCCCCAATCTTCCTTGAGATCAGCTTTACTTGCCTCAATAATCTCTTCTAATGTGCCACTTTTGTTGATCTTCTGGACCAGCACAATAATATTTCCAGTATCCGCACTGTTAGGATCACCAACAGCCACAACATTAGAGTTAGAACTTGAATTACTAGTATTAGACTGATTCGGAGTAAGTTCAGCCCATGTACCCGGATATTCAAAATAAATCCCATTAGAATTGTAATTTTGCGGTGTTATCGCTTTATAAATAGATAACGCAGATATAACAATAAAAAACACCAAAAAAAGGACATAATACCATTTCATTTTATTCCTCCATAATATATTATACACAAATCCATTCCAAGTTAGATTATAATAACTTATATGATCAGACAAAGCAGTCATTTAAGTTATTTTTTAATTATTTCTTTCAAACGGTATAGGAATACCTATCGATATCATTCTTTATGTTATATACTCTTC
>JAHKLQ010000064.1 GCA_020854975.1 Methanobacterium sp.
TCTTCATTCCAATTTATGAATTGGATTTATCATCGTTTTTATTGATTCTTTTAAGCCCTATTTTATTTTATGGGATAATTGCCTTTGTATTATTGTATTTAAACGCTCAGGGTAATCATAAACTGATGTTAAAATATTTTATTGAAGGAATGAAATGGGTTATTCCCCTCTTCCTAATACTGATTTTAATTAATAAATTTTTAATAATGGGATTTGCAGAAGGTTTAAACTTGATTCCTGATATAATTATTTCCATTATCATGTTTTTCCACGTATTACCCCTTATTATAATTTTCATGTATGGTCCTGTTTTCCTTATTGATACACATCATCCTCAAGCACGATTACATGGTATTATCAATTTAGTTCTCATTTTTGTTGTTATGATAGGAACATGGAGATTCTAATACCATAAAAAGAAAAAAATTATAAATTACTAATTTCATGCCCTCGAGATCGTATTTTAAAGGGAATTTCCTTATACATTCCTTTAAGATCCACACGTAATTCTTCTAAAGATGCAGGGTCTGGAGAGAATAAGAGAACTCCACCTCCTCCACCAGCACCCAGGGGAAAAATTGTACTATTAAAGTTACAGGCTCGTTGCAGCAGGTCCCATGAATTTTCCATATAACCTTCACACAGTTTTATCCGTATGTTACGATATTTTTCTACTGAATCAAAAACATGACCCCACTTTTGCAATCGTAATCCTTCCCGAAACTCATAGGCTACCTTCAGTTTCTGGGAATGTAACCTATAACCATCTTCAGTGAGTAAGGCGTTTCTCCAGGTCTGATTAACCTCAGAACTCAGACGGGGGTGTCCAGTGTGGAAGATAGCCATTCTATCCTCTAAAAGTCCATAATCAACAGGTGCTACTAATTCATAACGTTGGGATTCCCCATACCCAGTGCCGGGATTTCCTGGTTTTCCCCAGGGAAACCAGACATAATCAGTCACTCCTCCAAATATAACATTGGATTGTTCCTGAGTTCCAGTGATGCTCACCCCAAAACCCTGTTCAATACGTGAAGCTAAAGAAATGAGTTGTATTTTACTGAAAGGTTGTCCTGCTAATTCATTGGCCAATATACATACCCCAATGGTAGCAGTTGATGATCCCCCTAGTCCTGAGGATTGTATTCCTTCCCTGAGATTCTGTAAGACAAATTTCACACCTGATAAGTTGAATATTTCCATTATTTTAAGTAACCAGTTCTCACGGACAGGGGTTACCTTACCAGGATGGGCAGTGACTTCTGTTTCATATTCCACAGATTTCACACCTATAAGATCCTCATCAAAAGGGTGGGCTTCAATTCGGGTTCCGGTGTCTATGGTTATGCCCACGGTTCTGGGAAGATTCTCCGTCCATTTACATGTAGAATCAGCCATATCATAATTATCTGGCAGTTTCCAGAAGGTCTGCTGGAATTCACTTAAATCTAAACTGGATCCCGGACCATCAATCCGATTATAGGCTAAAACTGTAGGTAAAGCCTTTTCTTCTTCAGCTGCTTGTAATGATTCATGTAACTGGATGGGCATGAAAATTTTATCCTCTGCTTATAATATCCGGGTTATAATCCCATGATCATAAATATCATTAATTATAACCCTGTAATTACAAATATCCCTTTTAAAATCTTTAGGTTATAATGATCCTCTAATTATGTTATCATCCTAAAGGATATTTAATTCATTCTTATGGCTTCATCAGGGGTTTCATTTAATTTGACTTCCTGTTTTTCGTGCATGATCATTTCTATATCATTCAACTGATCAGATGTCCATTTATTCAGGTCATTTCTTTCCAGGGCTGCTCTTGCTTCACGCAGTAACAATGCTTTGCTCTCATCATCCATCAATAATGCCATGTCAATGGATTCAGCTGTCTGCCGCAGGTCATAAGGATTGATACAGATAGCTCCATTTTTCAGTTCCTCATAACATCCGGCTCCAGTGGAAAGGATCAGTGCACCGTTATTTTCATTGACCACACTTCCTTCTTTGGCCACGATATTCATACCATCCAGGATGGGGTTGACCATCAAGACGTCGTATCTTTTCAGGAGGGCAACTACCAGGTCATAATCCCCCCGGCAAATATATTTAATAGGCTCCCAATCATCTGTTCCGTGTTTCTGGTTGATTTCACGGACCATGTCCCTTATGTTATCTGTGTATTCCCTGTAGATCTTTATATCCTGTCTGGAAGGCATTAGGGTTGCTACAAATTTAACCTTTTCTCTCCATTCTGGATACCTATCCAGGAACATGTCATAGGCTTGGAATCCTCTGATGATATTTTTGGATAAATCTGCCCGGTCTGTTCTGTAAATTAACTTGCAGTCTCCCAATATCTCATCCACTTCTTTTTCCTTGGCAATGACCTTCGAATCCTGGGCCTGTTTTTGTAACGTTTTTACATCTACACTGATAGGGTAAGTTCTCACATGACAGGTGTGTCCATTATACAGGATATCTCCCAATTTTTCATCCACTAATGCTGTGGGTAGGATGTGTTTAATGGTCTGGAAGAAGTTGTTCATGTAACGGGGGATGTGGAATCCCAGTACATCATTGGTGAGTATGCTTTCCAGGATCTCAGTCTGCATGTGGTTGGGGAGTTGCTGGAATATTTCTGGCGGGGGGAATGGGATGTGGACAAATTGACTCATGAGAACATCAGGATGCTGTTCTCTTATCAAGCGGGGTGTTAAATAGATATGATAGTCCTGTAACATTACAATAGGTGTTTTATCAGAATTAGCCACTTCATTTCCTATAGCTTCTGCGAATTTACGGTTCACAAACTGGTAGGAATCCCAGGCCTGGTGCAGTTCATCATCAGCGCAGGGTGAGTAGGGTGGGTTCCACATGGAATGATGAATGAACCATAATAGTGGGTTGGCAAATTTACCATTGAAATCATTAAAAACATCTTCTTCTGTTTCCACGAAACGAAGGTAATATTCAGGCTCTTCTAAAGGTATGGGAACATTATAATGGTACTTCTGGTTCACATAGGAGTCACATTCTCCAATGGCAGAGGAAACCCATTTTCCATGTGTTTGTTGCAGGAATGGTATCATAGACCCCACTATCCCCCCTGCACCACGTATTAGTTCAAGCTTTCCTTTATTATCACGTTTAAACAGCACTGGTCCTCGGTTAGAGGACACGATTATTTCTTTATCCTGTAAAAATTCTGAGTTCATATTGGTCTCTCCAGGTGTGGATATCAATCTAGAAACCAATTGAACTGTATAACATAACCAAAACCCTGAATAGGCCCGCCTCCAATTGGTACTAATTTTCATTCCTCACTAACTGTATAGTGGTCGATCTTCCTCTATTAAAAGATTTACTATTGTATTAAGCTTTTTGGAAAAAATGCACAACAACCAGAACAAGGATTCCATCAATTAATCTGAGATTAAGTTTACTAATGGATTAGGGGTTGTATTAGATGATTATTTTTTTTAATTTCCACATAATTTTTATATGGTGAGTACTTATTGTGTTTATCATAATTTGGGGAATGAAACAATGATATTTTAATCTATTAAAGAAATGCACAATCATATTAAGATAATAAATCGTTTCAAGATTGTTATTATGTTTTTTAATCAGGATTATTTGTTAATCATGAAAAAACTCCACAAACTTATTATATAATAAATTATAGTAATAGCTAACTAAATAAATCCTTGAATGAAATTTTTAAGGGGAGTAAATAACATAGAAAAAGCTAATTTTAAATGGGAACAATTAATAGTGTGCTTATTAGTTCTGGGCATGGCTATGATAATCACTGCGGGCTCATCCTTTGCAGCAAGTGAAATCATCTATGTTAGCACAGATGGGAACGATGCCTGGAACGGATTATCAGCCACCTATGATCCAAGTACTGGTAATGGGCCTAAAGCAACCATACAAAACGCTGTAGATACCGTGGATGATAATGGAACGGTATATGTGGCTGCGGGAACCTATTACGAAAACTTGCTTATCAACAAAGATGTTTATTTAATTGGAGAAGGTCCAGATACTACCATTATAAATGGTCAGCAAAGCAACAGTGTAATTGCATTTTATGGTACAAACATGCTACCTGTAACTCCGTTAACCCTTGGTGTCAGTGGATTCACCCTCACCAATGGTCATGCAAGTTATGGTGGAGGAATATACAATAATGGTGGTAATTTATTCCTGGCAAACTCTAAAATCACTGCAAACAGTGCCAATAAAGGTGGAGGAATCTACAACTCGGGTACTTCAACTGCTGATGATTTAACCATTATAGACGGAAACTCACCAGATAATGTTTATGGTAATCCTGTGGTCTATGTTACCTCAGAAGAGATTTCCCAGGATTTGTTATCCCCCTATTAATACCCTAACATTATAACAGTGCTTACATCTGAAAAGAGATAAAAATGTCTCTTTATTTTCCTATTTTTCCAAAAAAAATTAAAAATAATATAAATTTTTGGTTAATTCTTAGAATAAATTCTATTATAATTATTTCAAGTAATCACTCATCTTTATTTCAAGTAATCATTCATCTGGGAAAGATAAAGTGCAGAACGCATCATTTTCTCCCTTACATCCGGAATAAAACCTTCCAGAAACTCCAGTACCTCACCGGGAAGTCCAGCCTCTTCTTCGAAAACACAATTCAAACCCTCGATCTCTACCCATGATTTAATCCATGATCTGGGAACGTTTATAAGAGGATAAACCATCTTCACTCCATCAGAACAAGTGTGCAAACTTACTAGGTCCAGGTTCTCCCCATCCAGTATGGTTCCTATGATATGTTCCACCTCCCCATCCAGGGTGAGGGGTAAAGCCACTGCATCTACATTCAATTCTTGTTTTTCTGGGAGTTTAAATTCCTCCCTTTCCTTGAAATTGAATTCTGGAACCATGACTAATTCCACCCCATACTTGCGGGTGTAAGGCTCTAAAACAGCATAAAGGGTTCGATTAACACAGTTAGAAGGATTGGCCACTATTATCTTATCATGGGGTTTCAGTGCATTTTTAAGGACTCGGGAAGCACGGGTACAGATCTTCTGAAACATTTTACTCCTTTTAACCTCAAAATTAGGGAAATGCTCCAGGAATATTTCTTCCCTTTTACGGGAGAAACGTGACAGCTTCAGATTGTTGATATAAATCTTTTCATCAATTATACTAACAAACCTGGTTTCCACACCATTTTTTTGGAGGAACCTAACCACTTCTTGCTTTTTTACCATGATTTCCCACTTCAAAAGATGAATAATTTTAAAGGATAATAGGGTCCGATTAACTGGATAATGATTTTTTTATTAAGGGGATCAGATAAACTTATAGCAAAATGAGTTAGGGGTAAATTATGAGAGGGGTTTTATTATGTTCAAGATCTTCGGCCGTAAATCAGAAAATGACGGAGACAGGGAATTCCTGGAAATAGAAGTAACTGAACCGGTGGATTGTTTAGGGGACTTTACCTTCAACTTCCACTGGCAGCATAAGGGAGAGAAACTGGATCCTGCCTGGAAAATTCCTGGAAATGATGTAACATTTGGTGAAGTGGTGGAACACCTTAAAAATAATGGTAATGTGCGTATTAAAGGTGATGCTGGGCACCGTCTGGCTAGTAGTATGGGTGTGGACCTCCAGTACTTTCAAGGAACAGGAAAAGACATTTCTGTGGGAGATATCTATGTGGAAGGAAATGTTGACACCCGTATGGGGATCAGTATGACCAGGGGAAGCATCTATGTTCGAGGAGAAGTTAAGGAGCCCATGGGTAATCTGGTGGAAGTTAAATCCAACCAAAAAGGTTACCGGCAGCTTAGAAGCATAACTGACATCGTTACTAACGGGTTAAATGGAAGTAAAGTGGTGGGTTGTCAGTTCACCGGGAAAAAATTCATAATTGATGATGGCACAATAAAAGACACTGTGGGTGCCCGGTTAGATGTGGATATGGAGATCATAAAAAAAGGAGATGTGGATCTTTCCACCGGGATACTCATGCGCCAGGGTACTGTCCGGGTAAATGGAAATGCAGGGAAAAACACTGGAGCACTTCTTAACGGTGGTACAATTATTATTGATGGGAATACTGATGACTTTACAGCTATTGATATGATTAAAGGAACCCTCATCATCAATGGAAATGCTGGTAAATTCCTGGCTGCTAACAAGAAAACCGGGATGATTTTTGCAAAAAAGGGAAGTCCCATACCACCTACAGAAGAGAAAACTCTTCAGAGCGCGGACCAACAACTCCTAATAGCACATACCTTCAATCCTACTGGTTTTAAGAAGTTTGAGTGAGAAATAGGGACATTAAAGAAGTTAGTGAAATAGGTGGCTATTAAGAAAATCAGTAGTATATAAGAATCTAAAAATCAGGCCAACTATTAATTTAATTTTTAAAATTAAATCAAAGATATTTTTAAAATAAAAGATTTATGGGTTTTTAAGTTTCCCATTGCAACTGATATTTTTCAAACTGTCTTTCCAGGATTATGACCAGGGCAAATCCAATTACTCCCGCGATGATTACGGGGATGATGGAGTCCATACTGGTAGCTATCTTTTGATAGGGTAGACGCAGGGTACCGACCATCAATCCCACCAGGAAGGCCATGGTTATGGATTTATGATGTTCCAGAAGGTAGTTCAGGATTCTGGAGAAGGATAAAATACCTATCACTGCCCCTATTCCAAAGGTGATGATATCCACGAATTTAAGCTGATTTAAGGCAGCCAGCATGTATTCATACTGATTCAGTAGTAATAATATGAAGGCTCCCGAAATACCGGGCAATATCATGGCACAGATAGCCACCATTCCAGACAGGAATATGACCGGTAGGGTATGGTTGGCTTGCACCGGGTTTAATCCCACAAACAGGATGGCAAACACAAATCCTATTAATAAAAAAACTATGTTCTTAAGGTTAAGTTCTTCCACGTGTTTGTAAACGAAACCTGCTGAGGCTAATATCAGGCCAAAGAAAAAAGCATAAGTAGTGGCAGTATATGCGGTGAGCATCAACGTCATGATCTTTGACATGGTCAACACTGCCAATCCAATTCCCAAAAGAAGAGGTATAAAAAGGTTAAAATCCCATTTCATGAGTTCTTCTTTAGATTTAGCAAAATTTCCTTTCAAGGCGGCTATAATGAAATTAGCATTTATCTGGCTGATGGCATGGACCAATCTCTGATAGATGCCAGTAATGAGTGCCATAGTACCCCCGGAAACCCCGGGGATCACATCTGCAGTGCCCATCAATAATCCACGTAAGAATATTAAGAAGGTGTCCCTGTAATTCTCGATTTTTCCCATGATGATAATCCTCCTAAAAACAATTTGATTAATAAATTGATAAGTACGAGTTGAATGTCTTTATAGATTAAGTTGAATCTTATTGATACAAGTTATTAATAAAAACATAACCTCCATATTATTCCTCTCATCCACATATATTCAAGCTTAATTTTTGAGTATTTATGTTGAAATTGATTACATTTATATAGGTGGTTCCTTACTATTAATCGCTGAACAAAAAAAATTAATATATAGGCAGGTGTAGAAATGCGAAGATTTTTGCTAACACTAAGACTTTGGTTAGCCACTATACTTCTATTTGGTATATTATATGCCATAATTACCGTAATTTGTTCTTTACTGGGCTTTGGAGGCCCATTAATATTCGCCATTATGGCTGTGGGAATGGTGCTGCTCCAGTACCTGGCAGGTCCCAAAATGGTGGAGATGACCATGCACGTGCATTATGTCTCTCCCCATGAAGCACCCAACCTACATAGTATGGTGGAAGAACTGGCCATGAACGCCGGGATCCCTAAACCAAAAGTAGGAATCTCAGAAACCAACATCCCCAATGCCTTCGCCTTTGGTAGAACTAAAGGTGATGGTCGAGTCTGTGTAACCAGGGGTATTCTGAACCTCCTGGATGAAGAGGAACTGAAGGCTGTTCTGGGACATGAAATCAGTCATATCCGCCACCAGGACATGGCAGTGATGACCCTTATCAGTGTGGTACCTCTTATCTGTTACTGGATATTCATCAGTACCATCTTCAGTGGAGATCGTGATAGCGATGCCGGACTCATTGGTATCGTTGCCCTGGTAGGATACCTCCTGGGTCAGTTACTGGTATTATTCGTGAGCAGAGTACGGGAATACTATGCAGACCAGGGAAGTGTGGAAATAGGTGGTAAACCCCATAAACTAGCCAGTGCCCTTTACAAACTGGTCTATGGATCTGCAAATCTGGATAAAAGACAGGTAAAACAGGTAGAAGGAGTTAAGGCCTTCTTCGTCAATGATATTTCCGATGCACATAATGAGATAAACGATCTTAGACAGGTGGATCTGGACATGGATGGAGTTATCAGTGAAGTAGAACTGGCCCGCCTACGTGACATGGACACCCATATCGGCACGGGTAGTAAAATAATGGAATTATTATCCACCCACCCTAACATGGTGAAAAGGATTAAAAGACTGGCTGAGTTAAGTGATACTTAATTTGCCTTTAAATCCTTAAACTCACTTATTTTTTTATTTTTCTAAGGATAAATTGTAATTGTTTCCTTTAATTCATTTTTTATTCTATTCTGAGAATCTATTTTTATAATTTCTGTTTAAACTTTTGTAAAAAGATTGTTTAAATTTTTTAATGGGTTTTGAGTCTTTTGAACCATTTTATAAGTATTTCAGCATATTTAAAGCTAATTTTTTGTTTTAAATAGAGTAAAATAACATATCTAAAATTTACTTGATAAATATTCAAAGAAAATATAAAAATATAAATATATTAACTTAATACTGGTTTATGATAGTAGGTTATGAATGAGCTATGATTGATTAAAGTTAAATGGGAATATTAATTGATTTTCTTTACCCGTTTTGTGACTATTGGCTATGTATGTCCAGAAGCATCTATCTAACAACAATTGAAAATGTTGTCTTTGGAACTACTCCCCAAGAAGGTATAAAAAATTAGTAGAAACTATGGGATGGAATTCGCTTTCAAGAGCTGTAAATATTGTAGATCCAGAAAACAACAGTTATAACACTACATATATGGCATAATGGACCATTATCTTGAATAACTCAATTGGACGAAAACATGGCAAAAATAAGAACTAAAATTTGTGGATTTATGGGCATACTTATTTTTGGTATTATTTATAACTATATTTTTAATAATATTATTATTTATACACTTACTCCTTTATTTTTAATTGAATATCTTGTTTGGTGGAAATACGAAAATAGATTGGATGAAAAATATGGTCTTAGACCTTTTAATGATGTTTCCAGAAACAAAAGAATAATAGTCTTTGGTTTATTTTTTATTGCACCTGCAGTTTTTATTACATCCATTGTTTATGGAATCTCAGGGAATAATTTTCTAGGAGGATTAGGTTTAGCAATCACAATGATTTATCCTTTAATTTTCATGTTTTTGAGAATGGAAACATTCAGTGATAGTATAAGTGAAAAGGGAGGATTTGGTTATTTCCCTGCATCTTATCTTTTATTTTCATTTGGAATTGGAGTTTTTACTACATTCAGGGGTTTTTCAGCATTAAATTTCTACTTAAATTCTGGTAATCCACCTTTAGAGTTTGCATTGGTTTCTATCTTTTTAGGTTTGCTTTTCCAGACAATTGTCCTCCTACCGGATCAGTTCAACAAGATCAGTCCATTCGACCTCAGAGAGCGAAAAGGATTGCTTTTTATGTTTGTAATCACAGTTTTACTGTTTGTGATATCCCAAGACATAATTTTCTCTTTAATCTAAGAAACTAAAAACAAATCTACTATAAATTAATGATTAGATGATATTCACTTTCAAATATACAGGAGCTTAATGAATTTGCAATTTCAACTGAAATAATAAGAGATGGTGCTTTAACAACAGTTAAGAATGTAGTTCTTAGAAGCACACCTAAAGAAAGTATGAAAAAACTGACAGAATTGGGGTGGGATTCTTTTTCTGGAGTTGTAAATATAATAGATCCGGAAAACAATAGTTGTAACACCACATCTTATAATTTGATTGGGCAATATATTGAATAGAATTAGTTTACGGTGTGATCATGCTCAGAGTTAAAGCTAAAATCTTGGCATTCATTTACATTATAATTTTTATGATTACAATGATTATTCTTTTTAAAAATATTGTAAGTTATATAATGGCTCCTTTATTTCTAATTATGTGCCTTGTTTGGTTTATATGTGAAGAGAGATTGAATGAAAAATATAATCTTCGACCTTTTGATAAGATTGCCCGAAACAAAACAATAATCATTGGAGGAATATTCGTTGTGCCAATATTCTTTATCACATTCATTGTTTCGGGAATATTAGAGAATAATTTTTTAGGTGGATTGGGTTTAGCAATTGCACTCAGTTATCCATTAATTTTCATGTTTTTGAGAATGGAAACATTCAGTAATAGTATAAGTGAAAAAGGAGGTTTTGGTTATTTCCCTGCATCTTATTTTTTCTTTTCCTTTGGAATTGGAGTTTTTACTACTTCCAGAGGTTTTTCTGTCCTAAATTTTTATTTGAATAATGGTAATCCACCTCTTGATGTTGCAATATTTGCAATCGTTTTAGGTTTGATTTTTCAGACTATTGTCCTCTTACCAGATCAGTTCAACAAGATCAGTCCATTCGACCTCAGAGAGCGAAAAGGATTGCTTTTTATGTTTGTAATCACAGTTTTACTTTTTGTGATATCCCAAGACATAATTTTCTCTTTATGGTCTACGACATTGAAAATTTAATAATTTGTTTTTTTAAATTTTAACCGACTTTGAAACACGACAAAAAAATTGATTTACTGATTTAATCCAAATTAATTCATTAAAAATGGAGTAATAAAAAAATGAGTGGTGGACTTGAGGTAATGGAAGCAGTTGGAGTTCTAATTTTATTTGCGGTTATTTCAGCTAAGTATCGAGGGAGTTTAAGAAGAGGTTTGGAATGTTTGAGTGGTATTAAGACTGTGCGTGGGGGTGTGTATCAGGGTGGTTTGGATGATCAGACTTATGAGGGTATAATATTGGAAACACCATTTGTTGTACTAATAATAGCCCTTGTCAGTTATTATCCAATTGCAGTTTCAATGCAGAACTTCCCAGGTTATGTGGGTTTTGTGATGTGGTTTTTCTTTCCTTTTCTCATATTGCTTTTGAGGATTAGGACGTTCAGTGATTCCAGTATATTAGAATGGACAGGTATTGGTTATCATCCTGCCTATTGTTTTTTGTTATCCATTTTTGCTGGTGGATACAGTACTGGAACTGGGTTTTCCATGTTGAATTTCCCTGGGAATCCAGTGGGCTTGGCTTATAGTATGATCATGGTTGGTTTAATTGCCCAGGCCATTCCCTTGTTTCCTGATTACATCAATAAAATGGTTCCATTTGAAATTCGAAGTAAATCAGGATATAAATTCATGGCAATTCTGGCAGTTATCCTATTCTTCACAACATGGTTCATACGTATTTATCTGCAATATTTATTTAAAATTTGATTGTATCTACAAAATTATGGAATGCATTTTAGCATGAAAACTATGAAATAGAGGGAATGAAAGTTTTAGAAATAAAAATGTTGAAATGGGTAAATCTGATCTAGGTGTTAATTTTGCTGAATTTAAGATTGAAAAACTAAAAAAAGTAGTCAAAAACTTAGTAGTTCTTAACTACACCCACCACATTAGTTGCAGGAAGCCAGGTGTCCAGTGGTGTTTTTTTAATGGTAACTACCTGCTGTACTCCGTTAACCTGTTGTATTTGGCTGCTTATTTCCACCTGCCGGTTGTCGCTTTTAAGGTAAACCTGACTACCGTTTATGGCAGCAATTCTTTTCACAATCAGATTGTAGTCTGGATGGTGAGCCACCACAATATCCCCTACTTTGAAATCTGTGGTTTTCAGGACTATTATATCCTGACCATCCTGTAGGGTGGGTATCATGGATGTTCCCTTAACTGTGGCTGGCATGGGTAACTGGTCTTCACCGAACTGGGAGGAAATCTTCACCTGAACTGTGTAATTATATTTAGTGGCAATATTCTGCATATCTGTCTTTATAGAATCCACAGTGCTATCCGGATCCTGCACATCTTCCAAGGCCTTAACCTTCATCTCATCCAGCATGGCTTCAGGAACATCGAACCATGATGTGGATTGGATGGTTACTTCTGTACCGTTGGTGGTAACGATTATCCCCGTATTTTGTTGAGCAGATGATAAATATAATGCAGATCCTGCTGCTGCAACCAACAATACCAGTAATCCTATGATGAGTCCAGTTTTAAGTTTCAATTAATCCTCACCCACCATCAGTTTTTCAATAATCTCCCTAGTATCATTAATATCCATTTGACCAGGGGCAGATCCTTTCTTTAAGGATGCATAGGTGATAGGAGATCCCAGTAATGGTGTTACTACTCGGGTGTATTTTCCCAGTTTGCCCATGGCAATGCCTATGGCATCCTCGGTCTGGTTTACAACTTCCAACACATTGAGGGTGTCCTGCATATTCTGGGGCATCACCGCAAATTTAGCTATGTTTCCCACTTCTTTCTCTCTTTTAACCACTTCCATTAGCTCCTTTAGATGAGGAGTTCTCTGGAAATCATGATAGGAGATGATTGTGGATTTAGCAACACTTACAACCTGTGACCTGTATTTTTCCTCAGTTTGAAGTTCGATGTCAATGTAATCTGCATGATCTGCTGTTTCGATTAAAATTTCCGTCCTGAGATCTTCGGATCCTCTGAAGTATCCTCCTTCCTCCCTCATCCGGTTGGTGGCAATCAGAGGATAGTTGATCTCTTCCATTAAGTGGATGACTTCCTGAGGATCCGGATCTAGAAGAGCATCTATTCTGAGCTCTACCAGGTCAGCCTCAAGTTTTATGGCTTCACGAGCGACTTCTAAAACATTTTTTCTGTCCTTTTGAAGTATGGGAACACAGATTAACGGTTTTGAAATCATAATACTCACATCCTCAGTGTCTGGATCAGATCACTTACTAAAATACTAAATAGCTATTTACAATTAAGGGAATTGAAAGGTTTTATGAACATGTTATTTATCTATTTATTTCTTCACCTTACTAAATATTTGCAAAATGGATGAACATCCATCATAACTACTAATTCATTCTTAGATTCTTAGATCCATGAAAAATGAACACATATTCTCAAAAGATTATATTCTAATAATTCATAGGTCTATGAAAATATTCTAATAATTTATAGGTCTATGAAAATTCACAATTAACCCTGTTTTTTAACATGTATGATCAACCATCATTGGATGAAAGGAAGATGGATAATAATCTATAAGAACAAGTTTGCACCATATTATTGCTCACTATAATTAATCCATGGATTTATATCCATTGTAATTGAAAGATATGAAATTCAGGTGATGATTTGAAGATTACCTCTATAGGTGCAGATATCTCAGGGAATGATGTTTCCTGTAGTGAAACCTTAATTAAAAAGATTGAAAAGGATATTCCAAGTTTATTAGAAGTAGGTGCTTATAAAGCTGCTCTTACCAACATCACTGGTGATGATGTGGTTATCAGTGCATTTGTAGAAGATGAAAACCTGGAAGAAATTAACCAGGGCATTGTTAACATTTTACGCCGGAATGCTGAGGATTTGGGAGATATTAATGGAATTTCCACCACTAGAGAAGGGGCAGGAGAAGGAGTGTCCTATGCCGAAGCAAAAATAAGGCAGGATCGCTATCCTGATGCTGTTATCATGGCCTTTGATACCTATGGTGGTGAACCATTCGTTCATAAAGTCGCTGATTCTGCCATGAAAGCTGCCAGTAGCATGGACAATGTTACAGATATAGGGGGGAGTAGCTTAAACCCTGGCAATAAAATTCCGGGTGTAGGATATGTTTCTGATGAAACTGATGATCCGGTGGTTGTGGTGACTGTGGAAGATATTGAAAGTGTTGGTGTAGTGGCTGGAGCCATGATGGGTGCTGCCCTGGGAAATAAAAATGTTTACCTGGTGCAGAGAGGTTCTCCCTCATACATTATCCCAGGAAGTGTGATCATGTCCCTTACGGCCTACATGAACGGTAATGTATTGGATTTAGCGGTGCCCCTTTCAGATAGAATGAAAATTTTAAAGTGTAAATAGATTTTTAAGGTTAATGTAGAGATTATTAAGTAAATAATAGGGAATGTAAAGTTAAAAAATTGATAACGTGTTCCATGATAAAGGAAGTGATACAGTGATATTTCTTGATGATGATACCCGATGTGTTGTGCAGGGTATTACAGGTAAGCAGGGTTCTTTTCACACCAAAAGCATGTTGGAATATAAAACCAACATTGTGGCCGGCACATCACCTGGTAAAGGGGGGCAGGAGTTTGAGGGAGTTCCTGTTTACAATTCCATTGCCGAGATAAAGGAGGAAATGGATGTTAATGCCTCCATAATTTTCATCCCCGCACCCTTCGCTAAGGATGCGGCCTTTGAAGCCATATCTCAACTAGACCTGGCAGTGATTATCACTGAACATATACCCGTCCATGATTCCATGGAAATAGCCCAGTACGCCCAGAACAATAATTGCAAAGTTATCGGACCTAACACTCCAGGTATTATAACCCCTGGAGTTGGTAAACTGGGAATTATGCCCACTCACATCTTCAATCCTGGAGATATTGGGATTGTATCCCGTAGTGGGACCCTTACCTATGAAGTGGCAAGCCAGATAACTCAGGCTGGTCTGGGTCAGAGTACCTGTCTGGGTATAGGTGGTGACCCAGTGGTGGGTATGGACTTTGCAGATGTATTGCAGAAATTCGAGGATGACCCTGACACCCGGGCCATGGCCATGATTGGAGAGATTGGAGGTAATGCCGAGGAAAAAGCTGCAGAATACATTGCAGATAATATCACCAAACCGGTGGTGGCTTACATTGCGGGTAGAACTGCTCCACCAGGAAAGAGGATGGGACATGCCGGAGCCATAATTGAGGGTGATGCCGGAACAGCGGAGACTAAAATGAAATCTCTGACAGCTGCTGGAGTGGAAGTGGTAGATCAGCCCTCACAGATAGCAAAGGTAATGAAAGAAATAATCTAAACCAAATAATCCAAAAAAACATTTTAAACCTTATAAAATAATTCAATTTCATTTTATTCCTAACTTAAAAAAAATATCTGGATAATTATCCCACAAAAAAAAGAGTTGAAGATGGTTTCTATGCAAAAAAAAGAAGAAATTATGGAAAAACTTAGTAAGGGAGAATTAAAACTCCACCAGATCGATAATTACACTACTAAAACTCAGGAAGCAGTTGATCTAAGGAGGGAGTTTGTTGAAAAGGTATCAGGAACCAGTTTAAAGCATCTTTCCCATTATTCACTGGATTTGACTGAGGCCATGAAACGGAATATTGAAAATCCCATTGGAACCATTCAGATACCTGTGGGACTGGCTGGACCACTCCATATCAATGGGGAACATGTTAAGGGAGATTATTACATCCCCCTGGCCACCTCTGAAGGGGCGCTGGTGGCTTCGGTTAACCGGGGTTGTTCAGTTACCCGGGCCACTGATGGTGTTACCGTGCGCATAATAGATGATAAGATGACCCGCGCCCCGGTTATAAAAGCAAATTCTGTCATAGAAGCACTCGAGGTAAAGGAATGGATTGATAGACATTACATAGAACTTAAAGAGGCTGCAGAGAGCACTACTCGGCATGGAAAACTGTTGAAGGTTGATCCGGTAGTGGTGGTTGGTCGTTATGTCTATCCTCGTTTCACATTCTCCACTGGAGATAGTATGGGTATGAACATGGTTACTATAGCCACAGAAAAAGCTCTGGAGATCTTAACCAGGGAGACTGGAACCCATGTGGTGGCACTCAGTAGTAATATGTGTGTGGATAAGAAACCATCTGCAGTGAACCTTATTGAAGGCCGTGGAAAAACCGTGGTTGCCGAGATCAGGATTCCCAGTGAAATTGTAGAGAAAAAACTTAAAACCACTGCTCAGGCAATTGTGGAAGTTAATATGGCTAAAAACATGATAGGCTCTGCCATAGCTGGCAGTATGGGGTTCAATGCTCATTATGCCAACATAGTAGGTGCCCTATTCTTGGCCACAGGACAGGATGCAGCCCATATTGTGGAGGGTAGTCTGGGAATTACCACCGCTGAAGAAGAAAAGGGAGATCTTTACTTTTCTGTGACCCTACCTGACCTTCCCCTGGCCACTGTGGGTGGTGGCACTCGTTTGGAGACCGCCAAAGAATGCATGGAAATTATGGGAGTCTACGGTGGCGGTAAGGTCCGTGAATTTGCAGAAATTGTTGCAGGAACCGTACTGGCAGGGGAACTGTCTCTGATGGGAGCTTTAGCAGCAGGTCATCTTGCAAGGGCGCATAAGGATCTGGGACGAGGATAAATAATAAGAGGATAAAAATGTATTAATGATGAAATCCCTCTAATTAACCTCCTGATTAATATTTTAAAACCATTATGAATATACCATTAAAATTAAAGTAAGAGACTAAATATAAGAATTTTAGTTTATAAAATAATTTATAAAAAAATTGTTAAATAGACTATGAAATTAAAATTTTATTTGAATAAAATTAAATTAACTAATTTTTTAGAATGGAGATAAGAACCGGATGAATATTCGTGAATTTATTAATGAATATCTTAAAATGAGTCGTTACGTGGCTCTGGGCAGTATGGATGGAATACTTGCAGTTATGAGTGTGACCCTGGCTGCCAGTGGGGTGTCTGGTGCCAGTGGAATAGAACTCTCTAACTTTGCTGTGGGCCTGACTGGTTTATCTGGAGGTATAGCTATTACCATGACCAACGCCTATGGATCTTTCATAGGTGAAAGGGCTGAGGAGGTTCGTACCATTCGTGAACTGGAACACAAGATGATGTTGGAAGAGGGTAAACTGGATGACACCCACATTCATAAACAGGCCAAAAGGCGTATTTATATGAGTATGATCACCCATGGATCAAGCAGTTTCATTGGTGCATTCATACCTGTAATACCCTTTTTGCTCATTCCAGATAGGATAACTGCCACCATCTGCACTATTGTGTTATGTTTCACTTCTTTGATCGTGCTTGGTGTCTATCTAGGTAAGGTATCCCGTGACAGTCTACTTAAAACCAGTGCTGAAATCGTGCTCATTGGGATTGTAATTGGAGTGATCAGCTTCTTAATTGGTGGAGGACACGGTTAATAAATAATCCTGCAATGAATAGGAGAAATCTTCCCTTAATCTCTTTTCACCTGAATTTCTTTTAAAGATACTTTCTATTGAAAGCCACTAAATTTAATTGGAAACCACTAAATTTAATTGGAAACCACTAAATTTAATTGGAAACCACTAAATTTAATTGAAAGCCATTTAATTTAAAAATAATAATAAAAATTTAATTCGATCCCTTAAAAATCAATTTCTATGTTGTAAAGCTTTCCTGGTCTTTCCACATGGATCTGATAGGCATCTTCCTCAGTGAGTAAACCAGCATTAATCAGTTTCCTGGTTCTGCGGGGAACGGTTCTGGGACCCATAACTGCCCCTGGTCTTGTTTTATCATCCAGGTAATCTGTTTCCATGAGGAAACTTTTTCCTTTCTTTAATGCTTCTCTCATCACATCTCCACTGGCAATGAGTGATGGTGTGAGTCCATGGTTTTCTTCAGGCAGGACCAGTGGTCCTGAGAAATGTTTTATAACCTTTTCTTCCTTAAGACGGGCTTTTCTTGCCATTTCTGCAAATTCCTTGAATTGCTCTTCTGAAGAAGTCTCGGTGTGTAGTTGCACTGGACAATCCGCCTCACGGGCCAGTTCCATGGCATAAACCATGAGACGGTTATGGGTTTCCATCTCTTCCTCTGAAACTGGATAGTGTGGTCGGCCAATTTCACCTATTCCCACGGCCTGACCTTCTAATACCATGTTCTGGGCTGTTTCCAGGGCTCCTCTCATGAGTTCTTCTGCCTGGGCAAGTTCCATACCTGCATCTACCCTGCGGCTGAGCTCTGCAGGATGGGCTCCCACCACTGCAAAGGCCTGCACCTCAGTTTCCTGGTTGATTTCATCCACATATCCTACAACCAGTTCCATGGCCTCTTTAAAACTGCATTGTGGGCTCACGGTCCAGGTGGGCTTGTTGGGGATGATCATGGACGTTCCCCCGGATCGGTGAAACTTCAAAGCCACCTCCAAGGGCCCTTCACCATTTATAGGATCAACGTGTATGTGATTGTCTGTGGATGGGATTTTATCCATGAAATTTACCTCCATATTAATTTTAGTTAATTTATATACCATAAAATGGCATCATATACTGCAACTGGGATTTTTACTGGCCAAGTTCCCGCATCAAAACTTCTTCAAATACCTCAACTGGGGGTTTGATCCCGGTCCAGATGCGGAAGGCTTCCACTCCCTGATAGATGAGCATTTTGGTGCCACTGATGGTTTTTGCACCTGCTTTTTCTGCTTCATGGAGGAGGCCTGTTTTAAGGGGGTTGTAAACAATATCATTAACCACTAAAGCAGGGTGCATCTTATCTGCAGTTACCACAGGCTCTTGATCTTCATGGGGATGCATTCCCACTGGAGTGGTGTTTATAAGCACATCTGTGTCCTGAAGTTCCATGGTAAGATCATTACCAATCCCCAGACACTTCACAGGAAGACTGAAATTCATTTTCAGATCATCCCTTAATTTGCAAGCGTTTTTCTGGGTGCGGTTGGCTATAATTATTTCTCCTGCACCAGCAAGTAATAACTGGAAGGATATTGCCCGAGCTGCACCCCCTGCACCCATGATGATTATCTTCCTATCCTTAACTGGTGTGACTTCTTCAATAGCTTTTACTGCACCCATACCATCGGTGTTAAACCCCACTGCAGTATCATTAGTAAATTTGACAGTGTTCACTGCACCGATGAGTTCGGCTGCCTGGTCCAGTTCATCCAGATAATTAATCACATCTTGTTTATGGGGGATAGTTAGGTTAAGGCCCCTGATTCCCATGGCCCGGGCACCTGCTATGGCTGGGGCCAGGTTTCCACGTTTAACATGGAATGGAACATATACATAGTCCAGTTTCAGATGATGGAAGGCGGAGTTGTGCATGGGAGGAGATAAACTGTGTTCCACTGGATCTCCCATTATACCCACCAGGGCAGTTTTACCTGTTATCAATTCAAATCACCAATACTTATTTTAGGGAACATTTTATATTAATCCCTTTAGAAATTAAATCATGTTAAATAATTATGTTAAAGTAGAAGAGTTTATGTTCAGGTAGGTTAAAAGAGTTTCAGAATTTAAGGGGAATGGGGGATAAGTTTACCTGAACTTACTGGAAGATTATAGGATGATAATATATGGGGGTTTCATACATGATCGCCAAACAGAGGTTCGTTTTAGATACAACTGCCTTTACTGATAACAAGTTAAGGGATGATTATGGAGAAGGAGAACTGGACAAGACCGTGGATGTTCTGCTGGATCTGATAGCCCGTTCCCGGATAAAACTCAACATCAGTTGTCATATGCCCCCAATAACCTATAAGGAGTTCACGGATTACATAACCCGCTATGAATGTCCCCAGGAGACCATGATCAAGGCCGAAACCTGGATTGTGAAAAAATCCCCCAACCGTTACGATACCAAAATACCCTCTGAAATATTCTATGAATATGTGCAGGATATGCGGGAAAGGATGAACAAGGGTATGCGAATCTCAGAAAGTGCTGTCTGGGAGGCAGCTGTGGAATCTATGGTCATGATGTCCCGTGGTGAGAAGAAAAGCCAGATCGAAATGGAAGTTATTGGTAAAGCCATAAAAGATTTCAGGAAACGTTACCGAGCAGCTCTTCGCAAAGGAACTCTGGACAGTGCCCCTGACCTGGATGTGCTTCTCCTGGCCAAGGAATTGGGAGCAGGAGTGGTGGCAGCTGATGAAGGGATCAAAGTCTGGGCTGAACGCCTGGGACTCAGGTTTTTAAGTGCTAAGTCTTTCCCTAAAATGCTGAAAGAGTATCTCAAATATTATGAATGATATCTAAAGATTTAAACCGGTTTAAAAAACCCCCCATGAAATTCCTTAATGTCTTTTTATTCAGATAATATTAACTGATAAGATGAACTTTAACTGATTATGCACCTAATCTTAACCTTGTTCTATGGGGAAAAGGTAAAATTTTAGGAAACTAAACTTGAAAAAACGATAATATATTGAAAATGTAACAGAATTCATTTTTTACAGGTAGGCAATTTATATGGAACTACAAAAACCCAGGGGAACTCGTGATTTTCTCTTTGAGGAAATGAAGGAAAGGAAATTAGTGGAAAACACCATGCGAAAAGTGTTTGAAACCTACGGTTATCAGGAGATCAAAACTCCTATATTTGAGGATTTATCCCTTTTCACCCTAAAATCTGGTGAGGGAATAATTGAAGAAATATATCACTTCCAAGATAAGGGAGGTAGGGATCTGGCACTCCGACCAGAACTTACCGCCCCTGTAGCCAGGTTATACCTGAATCAATTGCAAAAGGCACCTAAACCTATAAAAATGTATTATTTTGGTAGTTGTTTCCGGTATGAGAGGCCTCAAGCTGGTCGTTTCCGTCAGTTCTGGCAGTTAGGATGTGAACTTATAGGTGGGAAATCACCGGACTGTGAAGCTGAAATCATTGCCATGGCAGCAAATTGCCTGGAAGAACTGAAACTAGAAGATTACAATATACATCTGGGTAATTTAGGAATTTTAAGAGGAATACTGAGTCAGAATGGTGTTTCCAGCGACCAGCAGGACCAGATAATGGCCTTGATAGACAAGGGAGATGTTGAGGGACTGGAAATACTACTAGAAGAACTTCAACTTTCCCCAGAATCACGTGAAATTCTCTTAAAACTGGTGGGTATGCAGGGACACTACGAATTAATTGCACAGGTAAAAGAGATGATAAATGATTATCCTGATGCACTAGCATCTCTGGAGGAATTGGAAGAACTCTTAATAATGTTAGAAGCCTTTGGTTTTACAGCTTACACTGTGGATCTGGGTATTGCCCGGGGACTGGATTACTACA
The DNA here is from genome assembly GCA_020854975.1 of Methanobacterium sp. Classification (GTDB taxonomy): domain Archaea; phylum Methanobacteriota; class Methanobacteria; order Methanobacteriales; family Methanobacteriaceae; genus Methanobacterium; species Methanobacterium ferruginis. Next base: position 21,216 of record JAHKLQ010000064.1, read on the forward strand.
CTGGGACTGTTTTTGAGATCTATGTTGAAGGTCTGGGAGCCCAGAAACAAATAAGTGGTGGGGGAACCTATAATTTAATAGAGATTTTCGGTGGCGAAAAGGTTGAATCCACTGGATTCGCCTTTGGCTTTGACCGAGTTATGGAAGCACTGAAAATACAGGAAAACATTAAATCCAACAAAAAGAATGTGGAAGTATTTGTCGCCCCCATATCAACAGATATGAAACTTAATGCCTTCAAAATAGCTCAAGACTTACGGAAAAATGGTATTTCAACTGATGTGGAATTGGTGGGTCGGAAGCTTAAGAAGGTACTCTCCTTTGCTGACAATTTAGGGGCAAATTTCGTGGTACTGGTGGGTGCACGTGAACTGGAAGAGGACAAAGTCACCCTTAAGGACATGGAATCTGGAGATCAGGAGCAAGTGCCCATAGAAACTGTTGTGGAGATTCTTCAGAGTCGTTTGAAAGACCTATAATCAGGATTGATTGAAATGAATATACCTCAACTCAACTACCGACATGTGGTTAATGATGAAAAACTGGTTATTGCCATCTCCCAGGATTATGAAACTGGTGAAGTGCTCATGGTGGCATATATGAACCGTGAAGCTTTCAAGAAAACTATTGAAACTGGAAAAGCTCATTACTGGAGTACCAGCCGCAACCAGCTCTGGTTGAAGGGTGAAAGTTCAGGTCATACCCAGGAAGTGAAAGAGATTTACACTGACTGTGACCAGGATGCAGTTCTTATGAAAGTGAAACAGAATGGTGCAGCATGCCATGAAGGTTATTATTCCTGTTTTTTCAGAGAAATAACAGATGAAGATGGATTTAAGCTTAAAATAGTTAAAGAAAAGGTTTTCACACCTGAAAAAGTTTATGGAGATAAGTAGGATGAGAATTGTTCCAGATACAAGTGTTATTGTGGATGGTAGAATCACCCGCATAGTGCAAGAAGAAGACTACAAGGGCTGTGAGGTGATAGTTTCCGAAGCAGTTGTATCTGAATTAGAAAATCAGGCAAATAAAGGAAGAGACAGTGGATACAACGGCCTGGAAGAACTTAAAAATTTGCAGAAGCTACATGGTGAGGGTAAAATTCACCTGAGTTATGTGGGGCGCCGACCTACCCTGGAAGAAATATCATTAGCCAGGGGTGGAGAAATTGACGCCATGATCCGTGATACAGCCGGTGAAAACAAGGCCACTCTTATAACCAGTGACAAGGTGCAGAGAGAAGTGGCTGAAGCCCAGGGTCTTAATGCCGTGTACCTAAAACCTGAAATGTTGGATTATGGTGACATCCAAGTAACCAAATATTTTGATAAAAATACCATGTCTGTACATTTGAAAGAGAATGTAGTGCCCATGGCTAAAAAAGGGAAGCCCGGTAATATAAAACTAGTAAAAATCAGATCTAAACCTCTTACCAGGGGTCAAATCGAGTATATGTCCCGTGAAATCGTGGAACGCGCCAAGAGTGATTTTAAAAGTTTCATTGAAATAGAAAGGGAAGGCGCTACTGTGGTGCAATTCAGAGAGTATCGTATCTCCATTGCCAAACCACCATTTTCTGATGGTATGGAAATCACTATTGTCCGACCTGTGGCCAAAGTATCCATGGATAGTTACCGACTTCCCAACAAACTTGTTGATCGTTTAACTACCAGTGCCAAGGGTATTCTTATTGCTGGCCCTCCTGGTGCGGGTAAAACAACTTTTGCCCAGGCATCTGCCGAATTCTATCAGAATTTAGGGGCTATTGTCAAGACCATGGAATCACCCCGGGACTTGCAGGTGGGAGATGAAATCACCCAGTACGCACCTTTAGAGAAGGATATGAGCAAAACTGCAGATATACTCCTTTTAGTAAGGCCGGATTACACTATTTATGATGAACTTCGTAAAACCAAGGACTTCCGTATCTTTGCAGATATGCGTCTGGCTGGAGTAGGCATGATTGGAGTGGTGCACGCCACCAGACCCATTGATGCCATACAAAGAATTATTAGCCGGGTGGAACTGGGTATGATTCCATCCATTGTAGACACTACCATCTACATTGATGAAGGAAGAGTGGCAGCTATTTATGATATTAAACTCACAGTTAAGGTTCCCAGTGGCATGTTAGAGGCTGATCTTTCCAGGCCAGTGATTGAAATCAGGGATTTTGAAACCGGAGACCTGGTACACGAGATCTACACCTACGGAGAGCAAACCATTGTCATGGATGTGGGCCAGACCCAGATAAAGAAAACTCCTATCCAAAAAATGGCAGAAAGAGAGATTATCAAAGAAGTTAAAAAGATAGTGCCAGGCAGGGTAGAAGTGGATATGAAATCAGACCGCCGGGCCACAGTATGGGTGGATGAAGATTCCATTCCCAAACTCATTGGTAAACGAGGAAAAACCATTGATGAACTGGAAGGTAAGGTAGGTATTGGTATTGGTGTGGAATCTCTCAATGCTAAAAACAAAGAAAGAAAATCCCAGAAAAACCGTAGCGATATTCCTGAATTATTACCTGTAGAATACACACCCGTAGATGTGGAACTGGCAGGTAATTATGTAATTTTGAATTTTAGTAAAGATGTGGTTGGTACTCCCTTTGACATTTTAGTGGATGAAGATTACCTTTTCACGGCTACAGTGGGTAAGAAAGGAACCATAAAAATAAAAAAGGATATTGAGCTGGCTGAGATAATACTCAACGCCCAAAGGAGTAATCTTGCTATTGAGGCTAGAATTCGCAATGAATAAAAAGATTATCCTTTAATATTTTTATTTTTTTATTTTAGGACCCCTAAAAAGAATTTTTATGTAAGATGCTATGGATTATGTAACTAAATAGATTATATAACGTGAATTATATAGTGTATTTTAAGATATTGAATGAATTTAAGATACTAAAAAAGGAGCATACTATGAAAATCGGTGTTTCGAACCTGGCTTTTTATCCCCAAAGTTTTAAAGAAATATTGGAGTATCTTGAAGCCCAGGATGTTGATTTTTGTGAAATTATCAATGAATATCCCTATAATGAAATTGATGAGGATCTGTTGGAATCATATAAAGTTAAATTAACAGTGCATGCCCCTCTTTCTGATATTAACCTTGCATCACATAACCAGTCCATACGCACATCTTCCATCAAGGAAGTTAAAAAATCCATGGATCGAGCTGTAAAATGGGATTCAGACTTGGTAGTGGTTCATCCTGGAAGTATGCCTGTTTTAGGTAAGAAAATTGAAGAGAAAATCTTCCAACACAATTTAGAATCCCTGCAGGAACTGGCTAGTTATGCAGAAGATTGTGGAGTTTACATGTGTGTGGAGAACATGCCAGTGATAGAAAGTCTCTTATTCCAGGATTTAAAGGAATTAAATTCATTATTAGAAAAAATAAA
>JAHKLQ010000133.1 GCA_020854975.1 Methanobacterium sp.
AAAATGGCATGTGCATGTCTTCCAGTACCAGTGTTATTAGTGTGTGTAATCTTCTTTAAAAAATAATGCTAATAAAATGTTTCTTCCTAAACTTCCCTTTAAACACTGATATTATTTTACATAGATGCGAAAAGTGTAATTACCACAGTTTCGGGAGGCAGTTCCCAGGTTATCCGTTTCTTCCAGATCCAGTGTTCCAGCCAGAACTTCACCATCTAACTGGTTTTCTTCGATTAAAAGATATTCTCTCTCTGGTAAATTTTTATCCAGAAAAGTGCAGGCAATTTCACCAGCATTATCTATACTTGTTGCGCTGTTGTCTCCTGATGCAAGGGTGGAAGCCATCATCTCCAGAACAGACATTCCATTACCTTCCCGGTATTGAACCATCAGATCTATGGTGTCATGGGCTTCCTGGGAGAGTTGGATTTGATTTGTGGATTCAGGGGATGCAGTGAGGTTGCTAACTCCAAAAAGAACAATCATGACTGGTATTAAAGCCAAAACAGCATCCAAGGTGTATGCAAATCCTTTCTCATCCATACAGTTCACATATTAATCTTATTTCTTTATTTCTTTAAGTTTTATCCTTAAATTCACCAGGTAAATGTTTTGATCATTGATTTTCCCGTATCCTCTTGACAACGTTATCTTTTTTCTCAATTGCTTCAAGAGCCGCCCTTTCCACCTTTTGCTTCATCTCCTCGAAGTCTTCTGGATGCAGATCTCCCACCATCTTTTTGATCTTAGTGTAGGCTGCTTCACGGAACAGTGGTTTAAGTTCAGTTTCTCCCTGATCAGACACTAAACGGGGAATTCCAGTATCATCAACTTCCCCAATACGCCCTATCCTAACTCCTGCTTTACTTATAACCTTTTCAACTTCACAAGCCACATCTTCCGTGGCTACAATCATCAGAGAGTCTACTGAAACCCCTAGGGGGTCAATATCCAAGTTTTCCAGCATTTCCAGAACTTTGGGATTTACCAGTTGGCGGATTTCATCTTCCCAGAAGGCCAGCCCCAATCCAGTGGTTTGGGATATCTCATGAGCATCACCTCTGAGTCCTCCATTGGTAACATCAGTCATGGCATGCACTTTTGGAAGAAGTCCTGCCTGGAGTAAGGCTTCTGAGGCCTGGATAAAACTGATATCCATGGTTTCCCACACCACATCAAAAAGACCATGATATAGTGCAGTGGTGGTTATGGTTCCTCCACCAGAACCTTCAGTTAAGAGGATCACATCACCTGCCTCGGCTCGTTTCCGGGCAGTAGGAGGATGTGGAGATATCCCCACAGTACCCACGGCACTGACCAGTCGGTCTCCCAGGACCATGTCTCCGCCTACTCGGAGGGTGCTGCCAGCTACCAGGGGGACTCCAGTTAGTTCTGAGACAGCACAAACTCCTGCAGTGTAATCGAAGAGTTTACCCACTTCACCATCATCTGCCAGGTGCAGATCACTCAGGAGAGCTACTGGTTGGGATCCCATGACACAAACATCGCGCATGGCAGCTCGAGCCACATGAAAACCTCCCAGGAAAGGGTATTCACTTAGTCGGGAGTGAATTCCATCCACTGCGGTGGTGATGTACACTTCATCTACACCTGCGGGTGCTTTAACCACCCCTCCATCATCCTGGGCTGTGGGATTGATGAAAGCGTCGGTGTGGCTGCTTTTGACGATTTCTGCGATCTTACGATGGACAAAGAAGTCTCCTGCACCCCGGGATCCAACACCCATCTCCCCCATGCCCACTCCGGACTTAGGGTAATGTATGAGGTTTTTCAGTGATTCATCAGGATGTTCCTCAATTTTAAGAGTGTATTTGACTTCATCCAGCACGGCCTTTGCCATTTGGTTGGCCTGTTCTGGGTTGATGTCTTTAAACTCCAGTATCTTTTCCTGGAGGCTTTTTTGTACAGAGTCTTCGTCATGATCTACCAGGGCACGCCTGGTGAAACCTTCTATATCCACACTTACACCTTCTTTAGTATTACTTATATTTAAAATTTTCTTACAAAATTTGTTTTGGAAAATGAAAAATAATCGTTAAACTCTTTTAATGAAGTTTTTTAATATTTCCAGACCCACAGCCCCACTTTTTTCAGGGTGAAACTGAGTGGCGAATACATTGTCCTGGGACACCATGGCAGGAACTTCCACACCATAATCAACTGTGGCTGTGATGATTTCATCATCATCTGGTTGCACATAATAGGAGTGGACGAAATACATGTAGTCATGGCCTATTCCTTCAAGTAAAGGAGATTTTTGTCGAATGTTAAGGTTGTTCCAACCCATATGAGGGATTTTAAGACCATCTTTTCTTAGGGTTTCTGGGAAGCGCACCACCTTCCCTGGAAAGACATCCAATCCTTTAACCTCCGGACTTTCCTCACTCTCGCTGAAAAGAACCTGTAAACCCAGACAAACTCCTAAAAATGGTTTATCATCACTTATATGTTGGTGGATGATATCTTCATATTTTCTGAGGTTGTCCATGGCAGTTCCGAAGGCACCAACTCCGGGAAGGATCAGTGCATCAGCTTTTTCCAGCTCACTTTTATCCTGGGTTACCAGAACCTCTGCACCTATACGGTGAAATCCATTGCGGATGCTTTTGAGGTTTCCACTGCCGTAATCTATAATAGCTATCATAACTCTGCATTAAATTTTTACATATCTTAACCAAATTGTAATGTCACCTTAGATTAAAAAAGAAATTAATCATCTGACATCATAGTAGTCCCTGACTCGGACTGTGTCGTTAGGATGTGGGGTGGATATTTCGTGGAGTACGGTGTTTTCCATGGCTACAATGGTGTGATTTTCCAGTGGTTTGATACGAATGGTGTCATTTTTACCAAAATACTCTTTACGATCTTCAAATTCTATGTATCCGGCTCCGCTGAGGATGTACATGGTTTCATCCTTTTTGGGATGGTGATGGTAGGAAGTTTGGTAGCCTTCCCTGATGAATAACTCCTTGGTCAAATATTTTTCCGTGTTTATCAGTACCTTTTCATATCCCCATGGTTTGTCTTCCCGGTTCTGGTACTCTTTACGGATTTCTTCCAGTTCTTTGGAGGTGTCAATAGCCATCCAGAATAATCCTTCTTCCTGATAGTAGCCCAGTTGATTGTTTTTGGCGTACATAGGGAACACAGTTTTTTCAATATCTCCGATATCAAAGTCACCAAAGTCTATTTTGCCTTTAGTGAAGTAAACTCCTCCGTTAATAAAGTAATCAAGTACAGGCTTTTCTTTGAAAGATACCAGGCGATCTCCGCTGATTTCGACTATGCCGTAAGGAGATATCATGTGGGTGATGAATAAGGATAAAGGGTAGTCTGATTTTTCCCCCTGTTCTATCATCTTTTTAATATTGAGATCTGCTACCACATCCCCGTTACGTATAATACATTGCTTATCATCCCCAACAGCTTCCATTCCAAGTTTTATTGCATTAAGGGTCCCGAGAGGTTTGTCTTCTTCAACATATTCGATTTTAACCCCCATATATTCGTTCCCAAATCTTTCCCGGATTTTATCACTTAAAAATCCTGTTAAAAGGAAAACCTGAGTAACACCTGCATTTTTAAAGTCAAAAAGCTGTTTATCCAGGATAGTGTAATCCTCTTTAATTTCAACGAGGGGTTTGGGAACCCTTTCGGTTAGGGGCCTTAATCTTTTTCCAAATCCTCCACAGAGTATCATACCTACTGTACTGGTCATTTTATCACCATCATTAGTCATTGTTTATTTTGTAAAAGAATATTTTATCAGTTTTTATTGATTAGGTTTACCCAATTTTCACCAAGTAATTCTCAATTTATTGTTGGCTATACTATTAAGTCAGTTATATATAAAAATTCACCAACCTTCCAGATGGAGAGAGGTTCAGTTTTAAACTATTTTTTTAACTCTGAATTGTTCATCTCTCAATTATCTATCTTTTTTCTTAAAACAGTTCCAAAATCCGAGGCAACAATCTTGTCAGTGCCTAATGTTTTTGCATGTGCATCAAGTTCAGTGACCACCCAAGTGTATCCCAGCTTTTTAAGAGGTTCCACCAGTCGTGGACCATCGGTAATGGCAATGGATTTGGTATTCAGTTTTTCAATGGGCAGGGCATGTGGTACACCTGCCACCACTACCAGGTCAAAGTTTTCATTTATCAAAAATTCCACAGCCTTTTCTCCAGTCACAGGATATTCATCTAATCCACCGGTTATTATATCCAACTTTAATCCTTCCTTATCTAGTTCATCCTGAATATTCTGGGCGTGCTGCCGGATACGAGGAAGTCCAGTTTCCAAATCCAGATTGGCAATTACAGTGGCAGTGTTTTCAGGATAAACATCTTTAAATGGCACCTTTAATATGTCCGCGAAGAGGTAAGATGTTTCTTTTTTAGCATTGAGAACCAGGGCAATTTTTTCTCCCTTTTCAAAGGCAGTTAACAGTTCCTGGGCAACTTTTTCTTTATCATCTCCATATGAGGGTGCTATGTATTTTCCCTGGGCCATTCCCCTGGTTTTTTCAATAAAAGTGGCCTGTTTAAGCATTTTACTTTGTCTTTCTGTTTCTTCGGAGGAAATTACACCTTCACGTTGGGCAGCTTCCAGAACAGCTATAGCTCCTTCAGTGTTATCTCCCTCACTCAAACCACCGTGAGATTCGACAGTTAGAACTGTGGCTGGGATATTGGCATTATTAACAGCTTCACGCAAGTCTTCACCGATGATCATGCTGGCACAGGTTCCCACCACACCTACCAGTTGGGGATGGAAAAGTTCTTCCACTTCTCGCAGTGCCTCCTCTAGTTTATCTGATGCACCGAAGATGAAATCGTTCTCGGACATGGCAGTGGTAACCACACGCACTCCATCATTTTCCAAAAGACGACCAGTGCGGAAACAGCAGCCGTGTGGTCCGTGGAGGATGATTACATCGGCGTTTAAATCTCTAAGAGTGTAAAGTGAAGCGGCAATGGGGCTAGGTCGGGGATGCAAGATAAATTCACCTCTAAAAATTCATTAAATGCATTTTATCACGATTAACCGGGATTTATTCATAATTGTATGTTTTTATTATATGCAAATTTCATGAAATTTAGATTTATTTCATTAACATTAATCATAATCATATAACTAATAGCACTATAATAAAGTTAATTTAATAATGTTCTGGTGAGTAATCATATGAATTCTATGAGCCGGGAAATGTGGTTGTTGTTGGTGTTGATGGTAATTATAACTGCTTTGGCAGTTACCGTTGATTACACTAATGCTTCTAATATAACATCTTCTAATACCTCGTTCAATGTTTCTTCCAGGCAGATGGGGGTTGTTAAATCATGGGAACCTGCCAAATTCCTGGGTGAAAGGGATTATGGGGCAGTGGTTCGTTATGGTCCTTATGGCAATCTCACCTCACCAGTAAAGGTGGCCTACATAGTTGGAGTACATCCCATGGAAACTAGGGCTCACCAGGCTATGATGTTAGCTTTAACCAATCAAAAATCATTAAAACATTGTTACTATATCTACCAGATAAATGTAACAAAAGATAGGGATGATTATACCCAGGGAAGAATAAACGGCCAGCAACTGGCCTATGATTTCGCGATACCGGATGTAGAAAAGGGTGAATATAACATGGTGGTGGATGTACACTCCACCAAAGGGGATTATCCGGAGACCAAGTTCATATCAGTCCCGGTTCCAGACGAACGTTCCCTGTTCTTGGCACATTCAATAGTAAACAAAATAAATTGGCTTGTTTTTTATGTACCTCCCTTAGATGGTGGACCAACCAGTGGTCCTTATGTTACCATCCCCCTAATACGCTCTGGCACACCAACCATGGTGTTTGAGAACTACCGGTACCAGCCCTTTAATGAAACTTTGATACAGGCCCATGATTTTGTTCAAGTGGTTGATAATTTAAATTTTTAATTTTTTCTAATTTATTATTTTCCGAAAACTTTTTAGGATAATATTACAAATTGAGTTTAAAGAGGATACTAATTGGAAATACAATGGATTTAAGATTAAAATGAAAGCAAAACGGATAATTCCCATTGTTATATTAATTTTTATTTACATAATTGCAATCAAAGACACAATTACCTTATATCACATTTCTGGAGCAGAATTCAGCATATTCGTAAGTTATCTGAAACCTGAACTCTTGCCTTATGTGGCCCTGTTTGAACTGTTAATCCTTTTTTTTCCAGTGGCCCTGTCAACAATTGTGACACTTTATAAGTCATATAAACAATCACCTCCCCTTAAACTCCCTTTTAATGACATAGTCATGATTTCAGTTTCACCTCCGATTTTGGCCATAATTAATAATTATATTTCTGGAATTTTCATTTATTCGGCTTTCATACTCTTCTACTCTTTTATCATGACTGCACTGGCATCATGGACATTTTTTGCAGGTGAAGAATATTTGAACCCCTCAAAAACAGATTTAGAAAACAAAAAAATAGAATTAGAAAACAAAAGAATGATTGAAGGTTTAATAACATTTATAATAGAGATAGATTCCTTCAGACTACCTGTAATAATGGGGGTCGGGCCTTATTCACTTAAAATTCGACTCACATCATTGTCAAAACAGGAACAAAAATATTTATTCGCACGGAGAAATCAGGAAATCTATCAAAAAATCCAGGAAAAAATAGATCCTTTCCTACAAGAAGGTATTTATTCTAATCTTATCAATCCGGACCCTAATGAGTATTTTCTTAGGTATTCCTTGAGATTCAATCGGAATTATCAAAGAATGATCAACTTAAAAAACGATTCTCATTATAAAAGATTCAGATTTACTCAAATAGATAGTGGATTTTCTTTTATTAGTTATATTGCAATTTCTTTATTTGTAATCATTATATTGGCTAAATTCATGAGTTTATATGTAAATATAAACCAGAACAACCTTTTTATTCTGATTATAAGTTCTTTTATCCTAATTTATTTATTTTTTACATTTATTAGCACCAGGCGTAGACGTATTGCTGGAGAAAAATATAAAAATGATTTGAGGTTAGTGGTACAGGATCTCATTGATTATGGGATAAAACTCATTAAAGAAAATGATCTAGATTTAGATTTGTCCATTAAATTGAGACATAATGATTATAGGGGGCTAATTTATGAAAAAAATGGCAAAAATGACTATGTGGCATGTTTTGAAAATTAATTCATGTTATATTATTAATGGTGATAATGGTGGTTTTATTAGCAAAAAATGACCAATTTCCATAAGATGAAAATTACCAACATTATAACTGGGGTCTTCCTGGAAAGACCCAACCGCTTCACGGTGATCTTTGAAGCAGAAGGGCTAACAGAAAAAGCACATCTAAGAGATCCTGGAAGACTCAGGGAATTATTGCTTCCTGATGCCCCTTTACTTCTTCGACCCGCCCAAAATCCAGTTAA
>JAHKLQ010000171.1 GCA_020854975.1 Methanobacterium sp.
CCCACCGGCAACAAGATAACCATGCCCATGGTTTTTTTCTTCCGCATAGTTGATGGTAAAATGGTAGAAGGTGGAGAACTGGATGATCAATTGAATTTCTTCGAACAATTAGGCTTCATTGAATATACAGAAAAAGGAAAAAGCCTTTATACAGAAGATTCTGGGTAAATATCCAGTTAAAACTTGCACTCCTCTAATTTAACCACTTTAATGTAAAACTCGTGGTTGGACATGCCTTTCAAGATTAAAATTGAATAATATTTAGTAAGAACGGCTATTAATATTCATTTGTAAAAAAGGGGGGAATTATAGTATGAACGAAGTTAGTACAGAAAATAGAGATTTAAAATGGAAAAACCTCCATAAAATTGGTGGAACGGCAGCTATCATTGCAGCAGTGTTACTTTTAATTGAAATTATTGTTTTCACAGTCTGGCCACAACCTGACACTGTGATGGGTTACTTTACACTACTTCAGACCAATAATCTAATTGGCTTAATTGACTTTTATCTGTTGGAAGCTATTAGTTATATTCTATTCGTACCCATGTTTCTTGCTATCTATGTTGCTATCAAGCGGTTCAATGAGAGCTATATGATAATTGCCATCATTTTTGCTATTTTAGGAATATCCATTTTTCTTGCAACCAACAACCCATTTTCCATGCTTTCCCTAAGCAATCAATACATGGCTGCCACCACAGAGGCTCAAAAATCCATGATCTTAGCATCAGGGCAGGCTATGATGATTAACACAGGTCAACGTGCGGTTGGAGGTTTCAACGTGGGGTTCTTGCTTATTTCAATTGCAGGAATCATGGTATCGGCTGTAATGTTGAAGAGCAATAAATTTGGCAAAAAAACTGCTTATGTGGGTATTTTAGCATTTGCAATCTCATTAGCCGAGTATTTCCGAATGATTTTACTCCCATCATCTCTTACTTTACTTCTTATCATTGCCATTACTTCAGGAATTCTTTTGTTGGCATGGCTTCTGCTGGTCGGTAGAAAACTTTTACAAATAGGGAAACTTATGGATCAAGATATTTAAATAATACCAGATAGAATTATTCCTTCACCCCCTCTTATGGCCTTTTACTGGCAGGTTTGATGAAGAAAATAGGATAATAATATCTTTTAAAAGCCTTCCTGTGGATTGATCATTACATTATATGTACTGATTGATGCTTCGCATATGGAAAAAACATAAGACCTTAAAAGTTAATATACTGGTTTTTAACCATTAGGTATATGCAGGGGTACCCGAGTGGACAAAGGGGGTGGACTCAAGATCCTCTGGCGTAGGCCTTCAAGGGTTCGAATCCCTTCCCCTGCACTCATTTTAGATTTATTTCATTGAAATCATTTTTTTAAGGATTTACGGAATCCTTCTGTGCGTATAATTAATAGCTAGGGTCAATTCCTTGAAGATTTTAAATTAAGTTATTAAAGTTTTTCAATAACCTTTTTAGCATTTTTAAAATCTTTATCAACTCCCCTTTTATAGAAAAACCATGCTAAAGGATTTTTCATATCTTTCCATCTTACACCAAGGTGAATAACTACTGTACTTTCATCATCTAATGAAAATAAACGAGTCCTTGAAGATTCTTCACCTAGCTTAAGATCAACAATTCCAAAATCATGTTCAATGATTTTGGTGAATTTATATTTTCCATGAGGCCCTTTTCCTTCGTAAGAATTTGAATCGACTTTTTTAACTTTAGACAGCCAGAACGGATAGATTTGAGGATAATTAATAGGATCTGAAATTATTTTCCAAACTACATTATATGGACGTTCTATGATGACTTTGGTTAGATGAGTGTCTTTCATTAACATACTTCCTAAGTTAAATGGATGATAATGATTTTTTATAAATTTTATAGAACTTACATCATCTGATATCAGTATTCTATTACTTTAGGCACCAATGCAGAGACTTTAATGCACAGTTCCACGTCGCTTTCTAAGAATTTGCCTCTGGTGTAACTTTTTTCCTGGTTAATTTCAACGAGTTTATTATACAGGGGTTCTGCATTTGCATTGGAAACTTTTTCGGCAGTATCAGTCCCTGAATCCAGGAAAATCCTGGCAAAAATAGGTCCAATCCACTTAATTCTGGAAAGATCAGTTAGTTTGGTTAACTCCAAAACTTCTTCTGAGAGTATTTCAAGTTCTGCAGCCAATTTAACCCGATCTTCAGGAGTTTTAACCTTTTTAAACAGGTGAGCAGTGTTTTTAATTCCAGCATTCTGCAGTTTAGAAACAGTATCTTTTTCAACTCCTGGAAATTTATCCAGATTAACCGGGTTGGGAGTGTAACTATTAACTTCCCTTCTTAAAATTAAAAGATAATCTTCAGGTAAACCTGATTTTTTGGCAAATTCTCTAGTTTTTTTAGGAGTTTTTAGCATATTTGCAAGATCTTGAAGATTGTGAATACTTTCATCTTCCAAAACCTCAAATCTAACCTCAATGTCATCTTTTAATATTCTTCTACTGGGTATTAGCTCTGATTTTTTCAACTCATTTTTAAATCTATCTAAATGGTATTTTTCAAGATTAACATGGTAATCATCTTTCATATCATTCCCCTCTTACCTATTTATTAGTAAATCATAATAAATAAAATCTCTTGAAAATCCTGCAAATGGCTAAAGTAACCCATAATCTGGAGTTGAATGTTTTTTGGTTATTTTGAAACTTATGAATTTTCGAATAAGATGTTTTCCACAATCCATCTGGTTCCTGATGGTCAATAAACCAATTTAAGGCTTTTTCAACATCCTCATCATCCTTTGAAAATCCTATAAGAGAAAGTGAATCCATTGCAGATACCAGGTTAGTCCACCAGAATGGATACTGGAATCGTATCCAGTTATCAGGGTGCTGGTAGCTAGACCAGTTATCTTTTTTGAAGAACTTTGCTTTTAAAAGCCGTGCCGCAGTTAATGCGGTTTCAGATTTTTTATAGGTAGGATGAACTGAAAATGCTCGCAGCACCATTCCTGTACCTGCAGCAGAAAAGGGTTTGGATTTATCAAATGCCCGGGCAGTTTTCCTATTTTTATTAGATGTTAAATCATTTATCTCTGCTCTGGTGAGATCTGTAAGGCCGATCATACCTGGACTGCCAATCACCCAACCACCATCATCTTGTCGCATTTCAAGAAGCCACTTGAATCCTTTATCTATGCGCGGATCGTTCTCATAACCCGCCTTAATCAAAAGGTACATTATTGCTCCAGTGTAGTAAGGAGCGTACTGATTTGCTAGAATTCCTCGGATATCTCCTTCCTCAGTCTGGCAAGAGAATATAAATTCAGCAGCTTTTTGGATGGAGAAATGAGTATTATTCATCTCATATTGCTGGATTAAAATCCTTAACTGTTTCCAAGTTTCAATCAACGAATATTTAACTCCAAAACTAGCATCTGCCTTAATTTTAGGTGGCCATGAACCGTCATTGGCCTGTTTTTTGACTATTTTTTGGACTTCTGGCAAATTCCAAAGATAATCAACGGAATCTACTTTTCCATCTAATAGATCCCTTTCTGTAAAATAAATGATTGTTTCATGCCCTGATTCTAAAAGGGGTTTTATAGGGTTATATTTGAATGTGGAGAGCCAATCACTCATTTAATCTCCTGATTTTTACTTGTAATAAGGAGTTGACTATTAATCTTTGAATATGGATGGTTTATGAGTATATTACTTAATTTCAATAAAATCTGTAGGGGTTATTAGTCATTTATTCTCTTTATATTCCCATTTAAAACTCCACTCCGCTATTCTGATTAATAATAGTGCAAATTCTTTTCCTTTTCTAGTTAAATTATATTCAACATAGGGAGGTGAAGCTGAAACAACATTTTTTTTTATAATTCCATGTTCTAAAAGTTCTTTGAGTTTCAAAGAAAGGGATCTTGAGCTGATAGGCTTTAAAGTGTGTAACAATTCATTGAATCTTACATGATTATTTAAATGTAATTCTTTGAGTATCAAAAAGCTCCATCTGCTCCCAATTAATGTTGCTGTTTTTTTGACCGCACAGGAATTACACACATTCCATTTACTTTCGGGTGGTGCTTTTTTTTCAACCAGGCAGAAATCACTCAAATTTTTTTTTGAAGAATTAGTCATGTAAATAACCTGAATTATACTTGCTTTACTTAATTATACTACTTTATTTAAATAATTTAATCTTAAATAATAAATTTAAAAAACTAAAAAAGTTAAAAGGAAGAGGGTCATGCAATTTAAAATCACAGTATTGAAGAAAAAACTTGATGAAGAATTAGCTGCAGAGTATTGTCAAAATGAAGTAACTCCATGTCCCGTTTTTGAGGAGGGACAGGAATTTGTCGCAGGCTTTGAAAAACCAGAAGGTTTCTGTGACTGGGCATGGAATGATATTCTCAGATTCGTCACAGTTCTATATGCCGGGGGTAATTTTTCAAGAGGTAATTTTGAAGGATGGATGAAAGATGATAAAACCATGATTACTTGCTGTACTGATGCCATCAGACCTGTGACTTTCAAAATTGAAAAAATTGATGGCTGACAATTATAAATCTAAGGGGGATTTAAAATGGCAGAACTGCCTGAGCTCATGGTTTTGAGCAAGCAAATGAATGATAAACTGAAATCTAAGGAATTTGGATTAGTAGATGTAGTTCAGGAAAAATGCCTGAACATTGGAGCAGACGATTTTCAACGCCAGATTCGTGGTAAAACCGTTAAAAAAGTATACATCAAAGGAAAATGGATTTTTTTTGAACTTTCAGATGATTATCATCTTTTATTGAATCTTGGAATGGGGGCAGATGTTCTTTATTATGAATCCAGTGAAGATTTTATGGAAGAATATCAATGTCGCTTCCATTTTACAGATGATTCAGGTTTTACATGTAAATTCTGGTGGTTTGGGCATGTAGAATTGATCCGGGATAATGAACTTGGAAAACATAAACCAACGAAAAATATAGCAATTTCACCATTTGATTCTGATTTTACATTAGATTATTTCAGGAAAATATGCAAGGGACGCTCACAAATTAAAAATTTAATGTTAAATCAAAAAAAGATTGGAGGTATTGGAAATGTTTACATTCATGATATTCTTTTTAAGTCAAAAATCCATCCTCAAAAACCAGTTGATTCTTTAGAGCCTTCCCAAATTGATAATTTATTTGAAAACATGATAGAAAATCTTAAATTTTCTCTTAACAAAAAGGGATTAGCCTATGAAAAGGATTTTTACGGTGAAAATGGTGGATTTACTAAGGATCTATTTTTAGTTGCTTATAAAGAAGGAGAAAAATGTCCAGATTGCTTTAAAACTATTGAAAAAATAAAAACAGGAAGCACATCTTCATATATCTGCCCTCAATGCCAAAAATTATAGAAGTTTATGTGCAACTATTAAATATGCCCTATTATTAAATATCATCTTCTTTAGGGTGTTAAATTGAGCAATTTAATGGGTTTTCATTGGAATTTAAATAAAAAGGGGTAACTGGTTCATTCTGTGAATAAGTTTATCCAAAGATTAAAAACCATAAATTTAACGAGAAAGAAGTTTTTTTAAGTTATTTTTAGGCAAAACCACAGTGGAATAGTTTAATCAGTTTCTCTCCAGGATCATTGGTATCTAGGCAGTTTGATGGCCGCAGACGCCAGAGTGATTCCTGAAGATGAATTGGTGTTGACATGTGCTGGGACTGAAATGAGTTTCGGATACGGCATGGGTTCTTAAAAGCTGCACATATACGAGTTTATTCCACCCTTCGAAATGTTTCAGATTTGTGGAACTTTTGGTAAAACCGGGTGTTGCTTTAAATCCAGACATAAACCTAAAATACCTGAGATAATCGAATTATTTTAAATATATCTCTTCAAATTATTCGCTGATCTTTATATACTCATGAAATACAATATATAATATTATAGGTGTCGTAAATGAAGAA
>JAHKLQ010000096.1 GCA_020854975.1 Methanobacterium sp.
CAGATATCTGGTAGAACCGCAGGTTGGGGTGTTTCCCCATCACAGGGCACCTACTACGCCATGCAGAGCAGTGACTCAACCTACCCCATCATCCTTATCATATGGGATGATGCGACCAACACAGGTAAAGCCATGCTCATCACATACGACGACACGGCCATAAATGCTGCAATGAAGGCTGAAGGATATACCAGCTATAAACAGGAAAACGGTCTGTTCTGGCATTTAGATCAGGTTTGGAACAATGGTCTTGATGCAGGACTTCTGGCTTCAGCTATAACCGTGGCTAAAACCATTAACATAGATCAGGCTTTCCTGAATGATCTTACTGCAGCTGGTGGCGACCCTATCCAGAAAATGTTAACCTATGTAGAACCTGTAACTCCTGTAACACCTGTTACACCAGGTACTACCACTCAGGGAACTACTGGAACTGGATTAGCTGCCATAAGTGGAGCTTTAGGTAATGCATGGAATGGTTTAACCGCTGCGGCAAGTACTGCAGGTACTTCAACTGCAACTAATGAAATAGCCCCAGGGTTACCATTAGAACAGGGTAGTTCTGCATCAACTGGAACTTCTACCAGTAATGCAAGTCTACCTCTCAGCATTATTATAGGTGTTATATGCCTGTTAATTGCAGGAATACTCGCCTATCTGGGAAGAGACACCATTGTTGCAACTCTCAAAGGACACGGAAGACCAGGAAAATAATTTTTCCCCCTTTTTTTATTTTTTCAGATAAATAACTCTTGAATTAAATGTATTTCGGAAAAAAACATAATTTTACATTCACTCAAATCATCAGCTAATTAAAATCTTAGGAGGAATAAAATGAACGATTTTGATGTTTTACTTGAAAAAGGCAGGGATTTCCATGGTGAAGTTTGCCCTGGAATTGTTATAGGCACCCGAATTGCCATGGCAGGTATGAGAGAGTTGGGAATGAATCCTGGCGAGAGAAATCGAGATTTAATGGTCTATGTTGAAATAGACCGTTGCATGGCAGATGCTGTGCAGGCTGTTACTGGCATCACCATGGGGCATCGAACATTAAAATACAAAGATTATGGTAAATTTGCCGCCACTTTCCTGGATCTATCTACTGGAAAAGCCGTAAGAATTTCTGCTGCAGAACGCCAACGTGAACCGCCCGAACCGGGCAAAAAAAATGACGGTAGACCAGACATGAAAAATATGGTCAAAAAACTTTCCAATGTCCCCGAAGATGAACTTCTCCTGATTGAGGAAGTTAAAGTTGATATAGGTGAACATGATATTCCTGGGTTTCCTAAATTCAAAGCACACTGTGAAGAGTGTGGGGACCGGGTTTTAGACCGACGTGAAGTAATTGTTGATGGACGAACACTATGCAAAGCCTGTGCAGAAGGTTCCTATTATCAGAAAATATAAAGTGAGCAAATGAAGTTAGTAAACGATTTAATGGAAGCAGCAAGTGAAAATAACTCTCCAGTGAATGATGTCAGGGTCGGAGTATCCTGGACAGGAGTTCACGGAAAGTATGGTGGAGTTTCCAAGACCTACGGCATCCCTGTGGTTCATGGTAATTACACTCGAGATTTAGGTAATTTAACCAACAAAACTACCATGGAACTGGCAGAGTATGTTAAATCATGGAATCTAGTGGAAGCCAGTGTCGGTGTGGCTGCCTTGAATTCCATGATGAAACCTCGTGGAAAAAAGGATGTTAATGCCCAGGATTTGATCATCGAGGAGAGCCAGAATAAAAAGGTTATTATGGTGGGGAAGTTCCCTAAGATTGATGAAATAAGATCTGTAGCCAAAGAGTTCTGGGTCTTAGAAGCAGATCCAACCCTCACCAACCCCAAAGAAGGAATTATCACTGAAGCAGCTGCAGAATACGTCTTTCCAGGAAGCGACATCATTATTATAACCGGTTCCACCCTGATAAACAAAGGATTGGAACGTTATCTAAATCTAGCCAAGCAGGAGGATGCTTACACCATCGTCATGGGCCCCAGTACCACTATGTGTGATGTGCTTTTCGATTATGGTGCTGATATGCTAGCCGGAGTTGAATTATTGGACCCTGAAGCTATTCTCCGGAAGATCAGTCAGAGTGGTGGTATGATCAACACCAGAGTCTGCAAAGGCGAAATAGGATTCAGAGTCCTGGAAGGTTAATGCAAAATGCAATAAGAAGATTATAAGGTTACTAGAATGTTTAATGACCCCCAATCAATTGATTCCATGTTAATAGATGGAGCCCATGCACCCACATATCCCCTGATAGCCAATCAGATCACTGAAAAATTTAAGATAAAAAAGGGAACAGCCATCGATGTGGGTGCGGGTCCTGCATCTCTTTCAGTAGCTATGGCAAGGATAACCCAGCTTGAAATATATGCAATGGACTTATCTCCAGAAATGCTTGAGATTGCACAAACATCTATTAAAAAAGAGGGTCTTGAAAACAGAGTTAAAACCAGGATGGGTGATGTACATCAGATGCCTTTCCAGGATGAATTTGCCGATCTGGTATTCAGTAGAGGATCCATGTTTTTCTGGAAAGACTTAACCACTGCCTTCAGAGAAATATATAGGGTTTTAAAGCCAGGAGGGGCAGGATACATAGGTGGAGGATTTGGAAGCTCTGCCGTGCGAAAAAAGGTTAAAAACCAGTTTAAACGTAAGGGTAGTCGATCTTATAAAAGCCCCCCCAAAATACATGTGGATACCCTTGAAATAGCCGTGCTTGAAGCAGGAATCGATAATTATTTGTTGATAAATGATGAATCTGGATTGTGGGTTTTATTTAAAAAACAACAAAATTACACCATATAACTTGTTTAAGGACTATTAATATGAATTAACCGTTTTTAATTTTAACAGGATTTTAGGGTTTTTTTACAGGATATTAACTGCTTAATTATGAGTTTAATGTCTTTAGCTTTATGGAAGATATAGTGTTCACCATATCCCCACATCTTATGTCTGGTGATCTTATGTTTGATGTGGAACTCTAAAAATTGGTTCAAAGAAATGTTGAAAATAATGAGCAGTAAGCATCAATATTAAACTAGATTTAAGAACTACTTATCATTTTAAATGAGATTATTTCAATTTGCTTAGTGCAATATTCAGAAACAAAACAAAAAGCATACCTACCAGTACATCAAACAAAGAACAAATGAAATATTTTTTTGTTATTCATTCTTCATCCCCATAAAAATTTAATGTATAAAATCCTGATTAAATGCGTAAATTCTAGGAGAAGTAGTTTCTTTAAGATGATGAACATGTTTGTTATCCCCTGCAGAGGTTCAACTAATAGCAATGGTTATGATAGCACTGCAAAATCATCAAGTATTATATCTATTTACTACTTATAGAAATGTATATATTTACATTTCGTAGATCAATAGTTATAATGTAATGGAGAAAATAAAATGTCAAATGATACCGGATTATTCCCCTCTAACGGTCACCGTATCCAGGGAAGAACAAGTGAATCTTTTATAGACGCTAAAGACGTGATTTCCAGATTGGATCTCAAAGGAAACGAAGTATTCATGGATGCAGGTTGTGGTGATGCTCATGTTGCCATGATAGCTCATAATATGATGGATGACGAAGCAACCATATATGCTGTAGATGCTTACCAGCCCTCCATTGATGATCTAAAAAAAGATTTAGAAAAAGAAAAAATAAGTAATGTAATTCCTATTCAATCTGACATAACCAGGAAAATCGCTCTTGATGATGGTACTGTGGATATATGTCTCATAATCAATGTTTTCCATCATTTTGTAATGACAAAAAGCACGGATGAAGCTATTAATGAGCTTAAACGAACCGTGAAAACTGGTGGTAAAATAGCGGTTATGGACTATAAAAAAATGGATACTGGATATGGCCCTCCTGTGAAATTCAAAAGAAGTCCTGAAGAAGTAGAAGAAATGTTCCTTAAACAGGACTTGAAAGTGGTTCAACTGGATACTGA
>JAHKLQ010000047.1 GCA_020854975.1 Methanobacterium sp.
CTCAGCTTCACTTTCCACACTGATATATATTGGTCAGACCTTAAGTCTGGGAGTTTTGCTTTTCATCTTAACTGGATATATGGGTGATGTTCAGATAGTTCCTGGAAATTATCATCTTTTCATTGAAGGTCTGCATGTTTCATTCCTGTTATTTGCAGTGATCAGTGCCATGGTGATTGGAGTTACCATTTATGTGGAAAGACGAATTTCTTAATTAAACAGATGACTTTTTTGATAAGAAAGATTAATTTTTTAATTTAATATTCAATGTCCAGTTATTCACAATAAAATTTAAAAATATGAATCTTAAAAATTAGTTTGTAGATTATGTCTAGGTAATAGATTTTATTTAGACTTGTTATCAGGATAGTAGGGGTGGGATGCTTTGAAAGAAACATCTGATGAAATGAAAAATATAGCAGAGAAAGGTAAAAATTTTTTTAAAAACATATTTAAAGAAAAAGAGGCAAAGACTTCAGAATTCATTGGTGCTATCATTGGTAACATCATCATATTATACATAGTTAATAACCTTCTTTCCTGGAATTTGAGCTTTATTGCACTCTCTTTTCAGGATGTTTTATGGATATTTAACCTATCTCTGTCTGCCACCATAATTGCCAATATCATATTTTTACTTTATCATCCGGGATGGTTCCGTAGCATAATACAGATAATATTGAACATACTGGGTTTCTGGGTCTGCTACTTTTTATACACCATATTCCCATTCACATTCAACCAGATCATCTTCGCTTATTTCCTGAAGTTCGCTCTTATAGTAGCAATGATTGTTATTGTAATAGCAAGCCTGGTTGAAGTTGTTAAACTAATTTTAAGAACTATAAACGCATTGTAATCATGTTTGTTCTATAATTAATTCTTTTAGAATAATATCTGTCTGTTTACAGAATCTTTACACCAGACACCAATTTAACATGATTTTTATGTTATATGCACGGTTTAATATGATTCTGTGATTATTCTACCTTAATTCCTAAAATTAAATATTAATCCTATCTTATTAGAAGGAAAATGGGATCATTTTAAGGGATCATTCTAATAATCCTTTAGTAAATCTCTAATAATCCTTGAATAATCGTCTATAATTCTCTAGTAATTCTCTAGTAATTTTCGTGTCTTATATTCTACTTCTAGTTTAATGGCCTTCAGGATTTCTTCTAAATATTCATCTTCCCATGGTTCACTTTTATCAAAAAAACAATTGAAGTAGAGTACAGAATTTTCTAAATTAACATCAAAATCCTCAATAAGGCTGATAGAATCTTTATTTAAATGTGAAAGCTCTTCAGGGGTGAGAATTACTTTTACTTTTGCATTCCACCCTTTTTCATATTTATCCACACAAATAACTTCCACTTGCATTTGTTTCATACTCCTTTTTTTACTTCACTTCCAAAATTAAAGACCTAAAGAACGTTTAAAACCATCTACAACATCTTTTGCAGATTTTAAAAGAGGATTTTTTACTTTTACCGGGGTTTCCATACGTAGCAGACGATCTATACGGAAGTAAATTGGAGGGTGAGGATCAAAGTTGAGCCAGGAGGGGAATCTGGTGGGTGCCATCCTTTCAGCAAGAAGACGCTGATAACCGATTTTACGTAGTGCCTCGGCCAGAACCTGTGGTTGTCCAATCTTCATGACAGATAAAAGGTCGGCACGTGTTTCAAAGAATTTGGCCACGAAGAAAATGAAGCCCAACGCCACAATAAGATATAATATGGGAGATAAAACCACAAGCGGAAATAGAAGACTGAATCTGAGGATGAATTCCAGAGATATGATGCTAAACAGTATAATGGGATCTCTACCCGATAAATGACCCATTTCATGACCAATCACGGATAATATTTCATCTTCCTCTAGCTGGACTAACAAGCCAGTGGTGATGAGTACCAGTCCACGGTTGGGGCTGGGGCCGCTGGCAGCAGCATTAGGGATCATGGTATTAGTTAAAGCCACCTTGGGCATGTTAATTTCAAATTTGGATGCAGCAGTTTTAACTATGCTGTACACATCAATCACCTTGGAAACCCTTAGTTCTGGGTTACAATGGAAACCATATTCCCGGAACACGTCTTCTCCCAAGTCACAGGTAGGCTCCAGACCCACAGCCAGACTTTTCTTGTAAATCTCATCTTTCATTTTAATTATTTCATTCTTACCAAACTTTTCCTGGAATTTTTTGAACTCTTCCAGGGGCAGCTGGTACTCCAGAATATGGACCCTAGGATTTAGAGGGGTAATATTCCAATCACTGCTACGGAGCAAAATCTTATCTGAAAATAGCACAATAACAAATTGGAAAAGTAGAATTGCTATAATGGCCAGGAAAATTCCTAAAAAAATGAAAAACACAATGTTAACTGCAAAAAAGAGTACATAGATCAGGATCATGTTACTTCCAAACATACGGAAGGATAATTTTTTCCTCCGGGTAGGAGGTGCTTCAGGGAGGATATTTTCACCTTCCACCCAGGCAAAATACAGGGTAGCCTGACGAATGGCATCTTCAAAAAGTTGTAAAGCAATTAAAATCTTTTCCTCAATCAAATCCATTTTAGGTGAGATATCAATATTAGATGGGACAGTAATTGGAGTTATTGTCACCTGGAAAGGATTGGAAGCTTCCATCAGGACACTTACTTCCCAGTTCTCTTTTTCATCGGTAACTATAAAACTCAGGTACTTTGAACCATTTTCAAACTTCATAGAAACTTTGTGGAATATTTCTGGTTGGGGTAAAAGATAATAATCACGTATGAAATCCAGAGCTTCTTCCAGGTGTCCTGATGAAAGTTCAGTGTTAATTATGAATTTTTTTTCCATCATTTTTCCTTTCCTAAATTAAAAAAACTCCCTAATCATTTCATCTTAATATTTTATTCCTCAATTTAAATAAACTAGATGGTAGAAGGAAAATGATAAAATATTTTAAACCTTTCTCTAGCAACTCTTTATCTAATTTACGGGGTCTTAAATTACATCTTTCAGAGTTTAAATCAATATTTTTAAGATTTTTAATTATTTATGTGATGTTTGGAATGCTGCGCTTCCTGGAATATAGTTAATAATTATTATTACCACCTATATTATTAATTATGTCTCTAAAATTATGATAACAGTGAAATATTTCTATAATAAGCTTTGAAATTCATATCCATGAAACTGGTGGAAGAAAAAAACCCTGATATGGAAAGGGTGTTGGAGATTATTACTGAAGGCTTATCTAAAAGGGCAGTTATCACAATTATGGCATCTTGCAGGGTTTATTATGATGGAAGGGCTATAAGTCGTCTGGAGTTAGGGGACAGGATCATCCTCATAAAATCAGATGGCTCTTTTATAATTCACCAGGACCGAAATCTGGAGCCTGTCAACTGGCAACCACCCAAAACTAAGGTTACAGTGGATACTCACCAGGGAATGGTTAAGTTGAAGGGAGTGCGAAGAAATCCGCATGAATCACTGGAAGTGGAAATCTTAAACACTCACCTGGTATCCTATTTTATTGGTGAAGACTCAGAAAGCCTTGAACTGGCAGGATATGAAGCAGATATGGGAGACCTCATATTCAAAGATCCAGAGGTAATTGAAAAAGGTTTCAGACCAACATCCAGGGAATATCACACACCCCAGGGATTCATTGATATACTGGGTAAAGACCAGGAAGGTAACCTCACCATTCTAGAACTCAAAAGCAGAAAGGCAGGTACCAATGCTGTTAAACAGTTAAGACGCTACGTTGATTGTTTCAGTGATCATAAAGATAAAGTCCGTGGAGTGCTGGTTGCACCATCAGTTACTGATGATGCTAAAGAATTACTGGAAGAACAGGGAATGGAATTTAAGGCAATGGAACCACCAAGAGAACTGGGTAAGGATAAGGTTGTCACATTGGAAAACTTTTTTGGAAGTAGCAGTTCTTAAATGGAGTGGCAGTTTTTAAATGATTTAGTTTTAAGTTCATCCATCCCTTCTATTTTTAGATACTGTTATTCATTTTTCTGAAAACCGTTACTGGAACCGTATACTCTATCCTTATTCATATTTTCATGTTTCAAACCCTGTTTGTTCATCTGGGCATCTAAAACAATTTTCCAGTACTTTAAGGTCTTTAAGATTGTAAATAAGATTTTTAAAGGATAATTTTAATACAAGGAGTAACATAATAATAATCATGCCTGATTATGGTGACTTAAAAGAATTACCACGACAGGGTAAGGCCCTAATTGTAACAGATTTACATGGTAATCTGGATGATTTTAATAAGATCAGGGAAATATGGAAAGATTTATCATCAAAAGATAATCATCTGATCTTGACTGGTGATTTTATCCATCCCATGGATGGTGATGATGGCTCCCTGGATATCCTGGATGCTGTTCAGGCAGACTGTGAGAAGTATGAAAATAATTTCCATCCTCTCCTGGGGAATCATGAATGGGCAACCATTCTCCATATTTCTATTTATAAAGGAGGAATAAATCAGACCCTTAAATTTGAGAAACTATTAAAGGATAAATTTGGTGATGCATGGAGATTTAAACTTGATGAATACACAAACTTCTTTCAAAAACTTCCAATTGCAGTTAAAACTGATAATGAGGTATTCATAAGTCATAGTGGTCCTTCTAAAGGCATATCATCCCTTAATGATTTGAGGAACATGACTGAGAAGGGTTACTTGGATAATATCCCCTTATATGAGTTGTTGTGGAACCGTTATGGAGATTACTCGGCAAAAGATGTGGATGATTTCTTAAAAATTGTGGGATGCCGGGCCATGATTGTGGGACACACCCCTGTAGAAGGGTATAAACTAATCGGAAACCAGTTAATAGTATCATCCAGCTTCAGCCGGGGAAAAAAGGCATATGTGGAACTTGACCTTGAAAAAGATATTAAAAATGGCCATGATCTGGAAAAAATGGTTAAATATTTCCAATAAAAACTACAGACATTATGTAGGGACTAAGAAATTAAGTAGGGACTACAGGCATTAAGTAGAGTGATTTAAGTTTACAGTATTAGACTGTTGAATTTTTGTTGATGATTAGTCTTTATTGATGATTAGTCTTTATTGATGATTATTCCAGGTACCACTAATTTCGGATGCCGTGTAATTGATGATTATTTCTGATATTATGGTGTAATGGTGATATATTATGGTGTAATGGTGATTAAAATGGATCAAAAAGATACCTCTGATTGGGTAATTGTCTGCCGCAACCCTAAATGCAAACATCGTTATCCTATTCCAGAAGAATGTCCTGTGGAATGGAAAACGAAAAAATTCAGAGGGGTCTGTGGTCATGGAGAGGACACTATTTTCCCAGAACTAATTGAACCTGTAAAATGTCCTAAATGTGGAGAAAAAAGTTATAGGGTTATTAAAAAACATTTCAAAAGTAAAATAGGACCCACATGTTCTATTTAAGCCCATTTTCCATTTAATGAGTGGGGTTTTATTATTTTAAATTTTCAATATTTTTTATCTTAATTGAGTTTATCTAATATTTATTATCCAAGCTACTCAAGGGCACTTTCAACCTAAAGTAATGTTTAAACCCATCATCAGGGCAAATCCCATCATCAGAGAGAAGGTTGCAAGATCGGTATGGTTTCCTCGCTGACATTCAGGAATCAGTTCCTCAACAGCCACGTAGATCATGGCTCCAGCTGCAAAACCCAGTGCATAAGGGAGCAAAGGTTGGAAAACAGCAACCAGAATCAATCCTATAACTGCAGATATAGGTTCGAAAATTCCGGAAAGCTGTCCATAGGTGAAACTTTTAAAGGCAGATTTTCCCTCAGCTCGCATAGGCATGGCCACAGCCATACCCTCCGGAAAGTTATGAATACCCATACCAATAGCCAGGGTTACCGCCGCTGCCAGCGAGGTGGGATTAAAGGTAAGTGCAGATGCAGCGAAAGCCACTCCAATGGCCAGACCCTCGGGGATGTGATGCAGGACCATTGCCAACACCAGAAGCCGATTCCTTTTCCAAGTGGTTTTAATACCTTCAGCCTCATCAAGAGGACAACCTGGATGAACATGGGGAAGTAAACGATCACTTAAACCTAAAAATAATGCACCTAAAAGGAATCCAGCAATCACTGGAAACCAGTGAGGAATATTTGATGATAAAGGTGTTTCTATTGCTGGTAAAAGTAATGAAAAGAAGCTAACTGAGATCATAACTCCGGCTGCAAACCCTAAGGAAGCATCAAGGGTTTTTCGACCTATTTTACCTGTTAAAAATACGGTAGCTGCACCTAAAGCTGTCATAAGCCAGGTGAAACCAGTGGCCAGGAGGACCTGTATAAAAGGACTGCTAGCAATTACAGTATTAATCATGTACTAGGATTGTTAAGTATGCCTAATAAAGGAAGTGGTTGATTTCTAAAATGTGGTTGATTTCTAAATATTCCTTACCCTCCTAATATCCCTTAAAAAGTTAATATCTTTTACCAGGCCAGTATTCCTTAGCAAGTTATCTTTTACCAGGCCAGTATTCCTTAGCAAGTTATCTTTTACCAGGCTAGTATTCCTTAGCAAGTTATCTTTTACCAGGCTAGTATTCCTTAAAAAGTTAATATCTTTTACCAGGTTAAATATCTCTTACCAGAAGAGCCAGTTGATTAAGGTTCCTAACCTCATGAATCTCTGCCCCTGCCTCTTTATAGTATGAAACACAGCTATCCACTACATC
>JAHKLQ010000016.1 GCA_020854975.1 Methanobacterium sp.
GTCTACTGGTAGAAGATCAGACAGATCTGGTGGTCAAAGTAGATACAAAAGGTAGATTACTTTTTGTAAGTCCCAGTTACTGTGAAATGTTCGGTAAAACAGAAGAAGAACTATTGGGTAAGAAATTCATGCCATTGGTTCACGAAGAGGACATTGAAACAACTGAAAAATCTTTTAATTGTGTTTTCAAACCACCTTATACTTGTTTTCATGAGCAACGGGTCATGGCTAAAGATGGATGGCACTGGCTGGCCTGGTCAGACAAAGCAGTTCTGGATGATGATCAAAATGTCATTGCCATAGTGGGGGTTGGTAGAGATATCACCCACCGCAAAAAAGCCGAAAAAGAGTTAAAAACTGTTAACAAAGCTTTAAAGAAGAGTGATGAAGAATTCAGACATTTTATTGAAAGTGCACCTGTTGCTATAGCAATGTTTGACACGAAAATGAATTATATAGTAGCAAGTAACCGTTGGATTGAAGATTACAACATCCATGGGCAAAAACTTCGTGGTAAATCTCATTATGATGTTTTTCCAGAAATTACTGAGGAAATAAAAGAAATTCATAAACGTGCTCTTACTGGTTCCATTCTTAGTGGTGATGATGATAAGTTTGTTCGTGCAGATGGAAGTATCCAATATATTAGATGGGAAGTACACCCCTGGTATTCATCCTCAGGTGATATCGGAGGTATCATAATCTTCAGTGAAGATGTCACAGAACGTGTAAAAGCAGAAAAAGCAGTTAAAAGAAGTGAAGAAAGTTTAAAGATGGGTATGGACATAGCCCATCTTGCTTACTGGGAATATGATGTTAAAAGTGACATGTTCACCTTTAATGATCAATTCTACTCACTTTATGGTACCAACAAGGAAAGGGAGGGTGGTTACAGGATGTCCTCCCAAGAATATGCTAAGCGTTTCATTCCTCCTGAAGAATCCCCAATAATGGTCGAAGAAATTGCAAAAGCTCTCAAAACCGATGATCCTATTTATTTCGGCATGGTTCAACAAAGAATAATAAAGCCAGATGGAAAAGAAGGATTTATGTTAATCCGGTTTGTAGTTTTCAAGAATAAAGATAGTGCAGTCCGAACTATGGGTGTTAATCAGGATATAACTGAACTTAAACTAGTTGAGGAGAACCTATCAATATCTGAAAGCAAATACCGGGCTGTATTTGAAAATAGTGGAACTGCACTTCTAACTTTCAAGAATGATGGCACTATCCTAATGATTAACTCTGAATGGGAAAGGGTCAGTGGTTATTCACGTGAAGAGGTAGAAGGTAAGATGAAATGGATGGATCTGGTACATCCAGATTACCGGAAAATGATGATAAAATACCATGAACAACGTTTGAAGGAACCAGATTCTGTGCCGAAGAAATATGAAGCAGTTTTCATGAATAAAAATGGTGTTAATTTAACCATGTATGTAACTGTGGTTGAGCTTCCTGGAACCAATAGCTGGTTGGCATCTGCCTTAGACATTACCGATCTTAAAAAAACTCAAAAATCATTGGAAAAAAATGTTTTACGTTTCCGTGCTTTGGCTGAAAATGCAATTGATGGAATTATAACCACGGACTCCCAGGGAAATATATTATACTTCAACCACAGTTTAATGGAAATATTTGGTTATAAACATAAAGAATTAGAAAATACTAAACTCACTCAATTAATGCCCAAAAGATATCGGAAAGAATTTTTAGGTGGTCTTAAAAAATTCCGGACAACTGGTGAGCACCGTTTAGCAGGGCGCACCACAGAAACAACTGGACTTAAAAAAGATGGTACAAAATTCCCATTTGAAATGTCCCTTACTATGTGGGAAATTGACGGAGAAATCTACTTCACATCTATTATAAGAGATATAACAGACCGTAAAGAAATTGAAAAATCTTTAAAGGATAGTGAGAAAAAATACAGAACCCTTTTTGAAGCTGATCCAGATTATACCATACTTTTACGTTTAGATGGTTATTTAGCAGATGTAAGTCAAGCTGCAATGAACATCACTGGCCTAACAAGAGATGAATTGATAGGGAAACATTTCATGGACTTGAAGATCTTCCCTGAAGAAGAACTCCAGTTAAACATAAAAAGGTTTTCGAGTTTGGCAAAAGGTGAAGAACTACTTCCATTTGAATCCCGAATTTATGATGCTAATGGTGAAATTCGGTTCATTGAAGTTAAACAAACCTTCATAGAATTGGATAATGAATTAGAATATATTTTGTTGATATGCAGTGATATAACCCAGCGTAAAAAGGATGAAGATGCAATCAGAACATCCTTAAAAGAGAAACAAGTTTTACTACAGGAGATTCATCACCGTGTTAAAAACAATATGCAGATTATATCCAGCCTCTTAAACCTTCAAAAGCAGTATGTTGATGATAAAGAAGTTGTAAATATATTAATGGAGAGTCAAAACCGGGTTAAATCCATGGCCATGATCCATGAGAAACTTTACCAGTCTAAAGATTTAATACACATCGAAATCTCTGATTATATTGAAAGTCTAGTTAAAGGACTATTTTATTCATATTCACTTAAAATCGGAGTCATCACACCTATCTTGAAGATAGAAAGAATAACATTAAATATGGAGACTGCAGTGCCCTTAGGTTTGATTGTAAGTGAATTAGTGTCCAATAGTTTGAAACACGGATTCCCAGAAGGGCGAAAAGGGGAGATCTGGGTATATCTCAATAAAAAGGACAACAAATACATTCTAACTGTTGGTGATAATGGTGTAGGATTCCCGGAAGAATTTGATTTTAAAAACACAGAAACACTAGGCTTACAGCTGGTGAATAACCTGGTGAATCAATTAGATGGTGAAATAACTCTGGATATGGATCATAAAACTCAATTTGAAATCATTTTTAAAGAATTAAAATATAAAGAACGAATTTGATTTTAAGATGATAATTGGTAAATATTTTTTTAGTCATATTATATTGTAAGTTATATTTATCCACAGCACTATTCTTTTCTATGATGATATATAGATAATTAAGTGTAATTGCATAGGGATGGCAACATACCCGAAAATCTATCATTTCATGTAATTAACAAATAAATGGATGTGAACCATGAAAAGTAAAATAGGAATAATAGCAATTATGGGACTTTTAATGGTAGTAGTTTTTGTTTCAGGATGTACTGACCAAACTAATAATCAAACTAACACTTCCAACGTAACAAACACAACAAATACGTCTACAGTTAAGGCATTTGATGTTAAAGCAACAATGACTGGCCCTTCCACGGCTAAAAAAGGAACTACTGTATCGATTAATTGTAGTGTCACTAACCAAGGATCTTCCCAGGTGGTAGATGTTAAAGCACAGAGTCAGGATTTTAACAGAAATTTAGGTACCATTAACGCTGGTCAAACTAAAAGTTTCACTTGGAACGTTTACATACCTACTGACAGTGAAGTTCAAGAAGATTTTGGAGATAACGCCACAGTATCCAACCCATTTTA
>JAHKLQ010000065.1 GCA_020854975.1 Methanobacterium sp.
TGATAAGACCAGTTTCATCCTCACAGTTGGTGCCCTGGGGCATGTTAATGAGACTGTGAATGTAATTGTTTCAAAAACAAATCCCACAGACCCGATTCTCTATGGAAATGCCACTGTAAACCTGAGAGCTTACAATCTACTAATATTAAGTGGATGTCCCAACTATTCCAAGCCCATTGTCACATCTAATCAGAAGCTGAGGGAGGAAGGTTACTACTTTAACCTGAATTTCTTCACCAATGCGGAGTTAACATCTGGGGATGCCACTGTAGAGGATAAGATAAAACAGATGGCAGCCAAGGCAGATCTTATCATCATTGAGATGATAAGTGAAGTGGACACACTTGACAAAGTTTATGAGCTTATAGCAGGTAACAACGCTGAAATCATGGCTTTAAGATGTGGTGTGGCATTTTTAAATGATCCGGATGTAAATTCCAATGATACAGAACTAAGAGCTTACTGGGATGGAACTGGAGAAGAAAACATGGGTCGCTTCCAGTTAAGGGCACTTCAAATGATAGGAATGACTGTTGATCCATCTAAAGATTTAAGTGTAATTAACTGGCCAACAGGATTCATTTACCATCCAGATTCAGAGACCCCCATGTTTACTACCTGGGATGACTATTATGATTGGTATGTGCAGAGTGGACACTACCAGGAAGGAGGGGCATGGGTTGGAATGTTAGCATATGCTTCTACTTTCATGAATGGTAACAGCGAAATGCAACAACAGATACTCCAAAGCCTGGAAGCAAAGGGTCTCAATGTTATCCTGGCAATATGTAAAGGAGATGCAGACCGTGTTAATGCCATTAAAAACTACTTCATGGATGGTGACACCTGCAGAATAAGTGCATTAGTGGCATGTGTTGGTTACAACATAGTCTACGGTGATCCAGATGAAAGTACAGAACTCCTAGAAAACTTGAATGTACCCATATTCGCACCTATCTACTCTTCAGACCTTGAAACCTGGGAAAATGATTCTGCAGGCCTTTCCAGTGAAATATACTGGCAAGTGGCCTGGCCAGAGATGGAAGGGAGGATAGAGCCCATCTTAATGGGTGGGGTTACCTCCACGGAAACAGATTCCTATACTGGAATCAACATCCAGAGATACACTCCCTTACCTGATCGGATAGAACGAATAACCAACCGAGTTTATAACTGGATACAACTCCAAACACTCTCTAATGCGGAGAAAAAAATAGCCCTCATCTATTACAACACCCATGGTGGAAAAGATGGGGTGGGAGCTTCCTATCTCAACGTACCTGCAAGTATATCAGAAATATTGAAAGCCCTCAAAGAGGAGGGGTATGATATTCCTGATGAGTACTCTGTGGATGAAATAATCGAACTTTTGACTACAGTTGGGAACAACGTTGGTTCATGGGCGCCTGGAGAACTTGAAAAACTGGTTGAAGCCGGTGCTATAACCATCCCCCTGGAAACATACATGGAATGGTTCAACACATTACCTGAAGAACTTCAACAGGAAGTCATTGAATACTGGGGAGAAGCTCCAGGTGATGTAATGGTATACAATGGGAGTATAGTCATTCCTGGTATCATGCTGGGAAATATATTCCTGGGAGCTCAACCAATGCGTGGATGGGGAGAAGACTCCACTGATATAGCTCATTCATCTACATTACCCCCAACCCACCAGTACATAGCATTTTACATGTGGTTACAGAATGAAATGCAAGCCAATGCCCTTATACACTTGGGAACACACGGAACCCTAGAATGGTTACCTGGAAGAAGTGTAGGACTTGGTGAAGATGACTGGCCCGATGTGCTACTGGGGGATATACCAGACATCTACCCTTACATTGTGGACAACACTGGAGAGGGAACCCAGGCCAAAAGAAGAGGATACGCAGTGATCATAGACCATCTAACCGCACCTATAATTGCGTCAGGACTCTATGGAGACCTGTCAGAGTTACAGGATCTTATAAATGATTATGACAACACAGACAACCAGGAACGGAAAGAAATTCTTCAAAGAGAAATTTTAACCTTGGTAAGTGAACTGAGTCTGGATGAGGATCTGGAACTTGATCTGGAAAACACATCCTTTGAAAGCATTAAAAACTCGGTTGAACACTATCTGGAAGAATTAGCCTCAACCCTGATGCCATATGGACTTCACACATTTGGTGTTGCCCTCTCTGGCGAGTCCCTGGATTTGATGGTGGAATCTATTGTCAGTTTCGACCCTGAAACTAGAGACAACGATGAGTTCAGAGCGTTGATCAGGGAATTACTCTCCCAAAACTATGAAATGGAAAATCTATTGGCAGCACTTAATGGAGAATACGTTTCACCATCTCTGGGTGGTGACCCTATCAGGAGAGCAGATGATGTGCTTCCTACTGGTATGAACTTCTACTCTTTCGACCCACGTACTGCTCCAGATGAAACAGCATGGGAGATAGGTAAACAGATGGCTGATGAGATGTTAGAAGCATACTACGCAGAAAACGGGTGTTACCCGGAAACTGTGGGCGTGGTACTGTGGTCCACTGAGACCATGAGAACCGTAGGACAAAGCATTGCCATGATCCTGCGTTACATGGGTGCTGAACCAGTATGGGATTCTAAAGGCAGATTTGTGGGCATTACCATAACCTCTCTGGAAGACTTGGGACGACCCCGTGTAGATGTACTGGTAACCATCAGTGGACTGTTCAGAGACACTTTCTCTTACAGTATCGATCTTTTGGACTCTGCAGCACGTGAAGTAGCAGCATTACCTGAGAGTACTGATGATAACTACCTCAGAAAGCATTATCTCCAGGATCTGGAAGAGTACACTGAAAGTGGAATGAGTTCCAGTGATGCTGAGCTACTTGCCGGTGCCCGTATATTTGGACCTCCAGCAGAATCCTATGGAACTGGAGTGGCCTCACAAGTACCATCAACATCTAAATGGGATGATCAGTCTGACCTGGTGGACACCTACCTTTCCAGGATGTCATACATCTACGGAAGCGGTGTTTATGGTGTCAGCGGACTTGAAGCCTTTAAAAATCAGTTACAAAATGTAGATGCAACTATACAAGTCAGAGACAATAATTATGGTCTTTTAGACAATGATGATGTCTACCAGTATCTGGGTGGGTTAACCATGGCGGCAAAAAGTCTTTCTGGGGAAGATGTATCGGTTTACATTGCCGACACCCGTACTGATCCAGAGATAAAGACTCTTAACCAGTTCATGGCCAATGAAATGCGTACACGTATCCTGAATTCCAAATGGATTGAAGGTATGCTTAACGAAGGATATTCTGGTGCCAACGAGATTTCCAAAGAAATTGGATATCTTTTTGCCTGGGATGCAGTAACTCCTGAAGCAGTGAAGGACTGGATGTATCAATCAGCAGTGGAAACCTATATGTTTGATTCTACTATCAGAAGCCAGTTTTTAGAAGCTAATCCTTATGCATTTGCTTCTACCGCTGCATGGTTCCTGGAAGCTGCTCGCAGAGGTATGTGGGTTCCTGATGCAGCCACTTTAACTCAGCTAAAAGACCTTTATATTCAGGCTACTGTTGAGTATGGTGTTGTCTGCTGTCACCACACTTGTGGAAACCTTGATTTCACCAATTATGTGGTGATGGGTTCATCTTTGAGTATGGATTCGCTTCAGCAGTTTGCTGATGTTATGGAAGCTGCTACCGGTGAACCAGTTACTTTAGGTACTACTGGGGCAACGTCCCAACTCACTGGTTCTGCTTCATCTACCGGTGCCTCATCGTCAGTTGGTGCTTCATCAAGTAATGAAGCTGCTACTGAGAGTGGATCTGCAAGTTCATCCGCCTCAGAATCTGCATCAGAATCAGCAGGTACTGAAGGAACTTCTAAGTCCTATGAGGTATCAGAAACAGGTCAACAATCTTCAGCCCAGTCCAGTATGCCTATAGTGGCTATAGTTGGAGTGATACTGTTAGTGTGTTTGGTAGGTGTCGGATACTTCCGAAACAGTATCTTTGGATTCTTCAAAAAATAAACCAATTTTCCCCTATTTTATTTTTTTGGGATTTTTTTATTTTTTTATGGAAACTATTTCAAATGGATTCCTCACTATTCCATAGTAAAAAATTTACCATTTTTATTATTAATATACCTCCAAAAATTCATTTAACCATTAACCTACTCAGAAATTCGTCAAATATTTAGAGATATCGAATAATATTACTATTTGCTATTAATCATAAATTTAATATTACTATTTGACCAATTTGCTGCTCTTTTGACCAAAATATTTATATTCCAATTTATTTTAATTATTTTCAGGTTTAATTGAATTAGGTAATAAATTTAGATCATCACTATTGAAGATTTAAATTTTAATTACATCAATTTTGCCGCTATGAAAACATTTAAAAAAACAAAGGAGGTGAAAATATTAGAAAACAAGCGATTTTACTAGTAATGACAATTGTTTTCGCACTGCTCTTATGTGGAGCAGTATCAGCAGAAGATTCACAGGGAGGTGAGGAGAATAATTCCAGTGACTTACCACGGATTGCCATTGTAACCAGTTATACCAATAACGTGGTTACAGTAAACAATTTATCAACAGATCCAGAGATTTCCAGTAAAGTTAATGTAACAGCTTATTCGGGTCGTTCAGTTGATAATTTAACCTATGACAGTTATGATTTGAGTAATCATGACGTAATAGTTTTAGAAGCTCTTATAGCGTCAGTTGTGGATTCTGTGACACCAACAGTACTGGAAGCCAGAAACAATGGGGCCTATGTCATTGCCATTGGAAATTCTACTGCAGCTTATAATCTGCATAACGTGGACCTTCAAGACTCTCAGTATACAAACATATCCGAATATTTCCAGTATCCATCGTCAGCAAACTTCAAACAGCTTTTACTACTTTTAGGAGTTAAATTCTGTAACTGCACTGCTGATGTACAACCACCAGTGTCAAGACCCCTTTATGGAATATACCATCCAGATGCAACAGAGATTTATAGTAATTTAACGGATTACCTTAATTGGTATAGCACAACCAGCCAATATAATCCTTCTAATCCAACAGTAGGGATTGTAACTGGTTCAGCATATACAGATATGCCAAGAGATTCTCCTTTAATCGATGCACTGATCCGATCATTCGAATCAAAAAATGTCAATGTTGTTGCAGCTACTTATACCTCGACTGATCCTAATATTGGATTTTTCATGAAAGATGGAGTATCATTTGTGGATGCCCTGGTAGTCATAGCAAGGGGAGCTACATTAAACTCCAAAAACCAGTCTGCAGGTATAGAAGATCTGAAGAAGTTGAACGTACCAGTGATTAATGGGATCCGATTATTCACATCCAATGTTACTGCTTGGGAGGAAAGTCCCTACGGAGTTCCCACAAATGAACTGTGTTATGTAACCTATGCAGAAACAGATGGTATAATTGAACCCATTGTCATCAGTGGAAAGGAAATCAACCCTGAAACTGGACTACAATACAATAAACCAATTGATTATCAGATTGCCTGGTTGACTGAGAGAACCATTTCCTGGATGAATCTCCATAGAATGGATAACTGGGAAAAGAAAATAGTAATCACCTATTACAGTGAAGGCGGAGGAAAAGCCAATGTTGGTGCAGACATTGATTACTATCTGGATACACCAGCAAGTCTGGCAAAACTACTGGCTGCAATGAAAGAAAGAGGATACAACGTGGGAACTGACCCACTGCCCGATGCAACCGAACTGGCTGAATTAATGACACAGATAGGAAGCAATATTGGAACATGGGCTCCAGGAGAACTGGAAAAACGGGTTCAAAGTGGTAATGTGATACTCATACCCGAAAGCCTATACCTACAATGGTTCAGTGAATTATCTGCTGATAAACAGGCAGAGATGATCGAACAATGGGGACTTGCACCGGGAGAGCTCATGGTTTATGAGAATGAAACAGGAAAATACATTGTCATCCCCAAGATCCAATATGGTAACATCTTACTTGTACCAGAACCAGTATGGGGATGGCTACAGGATGATTCTACCTTGTATAACACTGGAACTCTGCCCCCTACTCATGACTGCCTGGCATTCTACTTCTGGATGAACAAAGTATATGGTGCAGATGCAATATTCTCCATATTCAGTATAGTAGAACTGATGCCTGGTAAACAGGTCGGCTTATCTGCACATGACTGGGGTGCCATCCTACTTCAGGATATGCCCATAATTCATGTACTACCTATGGATGCCACAGGACAATTTGACAGACGACGAGCTAACATGCTCATTGTCGACTTTTTAACCCCCATAATAGTTCCATCTGGTTTGTACGGAGATTTAGCAGATTTAGATCAGGACATAAATCTTTACAACTCAGCAACAGACTCAGCATTAAAAAGTGGATATAAAGATGATATAATAGAGAAATGCGAAAATTTAAGCATTGATCAGGATTTAAACGTAAATCTAGACAACATTGCCAATGACAATTCTTTATTTGAATCATTTTTGGGTTCACTGAAAAGTTACTTGCAGGAGTTAAAAACAACCTACATGCCCTATGGTTCCCACACACTCGGTGAAACACCCAATGCTACCGATCCTTTAAACGGTACAGCTCTGGTGGCCATGATAGAGGCCATGTTAGGTGATGACTTTAAAGATGAAGTGGCCCTGATAAATCCAACGGAAGGACTCACCACGCAACTTTTGAGTGAAGTTCTCCTTAACAATCTTACTCCAGAAGCTGCTCAGAACCTAATTTTAGGAATAGTATCAAGTGATGTTACTGCCTACTTGAACCTGGCCTTGGACTATGCCAGTAGGATAGCAGACTGTAGCTGCGAGATAACCAGAATTCTGGATGCTCTGGAAGGTAAATACATCCCACCAGGCCCTAATGGAGACCCGGTAAGAAACCCGGATGCTTTACCCACAGGAAGAGATCTTCATACTTTTGATTCAAGGATAATACCCACTGAACAGGCACAAGATGATGCTAAAGTTCTGGTAGATCAGTTACTGGCTGATCAACTCCAAAAAAATGGAAGTTACCCTCAGAAGGTGGCATTTGTGCTTTGGTCTGTGGAAACATCCAGACATCAGGGTATAATGGAGTCTGAAATATTCTACCTGCTAGGAGTAAGACCAGTAAGGGATTCAAAAGGTAGAGTTAAGGATGTTGAACTCATTAATTCAACAGAACTGGGAAGACCCCGTATCGATGTGGCGATTACTGTCTCCGGATTATACCGTGACATGTATTCTGACGTGGTGAAATTATTAGACAAAGCAGTACGTTTAGCTGCCCAGGCCAATGATACAGAATATCCTAACTACGTCAAAGAACACTCTGAGGCAATATACCAATCACTTCTAAGTGAGGGTTACAGTGAAGATGAAGCACGAAGTCTTTCCATGTCCCGTATATTCTCAGAATCACCAGGTGCCTACTCACCGGGAATTCAGGAAGTGATACCTGCTAGTGAAACTTGGAATAGTACAGATGAAGTTGCAGATTTCTATCTGGAACGTATGTGTTATGTATATGGAAATGATGGATGGGGTCAGAAGTCAAGCAGCCTATTTGAAAAAGTCCTTAATGGAGTTGAAGTATGTGAATTCAGCCGTTCTTCCAATGTGTATGGTGTTTTAGACCATCCAATGGTTGCCGCATATTTCGGAGGAATGGGTATGGCCATTGAAAGAGTTTCTGGAACTTATCCTGAGATGTACATTAACAACTTAAGAGAATCCGGTGACTATGAAGTCCAAACTCTTATTCAGTTCTTCTATCAGGATCTTCGTACCAGATATCTAAATCCTAAATGGATCAGTGGTATGATGGAACATGGTCAGGATGGAACCCGATACATGGATACCTTTGTTGAAGATGTGTGGATGTGGCAGGCCACAACACCAGGTCTGGTCACAGAAGATACATGGAACAGCATTTATGAGACCTATGTTCTGGATAAGAATAATCTGGGTTTAAAAGAGTACTTCAACACTAACAATCCTTATGCAAAACAGTCTATGCTTGCAAGGATGGTGGAAACCATAAGAAAGGGTTACTGGAACCCCTCAGAGGAAGTGAAAACAGCTCTCATCAATGAATTCATCCAAAGTGTGAATGAATATGGGGTAACTTGCTGCCATCACACCTGTGGAAATCTGGTATTAAACCAGATGATGGTCACTGGTTCAACTCTAAGTATGGAACAGCTTCAACAGTATGCTGCAGCTTATGCAAGTGCCACTGGTAAAAGTTTGAATCTGGGAACACCTGGATCCACACCACAATCTGGCAGTGCACAGGCAACCAGCGGAGTATCATCTTCGGTTGGTGCTTCATCAGGTAATGAAGCTGCTACTGAAAGTGGATCTGCAAGTTCATCCGCCTCAGAATCTGCATCAGAATCAGCAGGTACTGAAGGAACTTCTAAGTCCTATGAGGTATCAGAAACAGGTCAACAATCTTCAACCCAGTCCAGTATGCCTATAGTAGCTATTGTTGGAGTGATACTGCTAGTGTGTTTGGTAGGTGTCGGATACTTCCGAAACAGTATCTTTGGATTCTTCAAAAAATAAGAACATTTCTCCCC
Organism: Methanobacterium sp.; assembly: GCA_020854975.1. Classification (GTDB taxonomy): domain Archaea; phylum Methanobacteriota; class Methanobacteria; order Methanobacteriales; family Methanobacteriaceae; genus Methanobacterium; species Methanobacterium ferruginis. The sequence continues at coordinate 8,616 of JAHKLQ010000065.1, forward strand.
CATTTCTTTTTTTGGGGCTTAATATTAATTTTTTTAAATATTTTTTTAAAATTACCATTCAATAAAGAGATATCAAAATCTTTATATTCAAGTATTTTTTAATTTAATTCATAAATATTTGAATCATATCAATTAAGGAGAGTGAAAAGTCAAGAGATAAAATCTTAAATGGATAAAAAAGGGTAAATGACAATTTTTGTCATTTTATTTCTACTTTTTAATCCTATTGTCCCGAAAGAGGCACATTTTATAGTTGAAGTTAAGATGGGACATTGATGGGAAACTGGAAAGTATTAATAAATTTCCGAAAAAACCGCGTTTGGTATTAAACTCAACTTAATTATTACAAAAAGGCAAGATTTAGACCTTGAAGTAATAATACAAAGTAAATCGAAAATATTATAAGCAATTTAATTAAATCTTAGTGTGGTTAACATTGATGGAATGTGATTTAAAATGATGGATTTACTATGGAAACTGGGGATACTCTCAGTGGTAATGGTTTTTGGTATTAAAATCGGCCTGGCCATGGGATTTGCGGGACTTTCTAAAAAGTTAACTGCAGCCATAATCCTGGGTTATGGAGGAGGTATACTCTTACTTACTTATATTGCAGGCGGTTTTATTGACCAAGTACAGGGATTTGTATATTCATATAGTTCGGTTCTGGGGATTGCAATGGCAGCCATCATACTATATGCAGGTTTCCACACTCTTAAGGAGTGGAAAATAAACAAAAACAACAGTATCAAGGCAACTTGTATGGCTATGATTGCTCCCTGCCCTTGTTGTTTTGGAGCTGCAGTGGCGGCTATTATAATTGCAGCACCAATGATCGGTGTTTCTGCTTTTGCAGTGGGAGAGTACGCCGCTGTTTGTCTTATGATAACTATGGCAGTCTGTTACCTGGTTTCAGGATTAATAGGTCGTGCATTGAACAAGCCTTACCCTGTTTTGTTGGGTAATTTCATGTTATTTGCAGGATTTTACTTTTTAACTTCAGCCATAGTCATTCCCAACATTAGCACAGTTTTAACTCAACAGATGAGTCCTATTGATATTCCGGATGTATGGACCATTGTCTATGCAGTGATAACCTTGGTGGTACTCACAGTAGCTGGTTATTATATATACCGCAAACGAAGTCCCCTTTTAAACCAGGCATTTGACACTGGTCAGAAATAGAAAAAATCTTAAAGATCTAAATAATTCAGGTGATTTATAGATGGTAGCGATTCCAGGAAGTGAAGTGTTAAGTTCAGTTTTGCACGTTATATCACAAAGCTTACTTATACCCGTGATTGTAGGGCTTCTAGCTTTTATGCTTTATGCAATAATCAGTTTTGGAGGCTTATTATCAGAATATACAAACAGAATCCGTGTTAGCCCGGAACAGATAGAGAAACTAATCATAGATTTCTCCAATCCCGGCACACCCGAACAAATAATTAAGGTAATGGAGAACAGTGATGTTCCTGTAAGTTACAAAAACATAGTTATTAAAGTTGCATCCCACCCGGAACTGGGAAGTAAATCCAGGGAAGCACTAGCACGTAAACTTATTGAAAATGAAGAATCCATAGCAGCCAAGAGTCTGGAGAAAACGGACATGGTCACTCGTTTAGGACCTACCCTTGGATTGATGGGGACATTAATCCCTATGGGTCCTGGTCTGGCAGCATTAGGTAGTGGAGATATAACCACTCTTGCTAATGCAATTATAATAGCATTCGACACAACTGTTGTTGGATTAGCTGCTGGAGGAGTGGGTTATGTTATATCCAAGGTTAGAAGAAGGTGGTATGAAGAATATCTATCTAACCTGGATGCTCTATGTGAATCTGCATTAGAGGTGATGGATCATGGTAAGGCGCAGACGCCGTATGTTGGATGATCAGGGTGAAGACCCCACAGCTGGAACCAGTAACCTGGTGGATGCCATGCTGGTGTTGTCTGTTGGTTTCCTGATCTTCATAGTTATGTCCTGGAACATGCAAAGTGTGGTTTTTGCCGATATGAGTCAAGAAGAACGTCAACAAACCATGGAGGCCATGAAACAGGTAGCTCAAATCCAACAGGGTGATGAACTCAACGATACACCCCAAACAGAATCAGGATCTGGAGAAGGATATGCTAAAAAGGGAACAGTATATCAAGATCCACAAACTGGAAAATTAATTATGGTGGAAGGTTGACCATTGGGTGGAAGGGTAATCCTACCACCTTAATTTACCTAAATTTCTACATAAAATTTATTTTTTCTTATTCTTAACTTATTTTATAGAATTCAGTTAGGGATTAAATTAGTATTTTTAACTAAAATTACGGATAATATTTTTTTATCTCATAATTAATCACATACCTATTTCATTTAGTTAATATCTACTATCATATATAAAGTATAAGACTGTGCTGGTAAATAGTAAAAGAAACATTAAAATTAACTTAAAAATTCAATACATTCTAGTTAATGGTGGTTTAATGATAATTCCTGTTTTAGATATAAAAGGTGGAATAGCGGTTTCCGGAAAATCAGGCAATAGAAAAACCTACAAACCTTTAAAAACAGTTTTCCATTCATCTTCAGATCCTTTGAAAATTTCCAAA
>JAHKLQ010000125.1:0-12500 GCA_020854975.1 Methanobacterium sp.
TCTCATTTTAATCATATTCTGGATATTTCTTTTTCTTTCAATTATTATTTTTAACAAAACAAGTTTACCCAAGAAAATTCTGTACATTTTTATAAAAACAATCTACATTATTAAGGGTTTACACTTTTTTAGTGACTATTAGGTTTTACGCTGTTTTAACCTCTGATCCTAAATTTAATTTCGATATACGCTTTTGCTGTGCCTGTAGGGTTTCTTGGACTGGTAATGAGTCTGGTGTTTCTTGGACTGGTAATGAGTCTGGTTAAAGAAGATTATTAATTACCATTAAGTTGCATGATCTTCATTACCCTACTATTTTCTGGTGGTGGATCTGGGGCTGGAACTTCTCTTATGTAAAGTAGAGATCTAAAAGGAAAATATGAAATAGCGCTCAGGAATGTGCTGGTTTATACCACAGTGTTTATCTGGATTGAATTGATTATTGAACTCTTATTGAAAGGTTCACCAACCATCATCATGTTATAAGGAAAAATATAATACTAAGTCCTAACATAGAACATAAAAGTTAAGGGAGTTTAAAAACAAGAGGAGGAAAAAATAATGGAAAGAAAAACTTTGGCCATAGTATTGATAATTTTAGGTTTAATTGTGTTAGCCTTTCCCCTGCTAGGATTAATCCCTATTGCAATTCTTACAGGATTGGGAGTAGCATTCATGGGTATTGGGTTGATACTAGCCGGTTTCTCTGATAGAGAAGTGAGTAGTGGTTTGGGGCTCTTGGAGATAGTTTTAGGAATCATCGCTCTGGTACTGGGCCTTGGATTCATCTTGAACCCCAGTCTGTTCAGTTTCGTTGCAGGATTATTAGTTGCTCTGGCAGGATTATTCCTGATTATCATAGGTATAGTTGGAGTATTTACTAAAACTGGCGGTAGCAGATGGAACGGAGTTGTAGCCATAATAATAGGGTTGATATACCTTATATTTGGATACATTATAAAAGATCCATTCTGGTTAGGTGTGCTAATTGGATTATGGTTACTGCTAACTGGAATTATAATGTTTTTCCAGAAGGATTAACCCCCCCCCAAATTCTTTTTTTATAATTCTTTAAAATTCTTTTTTTAAAATCTTTTTTTTAAGATTTACATGTTCTAATATACAGCATAACCCTAAAAACGTAAAATTAGTTTTTTTAAACAAATTCTCTGATGCTCCTTGGAAAACAAAAAATATGATGAGGATAATGGCCTGCCGAGAGTAACCCACCTTCTGTTCGTGGCAGCATTCATCTATGCGAGTTACCTCTGCCTCATACAGGATTCATTGGCAGTGTTTACCCTTGCATCCCGTGGATTGGCCGTTTCACCGTTCCTTCTGGTGTCAATCAGACGGATCTTCATGTTCATCCACCAGAAGACGTGTCGTTTCTGCTCCAGAGTCCTGCTTCTCAGCATATGCCTTATGACATCACGGTTCTGTATGATGGGTGGAGTTTCCTCAGTTTAAACTGCAGATAGATATCTGCAGAAACCGGTAGCTGCCCTTCGGCTGGCCATCAACATCCTCAATTAAGGATTTTACAAATCCCTTGATGGAATGTGTAAAGTTGATAGTGTAGGTTTAATGCTATTGGTTCAAGGTTCTTAATATATTTTCCAATAGATTTTTTTCCAATATATTTTTCTCTCGTAGAATTCTCTAGTACCTTAGTAGAATTCTAATAAACTTTTTAAAATAATTTGGTTTTTACATAAAAATATATTCTTATATTGATTATTTTACTGCAATTACTATATCCACCGGCAAATCCCACATGGTATGCGTTTCCGTGGATTTGATGTTGAACCCTGATTTTCGGAGTTCTTCCTGGGTGAAAATAGGACGACAATCCACATATGACGGGAATTTCACGTGTGCCCATTTATACATCTTCATCATGAAATTATCATTTCCTGTATCGGATATTGCCACCACTCCCAATCGTCCGCCTGTTTTTAGAACTCTCTTACATTCATGGAGCAATACTGGAATTTCGGGTGTGTCAAAAAGTTCCAGAGTGAAACTCATGAATAGGGCGTTGAAAAAATTATCTTCAAATGGTAATTTGGAAGCATCCCCCAGGATAAGATTGGTTCGGTTAGATAATCCTGCTTTGTCCAGTTTAGCCTGGGCCACTTCAAGCATTCCTTCCGATATATCAATCCCATAAAGGAGGCCTGATTCACCTACACCTTTCGCTAAACTTAGAAGAGCATCCCCTGTACCGAAACCTATCTCTAAAACAGTTTCTCCTTCAGTTATATCCAGTTTTTCCACGCCCCTCATCACATATTTCTTTTCAGGTTTAGCCATTAGATCATACCATTTGCTCATCCGATCATAGCTATCCTTTGCTTCCTCCTTAGACCGTTTCACCCGGCTAATTTCTTTTTCCTCAGACGACATAATTGTAAATTATGTTTAAGCTAATGCATAAAGTATGGGGAGAACTAAAAAAGCAGTATAAAATAACCAAGCACTGGTTTGAACTCCATTTATATCCACCAAAATGTTTTAAGTCTTGAAACACATAGTTAATATTGTTAATTTTCAATCAAATTACCAGGTAATTAAATGTATGCTGATATCAGTCCTTTAATATTGGGTTTTATAATATTGTTCGCCAGTTTAATATCTTTACGTTTCGGAATATCCGTTGCCATCCTGGAAATTATTTTTGGGGTTATAGTGGGTAATATTTTTAATATTAGTCCTGAAGGATGGATGATCTACATTTCTAGCTTTGGAGGAATATTTTTAACATTCTTAGCTGGTGCAGAAACTGATATTAAACTGATGAGATCAAAGTTTAAAGAAAGTTTCCTAATTGGCCTAGCTTCCTTTTTAATACCTTTCATTACAGTTTTTCTTTTTAGTTATTACTTGGCAAACTGGAGTTTGTTAGCATCGTTAATAGCTGGTGTGACCCTCTCAGAAACTGCAGTGGCTGTGGTTTATTTTGTGTTAATTGAAACTGATCTGGCCAACACTGAAATTGGAAAAACCATTATGGCCGCCACTTTCATGACCAATATGGGTACAGCCATAGCACTAAGCGTGCTTTTTGTGAATTTCAACCTTTATACATTAATATTCCTTATAGTTTCCTTTTTGGTCATATTATTTGGCTATAAATATTCACGTCTCATTTTTGATAATGTCCGATTTAAAAATAAAGTTATTGAGCCGGAAATAAAATATGTATTCTTACTTCTCCTGGTTTTCATGTTCTTTGCCCAGTTAGGTGGAGGTCAGGCCATTTTACCTGCCTTCATACTAGGCATTTTCATGTCCCAACACTTTGTTGAAAGTAAAGAATCAATAGAAGTTAAAAAAAGACTAAAAACTGTGGCTTTTGCTTTTATAACTCCCATTTTCTTCATAGTTGGGGGTTTAAAAGTTTCTTTAGCATTGATCGCCATGGTCCTGCCCAGTTTCATAGGTCTGCTGGTGGTCCGGCAACTATCCAAGTTAACAGGTGTTTATTTAGTTACACGAAAATATTTGGATACAGCTCAAACTTACACAACCTTATTAATGAGCACTGGCCTTACTTTTGGCTTGATTGCCAGTGTTTTTGGTTTAAATGCAGGATACATTGACCAGATTCAGTACTCCTTGTTAACAGGGGTTTTAATTACCAGTGCTGTAATACCCACATTAATTGCTCAAAAATGGTTTTTCCCTTTTCACCAGGAGGATATGTTAGATCAGTAAAAATTAGATTTTTTTGGAATTATAAAATTACATTTAATTAGTTTATATTAATAAAAAAGATAATAGCGGGGCCTAGATTTGAACTAGGGCTCTCGGGGTTATGAGCCCCGCGGGATCACCAGACTACCCCACCCCGCTGTACTATCACTGTTGAATTTCAATGTATATAAAGGTTTCCCTCAATTCTTATTTAATTCTTCCTTTATATCCCGATTTAATTAGTTTCTATTAATTTTTAGCAATTATATATGAATTTGGATGTATGGATTGACATAGGGCCTAGTTCTCAGAATCATTTATCGGATTTATCCGGTGATAATTCACTTAATTCAGCGTTTAAAGAATAACCTACCACAGTCCTTATAGCAACGATCACCGCTAGAACTATAACATCATTTAGAGTTGGTTGCAGTATACTAGTGATTAAATCAGCTGCTATGAAGAATTCCAAGCCCAAAACTATCTTATTGGTGAAATCTCGGCGGATATCATTGTATTCATAGGATTTTCGCAGAATTTCCTTAGCTAAAACCTTGATTGCGGCCCTTATTCCACCATAAAAAACTAAAATAGCTCCGAAAATGGCTAAAGAATAGGAAATATAGTGTACTATTGTTTCGTACATTTCTCTATCTTTTTATTCTGTAGTTTCTTCTTCAGGGTTTTCCAGTTTTTCCAGACGTTCCTCAATATTTTCCAGTTTCTTGTTGGTTGCTCCACGGTATTCGTTGAAACGTTTTTCCAGAGTTTCAATATCCATAGAAACTACATTGAAACGTTTTTCCAGGGCAGCTAGATCCTTTTTGGTGGCCAGATCCCAATCTTCAATAAGCTGGTCACTCTGTTCATTGAGGAAAAGATCAATACGATGGGATAAATTATCTGTGCTGATAGGGACACTGACCTTACCCCTAATCTTTTCACCCATTCCTGAAACCTTTTCACTGACTCCTGAAACATGTAATTTCTCACCCATTCCAGATGAACCTTCTCCTGGCATCTTTTCACCTACCCCACTGGTTTTTTCTTGAACCTTTTCACCTAAATTACTGGCCTCACCATACACTCTTTCACCCAAATCTGTGGCATTACCCTTAACTCGGCCCAGATTAAGGCTTTTATTATCCTGCAAATAGTAATATAATAATACAACCACCGCTCCTGCTAAAACCAAGATGGCAAATACTTCCAGCGGAGTCATAGTTTAGTCCCCTCCTTTACTTTTACCCTTTTTTTCCATTTGTTTCTCTTTTTTCTCTATTTCTTCTAAGAGTTTCTGGAGTTTTTCATATTCTGCCCTGGTTTCCAGGCGGGTTACTCTTTCATTGATTTCACTATGGAGAAAACCAACTTTCTGCATCATATTTGAGGTTTCCCCTCTGATCTGGGAGAGTCTCTCCTGCTGGTCTTTGGGTAATGGTATCACATTTTCCATTAATCTTTTGGATTCCAGATCCCGTTCAACCAGTTCGATTTTCTTGAGTTCAGCCTGTTTTTCAAGGAACGTTACATTACTCTGAGCTTCTCTAACTTTTCTCCATTGCATTACAATAACAATTATTGCGATAAGTGCTATCACCGCAATAATAAGCAAAAAAATGTTCTGTGGAATGCTTACTGCGTCTGCCATACGATATTCCCCCTTATCTATTAATTGTTGAAATATGTATAAATTATTTTTTCTTATTAGCTGTTTTAAAGCTTAATTTAAGAAGGGGCGTGATTGTAGTTAAGCCCTTCCAATTCATCTGGTTTAAGCAAAGGGTTCCTAATTTAAATACTTTCTTAAAACAACCAAACCTTTATTGACCAGATGAAAGGTACATATAATATATACATTTTATATAATTAATGCTTTTGTTATATGCTTTATTATTAAAGTTTTATAGTTCATGAAAATAGCAACAAAAATGCAGATCTAATGCTTGCGAGGTTAGATCTAGAAGAATGACTATTGAAAAAGGGATACTTTACATATAAGGAAGTTTCAGTGTGATTTTATGATAGAAATGTACCAAAAAGCAGGGAGAATTGTAAAAGAAGTTAGAGAACTTGCTGTCGACGAAGTTCACGAAGGAATGAAAGTTTTGGATTTGATAAACCTAATTGAATCAGAAATTAAAAAAAAAGGAGGCCTACCAGCTTTTCCATGTAACATATCCATAAATGAAGTTACCGCCCACTACACTTCACCTCCTGGAGATAAGTCCATTTTAAAAGAAGGGGATCTGGTAAAAATTGATCTGGGAGCCCATGTGAATGGTTTTATTGCTGATTCTGCTACATCAGTTATGATTGGTTCTGGAGATGGTCCCTTCCAGTCAGGAGATAAAAGTTATAGTCCTGAAAAACAGTTGAAACTGATTGAAACAGCTAAACATGCCCTTGAAGTTGCCATAAGCAACATCCGCCCAGGTGCCGAGTTGGGCAAGATTGGTGCTGCTGTTGAGGAGTACATTAATTCTCAGGGATTTGTTCCAGTGGCTAACCTCACCGGACATAGTATGGAACAGTGGATTTTGCATTCAGGGTTATCCATACCTAATGTTAAAGAAAATAACAAACATCAGATAGAAGAAGGTGATGTTCTAGCCATTGAACCTTTTGTAACCGATGGTGTGGGTATGGTGGGAGATATGAAAGACACTTTCATATTCCGGTTTCTACGGGATCGACCTTTACGTCTGGCTCAGTCCAGAAAATTGCTGGATCTGATAAAATCAGATTACAAAAATCTTCCATTCGCACAGAGATGGTTGGAAGAAGGTTCCAATATAAGGCAAGTTAAACTAGCCATGAGACAACTTATATCTTCCCGGGCAATCTATCCTTACCATGTGCTTCGTGAAAAAAGTGGTGCCAGGGTAGCTCAGGCTGAGCACACGGTGATTGTGGAATCTGATGGTTGCATGGTGATAACGGAATAAGTTTAAGAATAACTAAAAGGGGATTGTGTAGGTTAACTGAGAAGTATCAAAGATCAGTCAAATCCTCCATCATCCCCTCCATCATAATCAAAAGAATCACAAATATCATCCAAAGAATCTAGGTCAAAATCATCAAAGACATCCAAAATATCTATTTCAAAAAGGTCCATATCCCCATCACCAATGTTAAAGAAATCATCATCAATTAAATCATCATCAAAAAGATTTACATTCATTCCATGTCTATATTTTGCATAAGCGTTCATTCCAATTAAAAATGTGAGGGGATATAACACGTAAGGATAGAATTTGGAAGTCTTTGTTTTTACACCATTTAACTTGTTTTTTAAAGAAAACAGCTGATCCATTGTATAGGGGAAGATGAATATGTGTGTACCTAATACAGACATTAAAGCTTTGGCATGTTCCGGATTTTTGTCTGCCAATTCTAATAAGTTATATGCATCTTCAAAAACACTGTCAAGTTTCTTTTTTAATTTTAAGCCATCTTCAGTTAATTCATATTTATCCCGGGATATAATACCCTTCTTTTTCGCCTTTACAAAGTATTCTTTTTCCATTAAAAGAGTCATTACATAATTATTTTTATACTTTGAGAATGATGTTCCAGTTAAACTAGAATTGAATGGTTTTACCACCATTCTAAAGTATGATTTTACTTCTAATTCTGGGTATTTAGTTAAAGGAGTAACAAATATCTCTTCGTGTGGTTTTAAATCTGTACTGAAATTTTCTCCCTTTGCCACCCTATGAACCATTTTTTTGAACAACAAAACTTTTTCTTCAGTAGAGTCAATTTTAATAATTTTACGAACCACAAGATCCTTCATGGTCAATTTTAACATTTCTTTCCCATCAGTACCAGGATATAATATTGCTAATGATTCGGCAGGTGTCAATCCCAATGATCTCATTTTGTTGGATGATTTTTTTTCCAGACGTGGATGAGCATCATCCCTACGCATTCCACATTCCATACAAAATACAGCATTGGAAGGATTTTTTGCACCACATTCACTGCAAAAATAGTTTTCAGCCCTGATTCTTTCCTGTGACATTTGATTCTCCTCGAAATTACGTTGTCCACATTTAAAATTGTGAGATGCCCTATAAAAATATTTACTTAAAGTTCAAAAACTAACACCTAACGCATTCTAATTTCTTGGATTAATAATCGTTTTTTTAAAAGTCTTTTAAACCCCAGAATAAGTTGTAAACAAATGTGATTTTGTTAATGATTAGGTTAGATAAATTAACTGAAATTTTATGTAAAACTAATAAAATAGTGTTTTAATTAAATTCATCTAAAAAAAATAGAAAAGATAGGGATGTAAATCCCTTATACGTTAGCTAGTGGGTCTTCTTTTTCACCGCTGCCTTTGAAAGGTACAGGTAGGCCCATGGCCTTCCGTTCATCGATTACTTTCATGGCTTTGGTTTTTTTGTCGGTGGCCAGTTTTTCGAGTAGACCTAAACCTGGTTTCACATCATCCATTGATTTGGTTTCAATGACTCCAGCTTCAACAGCCTGTTTGAATACTGTTTCACCAGCATCGGTTCTGACAAATACTGTAGACCAGCCGTCTGGGGTTCCCACTGAACCTGTGGATACATCAGCTAATTCACAAACATAGTCAAGACAGACTTTACATCCGTTTTGTTCGTATCCATGGGTTTCTTTGAGTGGTATGGTTAGCATTTGGTCTGCGGTTTTAATCCAGAATTTACCTTTACCAATGTCCAGTTTTTCCACTAGGTCGAAGTCAACACCTGCTTTCTCGGAGATGAAAGTCCTTAGTGATTCGTATGGGAAGTTTTCCATACAGAAAATACCTAACATTAAGGCTATTTTATCTGCTAAGTGTCTTACACCGAATGGGTAGGACTGCATTTTTCGGATTCCCATACTTTGGCAGGGTATGGCTACGGTTCCAACTTTCTCTAAACCGTACTGTCGAACTGCTTTTTTGAGCATCCACACGTTGGGGGAGAAGGTGTACTTGGTTCCAGCGGCGGCTAGTATTTCATCAGAAGACATGGCTACCATAGGTTCTGGTTTCCACATTACATCTGTAGGTCCGGCTACTACTGCACCATCGATAAGTCCTTCATCCAGGGCGTAGCAGAAGAGACCAGATACTATTCCTCCGTCTTGGGCTAGTTTTTGGATTTGTTTATCAGTTGATCTTGCTGCAACAACTTCTTTGTAGGTTCCTAATACCATTTTTTCACCTCCTATAACCCTAAGTCCTGGTTGATCCTTTCAGCAGGCCACCAGCTTCGTGGGCACTGTGTGTAACAGATTCCACATTTTATACAACGGTTTTCGTTCAGTTCAGGTCTTCCGTTGGTCATGCTCAGGGCTCTGGTTTGGCAAGCCATGGCACAGGTTCCACATCCTATACATAATGCCTGGTTCACCACTTTGGTCTGCAGGTCGCAGCCACAAGCTTCGGTGTAGCCTGCCAGGTCCATCATGGGCTGTAAGTAGTCCATGTCACCGTTGATGGCAGCTACTACAGTTTTAGCGATTATTTCTGGTGATGGTGGGCAGCCAGGTATGGCTAGGTCCACTTTAACCAGGTCAGCGATAGGCACAAATGATTCATGGTTAGGTTGTGCTTGTTGTCCTCCTCGAGAGTATCGAGTGAAACAACCAGTTGCTGCACAGGATCCAAAAGCCACTACTAATCCGGCTTTTTCCCGTACTTCCATAAGTTCATGGACACTGTGCTCATCTTGTAGACAGCAGGACCCTTCAACCAGGGCTATGTCCATTTCAGGCATTTCCCATAGGTCTACCAGGGTTTGTCCGTATACAATGTCTATCATATCAGTTAGTAAAGGTGCTAGGATGTCGTAGTTTTCAGTTAACGACATTCCATCTCCAGTACATCCACTTAAGTGAATGTATCCTATTCTTGGTTTAGCTTTTTCTTCAGCCACTTTTTCAACCTCCTCTTGTGAAGCCTCTTTGTCAGGTTTTGCCTCCATTCCAAAAAACGATTTAATGCGGGCTAATATTGACATTAACTAACCCCTATTTCCTTTAATATCATCTCAATGGCCTTGGGAATGGCATCTTCCACACTTTTAGTTAACCCCATTTCTATATCGGGGGCAGAGACACGTTCTGGTTTACATCCGATAACCATGACTTCGCAAACTTCAGCTAAATCGTGCAATGGCTCATTAACTGACCATGAATGCACATTTTCATAGGAACCTTTAGGTATTTCGTCCACACTGAATTTACGAACTGTACCAGGTTCCGCATTGAATTCTACGATATCCACTACTATCATTTTCTTCCATTCCTCATGAGGAAGGCTGAAAACAAAATGAGGGCCGCCGGTACCGGCATCTATTAACATGACATTCTCTGGTAGGGGGTTTTCCTTAGAGTATTCTCCAAGTGCCTTTATCACTGTTGGTCCGAATCCGTCATCCGCAAAAAGGATGTTTCCACATCCGACCACCATTATCTCTGCACTGTATGGCATGCTTTTCCCTTAAATCCTGACCATCTCGTTTTTGAGAATGCTCCTGTCTTCATCGTCCATTACAATCATGTGAGTTGCACAGGACAGACATGGATCGTAAGCTCGGATAACATGAGGTCCAAATTCGTGGTGGAATCCTTCGGTTGCTGGTCCCATAGTAGGGATGTTCCAAGTGGTTGGTACCAGAGCACTGTAGAACTGGATTTTACCATCAGCAACTTGAGCCATGTGTACATCCATTCCACGTGGAGCTTCGATAGCACCAACTCCAAGCTTGTTGGTTCCTTTGATATCATAATCAGCCATAACTGGAGCAGAAGTGTCCAATTCACCCAGTATGTCAATTGCGCGTGATAGAGCTGATTTCATTTCCAGTGCACGAGCAACATGTTGAGCTACCACACCTTTATCTTTGAATCCCTGGTATACATCCATTCTGGCCCTTGGTCCTACTTCCACACTTCTACCATCATAGAGGGGTATAGTAGAGCAAGCTCTTTTGGCTATCTCAGGGTCATCATACCAGCTTTCTGGCATTACTTCTGTGAACCTGTCCAGGTCAAAGTTGTTCCTATCACCATATAGAACATCAGTAGCCAATGGTTTTTTGTCATGTACCCCTAAACCTTTTGGAAGGCCTTTGTCAGCAACTAAACCAATAATAAGTTCTACGTGTTCATCAAGCTTTGGTTTTAATTGTTTTAATCTTGCATACAGCCTTTTACGGGCAACTTCAGAAATGTTATCAGCCATTCCTCCAATACGGACATCTGATGGGTGAATACCTTCACCACCAACCACGTCCACTACTTGTTGAACGACTTTTCGAACTTCAGATACAGAATTAACTGCAGTGGCAAAAAGTTCTTCTGGTACAATATCCGGCGCTATTAAGAACTGATGAATAGCGTGACTATTCACATGGTGGGCGCATAGCACTAATTCTCGTAGAAGTTTACCTGCTTTAGGGACCTCTATGTCCAAAGAATCATCTATAGCTTCTACAGATGCCATAGTGTGAGGTATTGGACATACACCACAGATCCTCTGCACCATTACTGGTGCGGTTTCTGGAGCTTTCCCTGTTACCATCTTTTCTAAACCTCTAACAGGAGTGATACTGAAGTATCGGCCTTTGGTTACTATTCCTTCGTCGTCGACTTCCATGACCAACTCTGCGTGTCCTTCCTGTCGTGAGGTTGGCGATATAACTACTCTTTCGCTCAAATGTATCACCTCTTAATTTTTATAAGAACATCAATATCTCTAACTTTAAAATAATATTATAAGCTTTTCTTTAAAAATAAAAGTGAAAATTATATATAGCAGTATAAACTAATCTATGATTTCTAATAAAAATCGAGAATTGGGACAAAATTAGCATAATTTCTTTTTATTGGTAAAACTACTGGATTTAAAGATAATTAAAGAAATATATGACTTAAATCTCAAAAATCTTAATATAGGATTAAATTCTTAATATATTATGTGATAAAAAATATATATAATGATATTTTTAATAAGGATATTTTTAGACAGAGAATAAAATAGAAATAATTGAAATTCATATATTAAAACCAATGAAGATTAAATCCATAAAGAGGTGATCTGATGATAGACTCCAAGATCCTAGCATCCGTGGTTATAGTGCTAGTCATAGGTGTTGCTGCTGCGGGTTACCAGATGTCCACCCAGACCACAGGATTGTGGCAACCAGTGACATCAGACAGCTCAGATACAGTCCAAGGAGATACGGATAGTGCTAGTGATTCAGGAAGCCAACAAAGTTCTGCATCCAGTGTTTCAACATCTTCTTCTAGTAAGTCAGCTAGTGGAAGTGGGAGTGATAATGTGAAAATATCATCATCTGAAGCTAAGGCAATTGCCCAAAAATCGATTCTTCAAGAAGGAGCAACTGCAGGGACTCCTAAACTGATTACTTCCAACGGTGAACAGATCTATGTGGTTCCAGTAATGCTAAATGGTGAGCAGGTGGGGGAAATTTACATAGATCCTCAGACTGGTGAGAACTTAGGAGGAGCAGGTGGCGTTTCTTATGGTTGAAATGGTGGAAACTGAAGTAGAATGCTGTAAAATCATATCTGAAGACGTGGAAAATGCAGTTGTCATTGAAGGATCTCCTGAATTAGGCCTTATCGGCAATATAGTTGGATGGCTCCTGGTAGAAGAACTGAAAATGAAGGAAATTGGACACATAGAATCCAAATATTTCCCACCACTGGCAGTTCTTTACAAGGGAGTTGCCATACGTCCTTTCCGTATTTACAGTTCCGATGACCTGGTTTTGTTCCTTTCAGATTTCGTGGTT
>JAHKLQ010000014.1 GCA_020854975.1 Methanobacterium sp.
CGTAGATGGGGCTGGCCTTTAGCGATCTCTGCCAAGATTTGAAACTTGGTTAGTTCCCCCTTTTTCTTGAAAACTTTCATAAATCCACCCTTTTTAATTTAAATGTTTCAGCATATACTTAATTTAGTGGGATGTTTAATTATAATTATAAGTTAAATATTCTTTTTAATCTTTTTAAGTTAAATAGCTAAGCTGTATTGTCCCAATTTTTGTAATAGGCCTAATTATTAAGATCCTTATTCAAACTGTTTATTCACAGCATCCCCTTCAACTTTTCATCAAAGAGTTCCAGGAATTTATCCTGTTTTTCAGCGGGTATGTAGGCACCACAGGCCACAGAGTGACCACCACCACTACCACCAACCTTGGATGCTACCTTATTTATTATATGACCAAAATGAATCCCATCAAAAGCTAAAAGCCGGGAACAACGAAGAGAAACTTTTAAACCCTCATTTTCATCGTTAATCTGGGTGAAACCGATCATGGGTTTTCTCCAGTCACCATAACTTAGAATCATACCGGCAATGGTTCCAATAACTTCACTCTTAATCCCGTTACCATGAAAGTACTGCAGGTTGTGCAGATGATTAATCCTATCTTCCTCCTGAATCCACTCCATCTTCTGAGCAAGGTACCTGCGGTGTTCCAGACTAAGCTGATCCATATCATCCAGAGCAAGCCCCCGATCTCCTTTAAGAACATTTAAGGCTATTTCTGGTTGTTTATGCCGGCTACAGGCGTTTACTGCAGTTGAGAATTCACTGGCATCACGGAGGGGTGAATATTCCTCTTCTTTTAGGAATTCATAGGCATCCCCTGAAACTAGGCGAGGAATATACTTAACATAACGTGGAGGTACTTCACGACTCATCATCCGCACCAGTTCCGTGAAGATCCGTCCCTTCTCTTGTTTACTAAGATCATAAAGTGTACGTTGCCTTTTACCATTCTTAAGAGGTATGTCCAGATTTTTTAAAAATTGGATGGCCCCGTTACGGTTATTGGTAATGGGAAGTTTAACATCTCCAAAATAGGAAAGAGCCACAAATAGCGGTCGGGTCTGCCTTCCATAAATAGCTAAATCATTGGCTGATTCTACCATTCCTTTATTGATACCGTCCTGGAGTATTCCTTCATTTATACCAACTAATTTTCCGGATAAGCTGTTTTGCATGTCTCCAACAGCGCTTAAAACACCTAACCAACTAAGATCATAAAATCCGAAGGTTCTAGCTAGAAGGTAACATATACCCCCACCAGAAACCTGAAAAGAACCATCAATACCATAATAATTAGGATTTATCTCTAAAAATCCATTTCCACTTGTTGATACAGGCCTTAGTGGGGGGTGATGATCTAAAATGAGAATTTTGGACTCTGAAGTTTCAAAATGGTTTAAATTTTGTCCGGAACCCAGATCAGAGAATATAGTAAGTTCATTTTCTTTTTTCAGTTCTGGGATCCGATCCAGGGTTATGAATTCTATTTCATGGTCTATTTCCAGACGGTCCAAAGTTGAGGATAATATTGCTCCTGCAGCTATTCCATCACAGTCTATATGGCTGTATATTTTAACATCTTCCACTTTTTTAAGCATTTCATGTGCCTTAGTTAGACGTTTATCCATATCCTTTTCAGTAACAGCCATTTATCATTCCTTCTTGGATTTATTCAATAGGATTCATTAAGTAAAATTTATTCTAGGATTTATGCAAATAATTTCTTCAGATACTTATTCTTCTTTTATCCCTATTCTTCTTATATCTCTATCTTTTCTTTCTAAATTCTTTTTCTAAGTCCTTTTAGCCAATGGTTATAAGTTTTAGCTATTTATCCGTTGATCTAGAACCCTTGATCATGTTACTGAGTTTGAGGAGAACTTCTCTTTTACTCATTTTCTTATCCACTATCACCCTTCCAGATCCTTCCCACCAGGAAGGAGGATAAGATTTATATTTCTCCACAGACGGGTTCAATCCAAGTTTTTTAGCGGCCTGGCTTATTTCACGTATTTTCGGTGAGCTTACCCCCTGTTTTTTTGAGATTTTCCTTCCCTCAGACTTGGTCTTTTTAGAATCTAGATAATCAGGCCAGATGATAGTTCTATTTTCATCTTTCATGATTTATGTTCCCTCCAACAAATATAATTTGATAATATAATATTTTTAACCAATAAATCATGGTTAACATTAATCCATGCATTAATTGTCTATTTCTTCCATTAACCTCATGAGCATATTATTCACAGTGTATTTAGGAGGAGTAATGGATTTTATTCCCAACTTTTCCAGGGGTTTCTGAGTTATAGGGCCGATGGCGGCTATTTTAATATTTCCTTTTCTTAGAGATTGTACTAATTCTCCTTTTTTATCTCCAGCCATTTCAAAGAGGTTGGTAACGGTTAGGGGGCTGGTGAAAGTTATTGCATCAATTTTTCCCTTAATTATCTCTTCCACAAGCCAGGCAACTTTGCTGGGATCCTGGGGTTGTGTGGATTTATAGGCCTCAGCCAGAAAAACGGTAGCTCCCATTTCTTTTAAACCTTCAGGAAGCACATCTCTTGCATTAAATGTCCTGGGAACTCCAACTATTTTTCCCTGAAGATTAATTCCCTGAAATTCCTCAAGCAGCCCTTCAGCAGTGTAATCCTCAGGAACAATTCCTGCAGAAAGACCATACTCATTTAAAACCCTTTCTGTGCGGGGTCCTATAACTGCAACTTGGCAATGGGGATTTAAGTTTTCTTTAAAATCTTTACAGTACTTAAACAATGATTCTAATGATGCTGGTGAGGTGAATATTATCCAGTCCAGTTCACCTGCTCTCTGGCATAGATCCATAAGAGAATCACTGGGAAAAGCCTCCAGTTCCAGAGTGGGAACCACAAGAGAAATTCCTCCGTTTTCTTTTATCATGTCCACTGCTATCTGAGCCCTTTCCATGGGGCGTGTCACGACGATAACTTTACCCTTAAACCCCTTTAAATCATTCATACTGGATCCTCTAATATATTATCCTGAATAGCTTTAAAAACATCCACCACTGGTCCTATTATTACCAGAGCCGGGGGATTGATATTCTTTTGGGTTATGTTCTCCAGGGTGCCAGTGATGATCCTCTCATCAGGGGTGGTGCCTTTCTCAATAACACATACTGGAGTTTGTGGATCCTTGTATTTCATAATTTCCTGTATGTTTTCTTCTAAATGACCCACACCCATTAATATGATAAGAGTATCCGCATTGTAATTCCATTTAACCTGTTTTTGAGTTTTAGTTGGGTCTTCATGGCCAGTTACCACTGTGAAAGAAGTGGCCACTCCTCGATGGGTTACAGGTAATCCTACTGTAGTGGGAACACCAATGGCGGATGTTACACCTGGAACTAATTCTACGGGGATTTTTTCTTCCAGAAGGGCTAACATTTCTTCACCACCTCGACCAAAGACAAAGGGGTCACCTCCCTTAAGCCTGACTACTCTGTCATGTTTTTTTCCCTGCTGGATGAGTATTTCGTTTATTTCGTCCTGTTTTTTGGAGTGGGCTCCGGCTCTTTTGCCAACATAAATCATTTCTGCTCCTTCAGCATATTTCAGTATTTCTTCATTGGCCAGACGATCGTAAACCACTACATCTGCTTTTTCCAGTACTTTAATAGCTTTAAGAGTTACTAGTTCTGGATCTCCAGGTCCTGCACCTACTAAATATACTACCATTAATTCACCGCTTAATTGATTAGTTTTGCCCGTTAATTTGATAAATCTGATTATGATATGATGTTATTTGTAAATTTTAATTGAATCTGAATTTACAGCCTAAAGTTATTGGTCAAGTTAATAATCAATAATTCCCTTAAAAAACTTCAAACCATCATCTGATCCTAGAATAGATTCTGAGGCTCGTTCTGGGTGAGGCATAACTGCACATACCAATCCTTCCTGGTCACAAACTCCGGTTATAGCTTCCATGGAACCATTAGGATTATCACCCACAAATCCCAGCACAATCTGATCCTGATCATGGAGTTGGTCAATGTATTCAGTGTAATATCGACCTTCAGCATGGGCAATGGGCATACGGATGACTTCATTTTTCTGATACAATCTGGTGAATGGTGTTCGGGTAGTTTTAACCTCCAGTTCAACCCATTCACAGATGAACTGGGCTTTTTGATTTAAGGTGAACACTCCAGGCACCAGTCCCACCTCTGCTAGGATTTGGGCACCATTACATATGCCCAAAACGGGTTTTTCATCCTTAACCACATCTTTAATACCTTCAATGACTGGTGTGATGGCGGCTATGGCTCCTGCCCGGAGATAATCCCCATAAGAGAACCCTCCGGGGATCACTATTGCTTCAAAGTTAGATAGGTCTCTTTGATTCCACCAGACATAATCCGGTTCGGCACCAGCCAGTTCCAGGGCATGAAACACATCCCGGTCACAGTTAGAGCCGGGAAAGCGTATGATCCCCACTTTCATGTTAGTCACCTACAGGGTTAATCTGGATTTGGTAGTCATGAATAACAGGATTGCAGAGTAAACGTTCGCACATTTCCACCACTTCATCATGAGCCACATCAGAGTCTTTTGCCTCCAATGTGAATTTGATTATTTCCATAGTGGCCGTGTTTTCCACCTGATAATTTAGGAGGGCCAGTGCCCTCTGAATGGTGGAGGCTTCTGGGTTAAGCATCCCTTTCTTAAGACTTATTTCAACTTGTGCATGGTACTTCATAGCATCACCATAGATTATAGTACTATTTGAAATATAGAAATCTCAATATCAGAAATCCAAATTCCATTTCTTCTTATCTTTTTCATCTAATATTATATTAGCCACTTTCTGATAGGCCTCAATAACTCCTGATTCACCCTTACGGAACAGATCTTTATCCAAAATATCGCAAGTTTCACTATCCCAAAATCTACATGTGTCCGGGCTGATTTCATCCCCTAGAACAATGTTTCCGTCCTGGTCACGACCATATTCAATTTTGAAATCAGGGAAAAGAAGACCTCTCTCTTCCAGGAAATCTTTTAGAACCTGGTTGATTTTCAGGGTGGTTTCCCTGATGATTTCCAAGTCTTCCCTGGTTGCCAGTTCCAGGGCCAGAATGATATCATCGTTGAGCATGGGGTCATGGTATTCATCATTTTTGAAATCCATCTGGATGATAGGTGGTTTGAAAGTTTGTCCTTCTTGGAAGGGAAACCTTCTCAAGAGACTTCCTGCAGCTATATTTCGAGTAATCACTTCTAAAGGTATCATATCCAGTTTAAGAGATAGTATATATCCGGGTTCAGGTAAACCAAGGTACTGGGTTTTTATCCCAGCATCTTCCAGAATTTGGAAAAGCTTAGCTGAGATAAGGGAGTTGTAATAGCCCTTCAACCCCATTATTTCCTTTTTTTTCCCATCTCCTGCTGTAATATCATCTCTGAATTTCACCAGAACCTGATGGGGATGGCTGGTGGCATACACATCCTTGGCTTTACCCCTGTATAGAAGATTTCTCTTATCAAGATTCATATTAAACTCCGTTTTCTTTATTTGGTGTCAAATGTTTATATAGATATAAACTTATTATTAAGATAAAACTACATTAGAACTATTATAGCTTAGGATTATAATAGATTAGCATTTACCATTTACCTAGAATTTGAATAATATTTCTTGGGTGACATTAATATGTGTGGAATTGTGGGATGTATACTTAAAAATGACAAAGCAGCACCTGTGCTCTTGGATTGTGTGCAGGGCCTGGAATATAGGGGTTATGACTCAGTGGGTTTAGCTACTTATTCCGCGTCTGGCATTAAGATCAAAAAAGACAAAGGAAAAATTAAAGAAGTTTCAGAAAAACTCCATTTAGAAGAACTTCCAGGTGAAATAGGCATAGGGCATGTTCGTTGGGCTACCCATGGCCTGCCTACAAAGGAAAATGCTCATCCGCATACAGATTGCACTGGAAAAATAGCAGTGGTTCATAATGGAATTATAGAGAACTACAAGGAACTGAAAGACCAGTTAGAAGATGAAGGACATCAATTCACATCCCAAACAGATACTGAGGTCATTCCTCATCTTGTTGAAAAATATATGAGTCAAGGGGTAGGTTTAGAAGAAGCCATGAATCAGACCATCAGTAAATTACATGGATCATATGCTTTTGCAGTTATATCTACTGATGAACCCCATAAAATCATGGGAGTTAGAAAGGAAAGTCCATTGATCCTGGGAGTAGGTGATGGTGAGTATTTCCTGGCCTCTGATGCTCCGGCTATACTGCAGCACACCAGGAGAATTATCTACCTGGCAGATCATGAAACCTTCATTATGGATGCAGATGGTGTAACCGTGAAGGATCGTGAAGGACAGGTGATGGATAAAGAGATAGAAACCATTAGATGGACTCCTGAAATGGCTCAAAAGGGTGGTTATGATCATTTTATGTTGAAAGAAATCCATGAACAACCAGAAGCCGTTAAAAACACCCTATTTGAAGTTTCAGATATTAAAAAAATTGTATCCAAATTCCCTGAATTCAAACGTATCACCTTTGTAGCTTGTGGAACATCTTACCATGCTTCCATGGTTGGGAAATATCTTTTTGAAGGACTTTTAGGTTTGCCTACGGATGTAATATTGGCTTCTGAGTTTGAATTCGCTGCAAATGCACTGGATCCTGATTCTCTGGTCATATTCATCAGTCAGTCAGGAGAAACTGCTGACACTCTTAAAGCACTCAAAATTGCCAATAAAAAGGCAGAAACACTGGCAATTGTCAACGTGTTGGGCAGTACAGCCACCCGAGAAGCAGATCATGTTATTTTCACTCGAGCAGGACCTGAAATAGGTGTGGCAGCTACAAAAACATATATAAGTCAATTAACTTGCATATATCTTCTGGTAGCATGTATGAGTGGGGATAAAGAGCTTTTAAAAGAACTTCAGCAGGTTCCGGATCACATGAAAAAAGTATTTTCCTATGAGGATAAAATCAAAGACATGGCTGCCAAATATAAAGATGCACAGGATTTCTTTTTTATTGGCAGAGGATTTTCTTACCCTACTGCCCTAGAAGGAGCTTTAAAACTTAAAGAGATAACATATATTCATGGTGAAGGATATGCTGCAGGTGAATTAAAGCATGGTCCATTAGCCCTTATAGATGATGATGTGCCAGTGGTAACTGTTGTACCTCCAGGTAAAAGTCATGATCGGACACTTAGTAACGTGGAAGAAGTGAAAGCTAGAGGTGCCAGAGTCATAGGTCTTGGATCAAGTGAAGATCAGGTTTTAAAATACGAAGCCCATGATATGGTGGAGTTTTCTCCAGAAATAAATGAGTTAATATCTCCTTTAATTTATGTGGTGCCCTTACAGCTATTATCATACCACATCAGTGTGGCAAGAGGTATTGATCCTGATAAACCTAAAAACCTTGCTAAATGTGTTACTGTGGAATAAAAAAAATTTTTATCCATTTTTTTATTATTTAAGGTTTTTTATGGGTTTTAATTTCTAAAATGATAGGTATGTTCATTATTTTTTAATTAAAATCATTGTTTCGATTTAAGTGGCAGTGACTTTTCATGGGCATTATATTTAAAGGGGTTTTGAGATATTATTGACTGAATTTGTAAAATAATTTTATTTAAAAATCAAAAGGGATTATCATAAAATCTGTTCATTAGGTAGTTTAAAATGACCCCCAAGAAATCTGGCACATTGTTTATTGTTTTAATGATTGCCCTGGTAGCTTACGGGACGGCTTCAGGTGCAAATGCTTTAAACATTGGTACTGATATTGGTGTGGGATTAATTCCATCTAATTTCAATTTGAATGGTGATCAGAAGATCAGTGAGATTGGTGATTCTGATTTCACCCCAATACACATTGTAAGACACATTCAAGTTAACACTACTAACACCACTAACACCAGTAATACAACTAATAACACGACTACTCCTACTACTCCTACTAACAACACTAATTAAACACCCACAAAGGATTAGATTAACTGAAATAGAATTAGTTAATAGAATAAAGCTAAAACTAAGCAACATAATGTTAAAAGTATGAAAGTATCAATAAAACCAATTTTTTAATGGAATTGAAATTTTTTAATCAGTGGACTGATATTTTACCCGAATATGGTGCAACCCGAAAAAGGATCTTAACTTGTTGCAATGAATTATAATTAACAATTTAAAACGTTTTTAGTCATTGTAGAGTAATAAATGAGAGTTTGAAAGGTTAAATTATTAAATTAATGATTTAGGTGATTACATGTCTGAGGAGAATAAAGTTGGAGCGAAAATCCGACAATTAAGAGAAGATCGTGGAATGTCAGTAGAAGAACTGGCAGAGGCAAGTCAAAGCAAGGTAGAACTCATTGAAGATCTGGAAAGCGGAGCACTGGTACCATCATTAACTCCTCTCTTAAAGATTGCCAGAGCAATGGGTGTTAGATTAGGTACTTTTCTTGATGATGCTCCCCACAGTGGACCTTTCATGGTTAAATCCGGAAAATCAGATAATATAATTCGTTTTTCAGGTCAGGGGCTTGGTGAACACAGTAACCAAAGTGCCCTTGAATTTTACTCACTGGCTTATGGTAAGGGTGATAGGCATATGGAACCATTCATCATCGATGTACACCCTGCTGAAAACCAGGAGTATCAATTAGCATCACATGAAGGTGAAGAATTTTTATATGTTCTCCAGGGAAAAATAGAAGTACTTTACGGACAGGAAAGCTATCTTCTGGAAGCTGAAGACAGCATTTACTATGACTCAGCTGTTCCTCACCACGTACATGCTAAAGAAAAGGATTCTAAAATGTTAGCAGTGGTTTACACTCCCTTTTAAATCCTAAACATGAGAACTAAATTGGGAAAATTTTGGAGATATTCATTATGTACACTATTTCAGTAACTCCCCGTTTTGGAGATGCAGATGGATTAAGACATATTAATAACATAGTCCTTGCAGAATGGTTTGAATTAGCCAGAAACAGAATTTACAGATTATTCACTCCTGATCTTGATTTAAGCTATGAGAAATGGAAGCTGATAATGGTTAAAACCGATTTTGAATTCCTGGGCCAGATGTACTACAATGGTGATGTAGACATCAAAACATGTGTTATCAGAATTGGTAACAGTTCCTACACAACGTACCATGAAGCATGGCAATCAGGCCATCTTAAAGCTAAAGGAACTGCAGTATTGGTGAACTATGATTTTATACAACAGAAATCAAGACCAATTCCTGAAGATGTAAGGAAAAAGCTAGAAGAATTTTTAGAAGAAGATACAGCCAAGTAAAAATGTAGAATAGATCTATGGGGAGTTTTTAAAATGGTTTTCAGTGAGCTTACTATTGGTGATTTCCTGGAAAAAATGGTGGAAAAGGATCCTGATCAGGAATTCATGGTCTACCCTGACCGAGACCTTCGTTTCACTTACCAGGAGTTTGATGAAAGAGTGAACCTTATGGCTAAAGGTCTTCTGGGAATTGGAATAAAAAAAGGAGACCACGTGGGTATCTGGGCTAAAAACGTACCAGACTGGCTCACTTTCATGTTCGCCACCGCCAAAATTGGAGTGGTCTTGGTCACAGTTAACACTGCTTACAAAAGCCATGAACTTGCCTATGTACTGGAACAGTCAGATATGAAAGCGTTGGCAATTATAGATGGTTTCAAAGATGTTGATTATATTCAAACTGTTTATGAACTCATTCCAGAGCTGAAAACTCAGGAAAGGGGAAAACTGAAAACTGAAAAGTTCCCCTTCCTGCAGAGTGTCATCTATGTGGGTCCGGAAAAACATCGGGGAATGTACAACACCAATGAACTCATGCTTCTGGGAAAACACGGAAATGAGGAAAAATTCCAAGAGATTAAGGCATCTGTTGACAATAATGAAGTGGTTAACATGCAATACACCTCTGGAACCACTGGATTCCCCAAAGGTGTGATGTTAACTCATCGAAACATCCTGAACAATGGATACTACATAGGCGAACGTCAGAGATTCACGGAAAAGGATAGATTATGTATTACAGTTCCTCTTTTCCATTGTTTCGGTATTGTACTTGCGGTTATGGCTACTTTCAGCCACGGGGCCACCATGGTGATGGTTGAGCTTTTCGACCCACTCCTAGTTCTGGCAGCAGTTCAAAAGGAACGATGCACCGCACTTTACGGAGTTCCTACCATGTTCATTGCTGAGTACAGTCACCCCATGTTTGAAATGTTCAACCTTTCCAGTCTGCGTACTGGAATCATGGCTGGTTCTACTCCCCCCATCGAAGCCATGAAAAGAGTGGTTAATGATATGAACATGACAGAGATAACCAGTGTTTATGGCCTGACAGAAGGTTCACCAGGATTCACCCAGACCAGTGTTGATGACCCCCTGGAAAAAAGAGTGGAAACCGTGGGTAAACCCTTACCAGAATGTGAAGTTAGAATTGTGGATCCAGATACTGGCAAAACCCTGGGACCCAACCAACCAGGTGAAATATGTTGTAAAGGGTACAATGTAATGAAAGGCTATTATAAAATGCCTGACAAGACCAAAGAAGTTATAGATGAAGATGGATGGCTCCACAGTGGGGATCTGGCAACCATAGATGAAGAAGGATATTACTCCATAGTTGGTCGCATAAAAGACATGATCATCCGTGGTGGAGAGAATATATACCCCCGTGAAATAGAGGAATTTTTGTACACCATGCCAGGAATCCTTGATGTTCAAGTGGTGGGAATCCCTGATGAAAAATACGGAGAAATTGTAGGAGCATTTATCATCCTGGAGGAAGGAGCACAACTCACTGAGGAAGATGTCCGGGATTATTCCATCACCAAGATCGCCCGATACAAAGTACCAAAACATGTTTTTATTGTGGATGAATTCCCACTCACTGCCAGTGGAAAGATACAGAAATTCATCCTCAGAGATCAGGCAGTGGAACTTGTAAAGGAAAAAATAAAAAAAGAAGAAAGTATTTAACTGATTCAAGGGGAAAAAGAAGTTTCAGGGAATCTATTATCTAATATCAAATATCATTTAGTATCAGATATCATCTAGTATCAGATTAAAAGAATAATTGGAGAATATAGATGTCACTATTAGCATTAGCCTATCCTCACCTCAATAGTAAAGACTATCAGTGGATTCAGGAATTTCGGGAAGAAAATGATGAACTTTACTATAGAGTGATGGAACCCCATTTTACCCTGGTTTTTCCAGTATTCAACCAGCGACCAGAAACATTTATAGAAGAAATTAAAAGACGTGCTGCAGATCATAAGAAGATAAATTTCACCTTAAGATGTGCGGTTATTGATAAAGATGCATTCACACCTTACTGGCATGTTTTCCTGGTGCCTGATGAAGGTTACAGCCACTTGATAAAACTCCATGATAATCTCTATTCTGGGAAACTGGCTGATGAACTACGCCTAAGCCTCCCATTCATCCCACATATTGTAATCGGTAATTCTGTGGAGAAATGGACCTGCAAAGAACTGGTTGATCAGATTAACTATTCAAATATGGAAATAACCGGAACCATAGAAGAATTAGATGTGGTGGAATACCATGAAGAAAGAGTGGAAACCCTGGAAAAGATAAAATTACCCTTATAAGTTATCCTTATCCATGTTTACTAAAAGAATTTCATATTAATTTAGTCACTTTCGCATTTCTCTCACCGTAACTCATAAATTTCAAATATGATGACTCCTAATCTATATTGCACATGAATTATTATTATTGAATAATGTTTTTTCACTCGTGACATAATTTAGAATAACATTTTTTTAGTTAAATAAACCAGAACATGAAAGGTTAAAATGATAATCCTAAGACGTAAAAAGAAGATAATAGAATTATTTCCCATTGGAAGTTCTAAAGGAGCTTTAAACAACAGGAGAAAACCTTTATTTTATGGTTATATTAAGTTGCGTCGGATGGATGGTCAGTTAAAGATTCATAAATTCATAGTAAAGAAGGATAAAGAAATAATATTACCTCCCAGTGAAGTAATTAAAATCCTCAGAAAACAAAATGTTTTTTTAGTGGGATCAGACCAGGATACAGAGGAATTACTCCATTCCCTAAATATAAACTATAAACACACACTTATCTGTAGACACTGCACCTTTTCTGGTTTCATCACCATCATTCAAAAGGAAAAATCATATCTTTATCATGGAGATTATATCTGTCGTTTATGTGCAGAAGATGAGATAAAACGGGAACTAAAAGCTCATTCATTTGATCTAAGCACATTTCCCCGATTCAAAAGAATGTTAGATGAGACTGGGGACCTGAACAGGGTTTTAAGTGTTTTCAACCCCCGTTTTGATCCTCTAAAAAATGAGGAACTCACCTTATATGATAAAATAACCACCAAAGGTGGTTTTGACCTTCCTAAAATCAGGATAAATGATCTTAAAATCTCCAATGAGTTTAAAAAGTCCCTGAAAACCCAGGCAACCCATTTACTCCCAGTACAAGTTCTGGCTCTCCAGGCTGGACTGTTGGAAGGTGAAAATCTCCTGGTAGTTTCAGCCACTGCCAGTGGAAAAACACTCATAGGGGAGATAGCAGGCATACCCCGCACCCTTGAAGGTGGTAAATTCCTATTTTTAACTCCGTTGGTGGCTTTAGCCAACCAGAAATACCGGGATTTTAAGAAAAGATACCAAAAAATGGGTTTAAATGTTTCTATAAGAGTAGGTATGAGTAGGATAAGGGCTAAAGAAGAACTTACCCTTCCTGAAGAGAAGATAGAATCAGCAGATATAGTGGTGGGAACTTATGAGGGTCTGGATTTCCTCCTCCGCGCTGGAAGATCCTCTGAGCTGGGTGATCTTTCCACAGTGGTGGTGGATGAGATCCATATGTTGGGGGATGAGGAACGAGGACCCCGCCTCAGAGGCCTGATTCACCGCCTGAAAATTCTTTTCCCGACTTTACAGGTAATTGGACTTTCAGCCACTGTTAAAAACCCTAAGGAGATCGCCACAGAATTTGGTATGAAACTGGTTGAATACCCCCTGCGCCCAGTTCCCCTGGAGCGACACCTGATATTTGTCCGCACAGAAGAGGAAAAAAATCATCTACTGGTACAACTGGCCCGTGCAGAATACCAAAACCGATCTATGAAAGGATACCATGGTCAGAGTATTATCTTCACCAACTCACGCCGCAAAACCCACACCATAGCAGATTACATGGCTCGCAGAGGAGTTAAAGCAGCAGCCTACCATGCAGGATTATCCTATGCTAAGAAAAACCGGATAGAGAAAGAGTTCGCCCAGCAGAAATTAGGTGCAGTGGTAACCACAGCTGCCCTGGCTGCAGGTGTTGATTTTCCTGCTTCACAGGTTTTGTTTGAAAGTTTAAACATGGGAAACAAGCGATTAACTCCTAACGAATTTTCACAGATGTTGGGAAGGGCAGGCAGGCCCACTTATCATGATCAGGGAAAGGTGTACCTGTTGCCTGAAGTTGGAAGGAGTTATGGTGATGAAACCGAGGAAATGCAGGCCATGGAACTTTTGGCTAGTGATGTGGAAGCAGTGAATGTTACCTACTCTGAGGACAGTCAGGTGGAACAGTTCCTGGCAGATATCTGTGCAGGAAGGGTGGAAACCTTCTCGCAAATCAGGGAAGATTATAAAAATGAGGAATTACCCCTAGAATTTGATGAAGCCTTTAATATAATGGTTGATCAGGGCCTGGTAGGTGAGAGGGCGGGTAAAGTCACACCCACATCCTATGGGCGGGCAGTTTCGGTGTCCTTTTTAGCCTATCCCTTAGGTGACTATGTTCGCAGAAACCTGGGCAGGGTGCATCCTATGGATATGGCTTTAAAGCTGGAGCCCTTTGATAATGCTTACCTTTCTAACAGGGTAACTACTCATATTGGCCGTGTTCTCAAGATTAACATGTCCAGTCGATTATTTGCAGATAGCACTCTGGATATTCTCAGCTCTGGCCAGGCCATGGCCAAACTTGATGCCAACTTCAGGGAGAAGATAATGAAACTCCAGATGGACTTCTACACTTGTCGCTGTAAAGACAGACCCTTTTGTGGCTGTTTCCAGAGGGAGCTTTCCCGGAAAATAATTAAAATGAGACTCAACCGAAGAGATCCTGTGGATATCAGCAGAAAATTGCTGCGAGATTATGAGATACACGCCTATGCAGGGGATATTTTCAGCTGGCTGGACTCCCTTATTCGGATGTTGGAAGCTATACGTAGAATAGCCAATGCTTTTGGAAAGAAAAAAGTGGTAGGGATGTGTAACCAGTTGATACGGGAGATTGAAAACTAATGCTTCAGTTTAAAATGGAAACAGAACCATTTCCATTTTATTAATTAATAATCCATTTTATTCAATGATTACTCATGATCCTTGGGTTCAGGTTCCTTAAATTTATTTTCATGAATTTTATTTAGATAGTATCTGGAATAAATTGCCCCTAAAGGATTATGGGCGAGTACTCTATCTTTCACAGCCAGGGTGGTTACCGGTGCCTTGGAATGTTGGGTAAATAGTAGGTCATGTCCTATACAAAGTCCAATTATAATATTAAGATCAGTATTCTTCTCATTAAGAACTGATGCCTGGCCAAGGGGGTTACACATGGACTCGTAACGGTTGGGATCTATTTGTTCCAAGTCAAAGTCTGCTTTATCAGTGCCACATATTTTACAACAAGCAGAATACACCTTAAAATGTTGCTTAAAGATGGAATAAATTTCACGGGCCTCTTTTTCCAAACCCACACAGAATGCCAGCCCTATCCTTTCATAATTCATCATTTGGGAAAACAGAATTATTTCCTCAATACGGGTTTTTTCCATATAATATCTGGCTTCGATAGAGGCAGCTATTTTCATTACCTCAATCTCATGATCATTGTAAAGATTTTTTATTTCTCCTTCAATTTCAAGACAGTCTTTCCCATTATAACACTCTTTTTTCAAGCAACGAGCACAATTCAACATATCCCTCCTTATTTAGTAATCCGAGAAGTTTCATTCTCCTCATGGAAAATAATCATTATCTTACTTCTATCTTTACCTAAGACATGTGATCATTATGTCCTTTATATCAGATATAAAACATGTAAGAATAAGCTTTGTTATGGAAAGGCACATGGAATATTCTTAATTTTAATTACATAATATTAGACTTAAACTAAAACTAATTAATATACTGGGAATTTTTGATCTGGTAACTCATCTAGTACATCATTAATGTAAACTTTAAATGGAGGAAGATAAAATTAAAAATCAGGGTACTATAATACAGCCATCACGGTGATATGAAGGGTTGGAGAAATGATGATGTTATTCTTTTTAAAGGAGTGATTGAATTGGGTTATATGGTATGTTATTCATGTGGAGGTTACTACCAACTTAAACCTGGAGAATCATCTTATAAGTACAAAAAATGCTGTTGCGGTGGTAAACTAAAGTATTATGATGAAATAGAACTGCCAAATTCGAAAAATGAGAACGAAGTGGGTGTTTGGATAAAGAAGATCAAACCCCAAGGATATAAAGAAAATGGAGAAGAAGTTTTACGCGAAAAAATTAAACTATCCTATGTATTAAATCATCTGAAGGAATGAATTATTTTGATCTATTTCTAAAAAAATAAGTAAACCTGGTTTAATTTGGATTAAAACTCCACTTGGGGAACATCTTCTGCACCCTTTTCATGTTGGAAATATTCTGCTTCTTCAAAATTGAATAAGTTGGCCATTATATTACTGGGAAACACTTCACGTTTATTGTTGTAGGTTAAAACTATCTCATTATAGTACTCTCTGTACTGGGCAATTTTATCCTCGGTTTCCTTTAGTTGTTCCTGCAGATCCAGAAAATTTGTATCTGCCTTTAGTTCAGGATAATTTTCTGCAACTGCGAATAAACTTTTAAGGCTATCCGTCAGAATATTATCTGCCTTTTCATTTTCTTTAACAGTTTCAGCGTTCTGTAGATGGGAACGTGCTTCTGTAACCTCCTTTAAAGTGGTTTTTTCATGTTTAGCATAGCCTTTTACAGTTTCAACCAGGTTATATATTAGATCAGTTCTTCTTTCCAGCTGAACATTTATTTGTGCCCAGGCACTTTCTACTCCATTTTGAAGTTTTATTAAACTGTTATATGTACCAACGATCAGAGCCACAAATATGATAATAATTAAAATAACCAGTCCAAATCCAATTAAGTTCCACATCACAAGCACCATTTAAAAACGTTTAACCATTTACGGGTTTTTATTAAGTATTAATCCAATGATGCGATGTTTTATTTAAATCTTTAGATTAAGGTTTCAAAAAATAATCTAAAATCATCTACAAATTGACACTAAAAATAAGTCTTAGCATAATGAGTTATAAGAGAATATTAACAAGGAAACATTGTTTAAATTTAATCATCACATTAATATTCCTCTAAATCTGTAATAAAAGGAAGAAAATGGCAAATAAGGTAAAAAAAATGAGGTAATTAATTACCGAATTTACCATTGCTCCATCATATAGTATCCCAAACTCAGCATATATATTTTTTGAAAAGCATCAGATTATTACTTTTCCACCATAAGATGGGTGGTAATGGTTGGTTTAAAATAAGGTTATAAATTTTTATTTCTTGTTATAATGGCCCGAAAATTGATGTTTAATCAAAAAGAGTATAATGAAAAGTAATAATGGGCCCGCTGGGATTCGAACCCAGGACCTCACGGTTATCAGCCGTGCGCTCTACCGCCTAAGCCACGGGCCCCCTAAATTTTCTCACGTCTTTTAGAACAAGAATCTAAATGAATAAATTCAAAAACTGCAGGGGTAGATGCATGATTTAGAGTTCATCCTATATAATCCTTTGGATGCCCGGTGGATTATTCACCCCAATTTTGATATAAACTGAATCAAAATCTGCTAAATATTATTATTCACCCCTTTTTCTCATTCATTTATCACTAACCTACTTCATTACCTATTCCCGTTGATTCTGTACCAATTATTATTCTATTATATTAATTCCCAGTAATACTTCCAGTTCTTTTAGACAAATTTCAAAATTATCATTATTTAATATGGCTAGATTACAGCCTAAAATTGAGGATATACTGCTCATGGTGAACCTTAAAATCTGCATATGATTTTTAAGGGATTCCCTTCTTTCAATAAACCTCTCTTTTAATAGGTCTGAACTTCTTCTTTGCAGAATATTTTCATAGGATGATTCAATGATGATGATGATATCCGGAGGTAATATTTTAAAAGGTAGAGAAATAAGATAGCCTTCTACCGGACTATCCACTCCATGAAGATCCAGAAGAACATTTTTTTCATCTTTAATCTGGAGTGCAGCCTGTTTCCAGATAGTATGTTGAATTGAAATATCTAAAAGAAACATTTCAGGGAGATTTGTGGCCAATTCCATTTTTCGAGCTATTTCCAGCATTAGCTCCCCATAGTTAATATGCTGGTAGTTTGAATTAAGGGAGGAGGCTCTGCATAGTGAGGTTTTACCTACTCCAGGAATTCCCACTACAGCAACCCGCTCCCAGGGCTTCATTGTTAACACATCTTGGGAAAAGTGTTAATTTTAAAATAAATTTATAAAATATTATTTGTTAACCATTTCATTGATGGCGTCGGCCATCATATGTCCCTCAATGGTAATTTCTGCCTTGTCAATTCCTTCTACTTTTTCTGCAAACACACGAGCCTGCATAGCCATGTTGGCTGCACTCATACAACCAGGGTTAGTGGGTTTAATAACAATTTTAGCGGTTTTTTCCTTTTCATCAATCTGAATGTCTGATACAAGCCCCATTTCCACGATACTGATGCCCATGTGAGGGTCAGCCACTTGACTAAGAGCTTCCTTAACTTTTCCTACTAATTCTTCACTCATAAATATACCTCAAAATTGATTTTTATTTGTTTCACACCTTTTAGTGTGGTTATAATGTATAATTACCTGAAAAAACATTCAATATACATTAAATAAAGGTACTTTTTTATTTCCTTATTAGTTCTATTTAAATATATTTATAAAAATTGAGGATAATAACTTAACGCAATCGATGTCTTACCCGCACAGCAACGCCTTTTTCTCCTTTTTTCATTTCTTCACCAGACATAATGGCCTTTCCAACACCTACAACTTCTCCTTTACGGGTTATAACCACTTCATCCCTGGGGAGTATTCCTGGATATGCATCTATAACTCCCGGTGCGAAAAGGGTGTTAGTCTGAAGAGCAAAATCGATTTCCACCCAGTTTACACCAATATC
>JAHKLQ010000128.1 GCA_020854975.1 Methanobacterium sp.
ACCGACCTTCCAGAGGTGTTGGTTGTGGGTTGTGGTCAGTCTGGAGTTCTCAGTGTAGGGGAGGATGCAAAGGAATTACTAAGCAAAGAGGGTGTTGAATTAGTGGATCTTCCCACACCAAAAGCCATTGAACTGTATAATAAATTGAAAGAACAAGGAAGAACAGTGGCTGCAGTTATACATGTTACCTGTTAAATATGTGAAAATATTTACCTATGATTTTGTCAACTTCATCGCTTAATTTCCACCCGGTGATATGAAAACTTAAATATAAAAAAATCCAATTAGGTATAAGGTTCCAAATAAATTAGTATGTGAACCCAAAAAAATGTGCTCTTTTTATTGGCCCTGATAGTGTAGTGGATATCACGTAGGATTGCGGATCCTATTACCCGGGTTCAAGTCCCGGTCAGGGCACTATCACCTAACTCTAATTTTTTCATTAAAAGAGTACAATATCAATGTGATTCAAATTCACCCAAGAAAAAGAAGTTGACCAAGAAACTATTTACTATGGTTAACCAGCTGGCATTAGATAAGGTTGAGTTAAACCCCATGGATAACTTCAGAATGTCTGGAAATTATGCTGATGACTCACAGGTAACTGAGATAAGATGGTGAAGTTGTGAGACATTTTTTATCATATATTCAATCTCCAGAATTTTATGTTTGTATACAAATTTAGAAATAAATTTATTTTTTAAGGTTCAAAATATTATACAGGTGATAATAATGGGGGAAGAAGAATTAATCAGTTATTGCGGTCTTTACTGTGGTGATTGTTTCGGTTATCATGGTAAAATAGCTTCACTTGCAGATGAACTGAATAATGAACTTAAAAAGGTTAATTTTAAAAAAAATGCGGATTTTTTCGCTGAAATACCTGTTTTTAAAGCATTTAAGAATTATGATAGCTTTGTAGAACTATTGGAAACTTTAAAAGAACTTAAATGTGAGGGTTGTAGGACTGGGGGTGGGCCTCCATTCTATGAAATCCGGAAATGCTGCCGTGAAAAAGATATTAATGGCTGCTGGGAGTGTGAAGAATTTAAAGATTACAATGAATTAAAAGAGTGTGAGAAACTTCAATTTCTAAAAACACACGGAGATGGCCATATAAAAAATTTAGTGATATTAAGGGATAAGGGAGTTGAAGAATTCGTAAAAGGGGATAGGAATTGGTAAAATAATTTTTTGGGCGAATAGTTTTTCTAAGGAGAATAGTTTTTATCTTATTTTAAACCTAACCTCTTCATTTTTATTCAATATTATACTTTTTTTCCATTCATCCCTGGTTTCTGGATAGTCCGCACGGTAATGTGCTCCTCTGCTTTCCTCACGTATGATAGCCGCTTTGGTGACCAGTTTCGCGATTAAAACCATGTTCTCCAATTCCAGAGCATCCTGAAGGTGCTGGTTGTACCCTGCAACATCTGGCACGATCATGTGCTTCATTTTCTCTTTTATTGACCTAATCCTTCCCAATGCAGTTTCGAGACCTTTTTCCTGCCGGATGATGGCTACATTATTCCACATGATTTCCTGCAGTTCTTTTTTAAGCTGGAATGGATAGTAGTCCCCGTCTTGGAATAGTCTGTTAATTCTTCCCTGTTCGGTCTCCAACATAGAAGGGTTTAATTGGAATTGGGATTTTGATACATTTAATGCGGCTGCCTCTCCAGCTCTTCTTCCAAACACCTGGGTATCGGCCAGTGCATTTCCACCCAGACGGTTTGCCCCATGTATTCCCCCAGCAGCTTCTCCCGCTGCATAGAGATTGGGGATATTGGTTTCACAGTGTGGATTTATCCTGGTTCCACCCATGAAGTGGTGGGCAGTGGGTGCTACTTCCATTGGTTCCTTTCTGATGTCTACTCCCACATCCTGGAATTGTAAGAGCATGGTTTCCAGTTTTTCCTCAATAAGTTCTGCAGGCAGGTGAGTGACATCTAGGTAAACTCCACCATTTTCTGTGCCTCTGCCTTCCATTATTTCATTGTATATGGCTCTTGCCACTACATCTCTGGTGGCCAGTTCTCCTCGAGGATCATAGTTGGTCATGAACCGTTCACCCCGGGAGTTTATGAGTTTTCCACCTTCACCACGTACCGCCTCTGTCACCAGAACTCCACGACGGGAATCCGGGTACAGCATCCCGGTGGGATGGAATTGGACCTGTTCCATATCCAGAAGATCAGCCCCTACATTCCAGGAGAGAGCGTATCCATCTCCAGTTTTCTGCAGGGCGTTGGAGGTTACTGGATAAATCCAACCAGCCCCTCCTGTGGTTATAATGGTTGATTTAGCCTGGAAGGTTATGAAATTAGTGTCGGCTAAGGATATTCCGCAAGCTCCCCCGATCCGGCCTTCATTATCCTGCAGGAGCCGGGTGATCATGACCTCATCTACAGTCTGGATATCCTGGCGGATGATCTCCTCCTTAAGGGCCGTCATCATCTCATGACCAGTACGATCCCCCTGGAAACAGGTCCTACGATAGGTTTGACCCCCAAATGGTCTTTGGTTGAGTTCTCCTGATTCTTGGCGGTCAAATAGGGCCCCGTAGTTTTCCAGTTCTGTTAATCTGTCGGGTGCTTCTTCCACCAGTATACGGGCCAGTTCCGGGTCGTTGAGGTAGGCCCCTCCCTTGAGGGTGTCCTCCAGATGGGCTTGTATACTGTCATCTGCATCCACGTAGGCAAAGGCTGCATTGTAACCTCCTTCTGCCAGGGTGGTGCACCCGGATTTATAAGATAATCCTTTGGATACTATTATTACATCTTTTCCATGCTTTTTAGCTTCTATGGCTGCTCTGCATCCGGCTCCTCCGGATCCAATGACCAGCACATCTGTCTGGTAAGTCTCCTTTTCCATGTTTATAGGATTGCACCCGGTTTTATTTAAGTTTTTTAAGTAGGTCGAAAAGAAGGTTAAGAGTATGACTAGATATAAATATAAAAATGATGTTAAACAATTCTTTATTATCTTTAATCCATGGGAGGCTGTGCAGTGAAGAAAAAGGAGATATTGAAACTGGCAAAGAGGGATTTTGAAAAGGCCTGGGTGGAAACAGGTTTGAACTTGAAAACCCCCCATCATGATGATGAATATCCCCGACTGCACCTTAAAACTGGGCAAACTCATCCTTTAAAGGATACTATTGCCAAATTACGGCAAGCCTATCTAATGCTGGGTTTCAGTGAAGCCATAAATCCTCTGTTTATTGAGGATGATCATATTTATCGTCAGTTCGGACCTGAAGCCCCAGCTGTTCTGGATCGCTGCTTCTACTTGGCAGGTTTACCCCGTCCAGATATAGGAATCGGACTGGGTAAAATTGAGAAAATAGAAGGTTTAGGTGTTGACCTGGATGAAGACAAGATCCAGTCCCTTAAAGAAGTATTCCGCAGTTATAAAAAGGGGGATACCAGTGGTGATGATCTGGTACTGGAGGTTTCCAGTGCCCTGGAAGTGGAAGATGAAACCGGGCTCAGAGTCCTGGAGAGGGTTTTCCCTGAACTTAAAGAACTCACCCCTATAGCCAGTAAAACCACGTTAAGATCACATATGACCTCGGGCTGGTTTATAACCCTGGAATCTATGGTTAAAAATAATCCATTACCTGTTAAGTTATTTTCCATTGATCGTTGCTTCCGTCGGGAGCAAAGGGAAGATGCAAGTCACTTGATGACTTATCACTCCGCATCATGTGTCTGGATGGATGATGAAGTATCCCTGGATATGGGTATGGCAGTTTCTGAGAGTTTGCTTGAGTATTTCGGTTTCGAAAAGTTCAAGTTCCTTCCTGATGAGAAGAAATCCAAATATTACATCCCTGGAACCCAGACTGAAGTCTACGGTTACCATCCCCAATTGCAGGACTGGGTGGAAGTGGCTACTTTTGGTTTGTATTCCCCTATAGCTCTGGCACGTTACGGAATTGATCAGGAAGTTATGAACCTGGGTGTGGGGGCAGAGCGGATGGCTATGATCCTTGGTGGTTATGAAGATATCCGGAAGATGGTGTATCCCCAGATTTATAGTAAGAAGGTTCTTAGTGACCGGGAAATTGCTTCTATGCTCCGTATGAACCTTTATCCTGTGACTGATGTGGGAAGAAAACTTATGAATTCCATTATAAGCACTGCCCAGGAATACAGTGATGTTCCTTCTCCCTGTGAGTTCACTGTTTTTGAGGGGGAGTTCATGGATAAAACCATTACTGTTAAGATCATAGAGCCAGAAGAAGGCACCAAACTCCTGGGACCGGCCAGCTGGAATCGTATCTACATTTATGATGGTAACATTGTAGGAGTGCCTCATCCCACCACTTTCAATGGTTTGCACTCTCTGGAAGATGTTGCTGAGGATATACTTGGCAATCTAGGTAAGGAAATAGTTGATGATCTGGCTATTCAGGCCCTGAAGAAGGGTGTTCCCACCAGGATCAGTTATCTGGAGGGAGTGGCAGCTCAGGCCGCTTACCGTATGGAGGAGATGGTGGTAAGTGGAGAAGAACAGATCACCTTAAGAACCACCATAGCCAAATCACCATCAGATGTTAACCTTAAACTGGATAAGGTGGCCATGCGTTATATCACCAGCAAAAACAAAGTGATCGACATCCGGGGCCCTATATTCTGCACCATCACTGGTGAAATTAAGGAATAACCCCTGTTGAATATTGATAAAAGTTAAAAAAAGTTAATAACATATATTTATGTGTTCATGCAACCTCACCCAACTTTTAACTGATATACAGTACTCTCTGGCAGACAGGGTAATAGAGGAAGACTGTTTCTGTAAGTTAGACAGAGTGGCAGGTGCGGATATTTCTTTTTCTGTTGATAACCGGGCGGTAGCTGCGGTTGTGGTTCTGGAACTGGAAGGCCTGGAAGTAGTGGAGAAAAAAACATTAGACGTGGAGTTGTTTTTCCCATATATTTCTGGTTTTCTTGGGGTCCGGGAGGCAGATGCAGTTATATCAGTGATTAATACCCTTGAACATGGTTTTGATGTTTTGATGGTTAATGGTCATGGTGTTATGCATCCTGCAGGTTTTGGCCTGGCTTCACATGTAGGTGTGCTTCTGGATGTGCCCACTATGGGAGTGGCAAAAAGGTTAATTGGTGGAAGGTATATAAAGCTGGCCACCCAAAGTGACCACACCCCTGAAATTCAACTTATAAAATATGATAACCGTATTGTTGGAGCCTTTTTTAAGGGAAAATATCTAAGTGTAGGCCATAGAATATCGCTTAAGAGTGTTTTAGAGATCACAATGAGAACAAGCGTTTTTAAAATCCCTGAACCATTAAGACAGGCCCATATACTGGCGACTGAAACTTTCAAACATGAATTAAATGGAAACTGAAAGAATTTGAAAATCGAAGGAATTTAAATGGAAATCATAGGAAAAATCATCTCAGGAACACATAAAGGTAGTTATTTTGTGTCTCTTGAGGTTTATCAGGATGAATTCCGGGAAAAACTGGGATTTGAACCATTTCCAGGAACTCTTAATCTGGAGATATCCTCGGAAGATGCAGAGACCATAGTTGATCTTCAAGATGAAATGGGAACCATTCATGGAAGTGGGAAATATGGGGATGTTAAGTTCATAGCCGCACGGTTAAATCAAAAGATAAATGGTGCGCTTTTATTTCCGGCTAAAACTCAGCATTCTCATGAGATTTTAGAGTTTGTTGCCGAGAAAAATCTTCGAAAATCTTTGAAACTTAAAGATGGTGACGAACTCACCCTGGAAATAGAATAATTAGTTGAATTTAATGGTTGATTTATTAAATAGGATAGGATTGAATTAAATAGGATAGGATTGAATTAAATAGGATTGAATTGTTTGAGATTGATTATAGTTTTTAAAATTTAATTATTGGAAAAAACAATCAGTATTGGAACTAACTACAGACAACACTTTCAACAAAAAAAATACTAAAAAAAATCTAATCTGTGATTATATGATAAAAAAAGCAGTTGAAGCATTTAAAAAGGGAGAAATAGTTTTAATTTTTGATGATGATAATCGGGAAAGGGAAACAGACATGATCATTGCTGCCGAGTTCATGACCCCCCAGCACATGACTACCATTAGAAATGATGCTGGAGGACTGGTCTGTGTGCCTATATCCGCTGAAATATCAGATGCACTGGGCATTCCTTTTATGACTGATGTGATGGAAGCAGCCAGTGACAAGTATCCAGTTTTAGCAGGTTTATCACCAACAGAC
The DNA here is from genome assembly GCA_020854975.1 of Methanobacterium sp. GTDB lineage: Archaea > Methanobacteriota > Methanobacteria > Methanobacteriales > Methanobacteriaceae > Methanobacterium > Methanobacterium ferruginis. Next base: position 6,249 of record JAHKLQ010000128.1, read on the forward strand.
ATTCCCTATGATGAGAAATCCGCTTTTTCCATAACTGTAAACCACAGGAAAACCTTTACTGGAATCACTGATAATGACCGGGCCTGTACCATTAAAGAACTGGGACTTTTATGTAAAAATGGGAATTTCGCTGATTTTGGTAAATATTTCCGTGCTCCTGGACATGTAACTCTTCTTAGAGCCACTGAAGGCCATGTTTTAAACAGAAAAGGACATACTGAGATGAGCGTAGCCCTGGCAGAGATGGCCGGATTAACTGAAGTGGCGGTTTGCTGTGAAATGATGGATGATGTGACTGCTAATTCCATGGTCACTGATGATGTGGCTAAATATGCAGAAAAAAATGGTCTTGTATTTTTAAGTGGTGCGGAATTAATTGAAGGTTACCATGAGTTTAAAGGCATTTAAATTGCCTTTAAATTAATTTTATTTAGTGTTTCTTACTTAAATTTTCCTTAAATTTAGTTTTAGCCTTAATTAATTCTGACCTTAAATTCTGGCCTTAATTAATTCTAGCCTTAATTAATTTTAGGATATTCAAATTTTAGGTTTAATATTAATTCTCTAGCTAATTCTCTAGCAAAATTTATAACTAATAAATTTGATTTAAACAAAATCCTTCAATATTTTATTAAAAGGATAATAACCTGTAAATTGTGGTTTTTCAGCCATTTTTAGAATTCTGTCCACATCTAAATATTTTTCAACTGTTTCTGTGGCTTTCTGGCAGAAGTCTTCCAGTTTTATTTCCACTTCTGGGGTTCCACCCCTTGATGCTAACTGGGCTTTGGGAACTCTGCCCACCCATTCCAGTCCGGTGGTATTTTTTATGTAAGTGGATGCAGTTTCAGCGATTTTGTCATGGTAGACCTTGTTTAAGATAACACCTGTGGTTTTTATACCCAGTTTCTGCATCATGTTCACATGCGAAGCCAGATCCAGGGCTGCTGTTTCTATACCTCCCTTGTTACATCCGGTTACCATTAAGGTGGGGATGTTTCCGGCTCTAGCAATTTCAGCAGCAGAAAATGGAGTTTTTTCATTTAAAAGTCCGGTGAAAATACTCATCACACCCTCAACCAGGATTAAATCATATTTCTGTCCCCTGATTTCTGTGATGATTTCTTCCAAGTCCTTCCATCCCAGTCCACCAATCTGGATGGATGCAAAGTCTTCCATTTTTTCTTTATTAAGATAGAGAGCTGGTACCAGATCCCGTATGTCTGGTCCTACTTTCAGGACTCCTACTCTATATCCTTTCTTACGCAGAACTCCCACTACACCAGTGGTTAGGAAGGTTTTACCTGAATCCGACCCTGTGCTGGCAATCATGAGAAAAGGAGGCAGTTCATGAGGATTGATGGTGTTTTGAATCCGATATTCTGAATACATGTCCAGCCCTATCCCTACTTCCCTTTTAATTTTCTTTACCAGTTCCTGGTTAGCATTTTCAATCTCCTGAATATCATTTTCAGTGGCATCCATGAACTGGAGAATATTCTGGGTTAGAGCTGGGTTTTCATCCAGGGATGCGTGGACCATGGTTCCCACCACGTTACCCTCATCGTTCCGTGCTCCTGAGAGTATTTTTCTAGGATTATCTGTGTAATCTGTTCTTTTAACTCTTGAAAAGAATACTGGTTGGGCATTACCCCTTATCTCCCCATAGGTGTGGCAGTGAAAACCAGTTACACTTTCCCCTAACATTCCATTGGTTAAAAATGATTCATCCACCACTTCAGCTTCCACCCGATCAGTTCCAATTAAAGGATGGAAGGTAACATCCAGGATTCCCAGTCCTTCCCTTTCCACTGGACAGGGAGATTTCCGACCTATGTCTGTTTTATTGGCCAGTACCTGGAATCCCGAGCACATTCCCAGGATGAACTTTCCTTCTCTGTCCATTTTCCTGATAACAGTTTCAATCTCCGGGCTGATACTCAATGATTCCATGATACTCCCCCCAGGGAGTATGAGACCATCTAAAACTTCATATGCATTTTTTCCATTGATCAATCCATTATCTTTTAAAAGGTGGGTGGGAAGTTCTCCGAAGTTTTCAAATAAAGGTAATGATCCTTTAACATACAGGATGCCTATTTTTTTCATGGAAATCCTCGATTTACGATTAAATGTGGTTTATTTAAATTAACACTTTTGGGGGTTGCATGGTCTTTTCGTAACTTATGTAAAAAAAATAATTAAATGATTTAATTCAGTGTTTCTTGTGCAGCCATCAGTTGAAGTATTTTTTCATCCTCTAATGGTTTTGCCTGGAATTGCATGCCCACTGGGATTCCTTTCACATCCCCTGCAGGGGTGCTGGCTGCTGGTATACCTGCCAGATTGGCTATAACTGTTAGTATGTCATAAGCGTACATTTCCATGGGTTCCAGTGAGGTGCCCAATTTATGTGGTAGTTTGGGAACAGTAGGCCCCACTAAGACATCTACATCTTTTAATAGGCCTGTTATTTCTTTTCTTATGAGTGAACGAGCTTGTAGGGCTTTTTTATAGTATTTGCCACTGTATTCTTTCTGGCTGATGTAGGATCCCATGTATATCCGGCGTAGTACTTCCTCTCCGCACACTTCTTCTATGCGTTTACCATATTTTCGACCATCATATTTTCGGGTGGCTGAGAAGAACTCCACATAGTTTATGAGGTAATAGGTGGGCAGGCATAATTTGAGATAATCGAAGTTTAATTCCACCACTTCAGCCCCTGCCTCCTGCATTTGCTGGATGCGTTCTTCAATAATATTAACTATGGCTTCATCAGAGACATCAAAGAATTCCTTTACTACACCCAGACGCATACCTTTAAGTGCATTTTCAGGATCAGCAATACTGGTGGTGAACTCTGGCACCTTCCAGTCTATGGTAGTGCATTCCCGGTGATCCTCCCCAGCAATAACTTCCAGCATTAAAGCCACGCCACTGGCATCCTGGGAAAAGGGGCCAATCTGGTCAAAGCTCATGGCCAGATCTAGTAGTCCTTGTCTGCTAACTGCACCATAGGTGGGTTTGAACCCCATCACCCCACAGTGAGATGCAGGGTTACGGATGGATCCTCCGGTGTCAGAACCCAATGCCAGGTCACACAGTCCTGCAGCCACTGCTGCGGCACTGCCACCACTGGAACCTCCAGGTATTCTGCCTGGAGCTCGGGGGTTATCAGTGTGGCCGAAAAAAGAGGTTTCAGTGGAGCTTCCCGCGGCAAATTCATCCATGTTGGTCATGCCGATGATTATACCATCTTCATCCTTTATACGCTGGACTACTGTGGCATCATAACTGCCAACATAGTTTTCCAGGGTGGGGGAGGCAGCGGTGATGTGGAAATCTTCCACATTGATGTTACTCTTGATCCCCACAACTAAACCTGCCAGTTTTCCAACCTTATCACCATTATTAATCTTATCATCTATATTTTTAGCTTTTTCCAGAGCATTGTCCGTGTTTAGCTCTACAAAAGCATTGATTTTAGGGTTATCCTTGTTTATTTGTTTGATGAACCTTTCCAGGTTCTCTGATGCGGTTGTTTTGTGATTCCTGATTGATTGTGATTTTTCCAAAATATTCATATTCCCACCTATTACGTGAGTAGCAAGTGTGTACTAGTTGATCATTATCATCTTTTTGATTTAGAAAACGAGTCTTATTATATTTATCATTGGTTTTACCATTGGTGTTTTCCAGTCACAGTACCCTATTAGATGTGAAGAAATTATCTATCTCCAGATCATATTCTCAGAAAGTTAAGAAGCCCAGTTGCATCAATATAACCCTCATTTCGACGAATTTCTTTACCATCTACGTCGAGAAAGACCAAGGTTGGGATCACATTAATATCAAAGCTGTTGGCCAGTTCAGGATTATTGTCAACATCTATTTTCATGTAAAAATAGGCAGATAACTTTGTCTGAATATTAGAGTTGGTCCTGATTTCTTGTTGGGATCATATTCTAGTTTACCACCACAATCACATAGTAATTCAAAGTCCTGTGGTGATTCCCCTTTTTCAAGTTCATAGTAAGCTCCACACTGACCACATATCAAATAGGGCATCAGATCATCCTATTATTCAACTTCATAAAATAGTTTCATCATTTATTTTATGAAACTGACCTGATTTTCATATTTTCCAATGGGATACTTATTTCATATATTAAAGAGAGGAAATAGATTTCCCAGATCCAGGACACCCAGAAGGTAAAGTATCACTATCAATACTGGTTGGTGCAATAAATAAATTAAAAGAGAGTGTCGGCCCAGGAAACTGAATATCTGGGTTAAAATGTTTTGGGAAAGATCGGGAAGTTTGTATTGTCTTTTATAATCTTTGTAAAGAATATTCCCTGTAAACAGACCTATGGAAACCACCCCCAGCCAGGGAAGTAAGGGGAAATAATCCACAGTGATGAATCCTGCTGGTTTCACACCCAACCACAATAGCCAGGGATAAGGGACTGTGAAAAATGTCAAAATGAAACCCGCCATGATAAAGATGATTCCCAGAATCAGGTTCAGATACTTCCTGTTTAAAAAGGGATATTCCAGGATGATGGCGATTCCAATGAAATGAAGGACACCAAAAACTATGAAGTCTTGGGGGATGAAAATCCATGTGCCCAGAGTAATTAGAAGCCCCAGAGCGAAAATTTCCAGACCTCTTTTAAGATACTTGGGGAAAAGGCTCGTTTTTTTGTGATATTTATTTTTAAGTTCTGCACGAGAGTGACTCAGTGTAAGGGAAACTCCCACCAGGAACAGGAATATGAATGCGGTTGTACGGGCAAAAAACCATAGAAATCCCCATGAAATATTTAAGTAGTACGCTCCAAAGTAGTTCAGATCAAAGATTAAATGATAGGTGACCATCATCAGTATTGCCAGGCCACGTAGAACGTCAATTTCCCAGAAACGTTTATTTAAATCCATATGACTACCTTCAAATAATCCAAAGATCTTTATCTACTTGAATTATATTCATATAATATTTGGGGACAATATAAGCCTATTTTATATGAGTATCTTTGTTTTTTCCATGCAATTTATGTTTTATGGGTTATTAAAATCCATACCCGGCATTTTTCCTAAAATGTGTTCTTTATGCACAAATAATAAAAGTTAAATGTTCCCTCATCATAGTCCCCATGTTACACCCTTTAGTAAGTTCTGGGTTAAAAGGGATTTTCATTGCAAAAAATAGGTGTGAACATGTCTGGAACTCTTTTACTAAAACAAAACGAAATTAAACAACTAATTACCATGAAAGAAGTTGTTGATGCTGTTGAAACAGCTTTTAAGGCCTTTGCACAGCGTGATGTTCAGATGCCCCCTAAAGATTATTTGTTTTTCCATGAGGGAGACTTGAGGATTATGCCCTGTTATGTTCGGAGTACAGAGGAGTCTGGAGTTAAATGTGTGAATGTTCACCCCAATAATCCTCAAAAACATAATCTGCCGACGGTAATGGCCATCATCGAACTTGTAGATCCTGAAACAGGGTTCCCTCTGGCAGTTATGGACGGGACATGGGTAACCGACATGCGAACCGGTGCCGCTGCTGGAGTAGCCACTAAATACCTTGCAAGACCTGATTCAGAGATATTGGGAATAATTGGAGCAGGTAAACAGGCCTGGACACAACTTATGGCCCTTAACGAAGTAATGGACATCAAGAAAGCCCGGGTTTTTTGCAGAACATGCAGTACCCGAACTGATTTTGCGGAAAAGGCATCTGAAACTTATGGTTTCGATATGGAAGCTGTTGATTCAGCTGAAGCAGCCGTTCAAAATGCAGATGTGGTTGTAACCACCACCCCCTCATGTAAACCAGTGATCAAGGCAGAGTGGATCAGTTCTGGTACTCATATCAACGCTATGGGTGCTGATGCACCTACTAAACAGGAACTGGAAACCAGATTACTCCTTAACGCGAAGATCGTTATAGATTCATGGGATCAGGCCAGTCACAGTGGAGAGATCAATGTTCCTGTCTCTCAGAAAGTCCTTAAAGAGAAGGATATTCATGCTAAAATTGGAGATGTGATCATTGGGGAAAAAACAGGCCGAGAAGATGAGGAGATCACTGTTTTTGATTCTACTGGTCTGGCTGTTCAGGATGTGGTGACTGCAGGATTAATCTACAGGCGAGCTAAAGAACAGGGATTAGGAGTAGATTTTGATTTTATAAGTTAATTTGTTGCCGGATTTTAGGGGGGGCTGAAGAAAAATCAGCCCCTTCTAGTAAACTCCAGTGCAAAAAAAATCTGATAAACATACAGAAAATCTGATAAATATATAGGTTGGAAAGTGCAATCTAATCCTGGTGATGGAATGTATCAGAAAGTTAATAGAAGCGAAGTTCTCAACAAAATGAGCCATGTATTTGAACGCTTCCAGTTCTTATCAAGAACCAGATCCCTTAGTGATGAGCAGGTAGCAGATATTGACTCCCATTTATCGGAGATTATTGAAGTATTAAACCACACCTGAAGATTAGGTGCTAATTCCCATCCCCTACTCTTTCTACCCTCACTAATTACAAGTTTCATAACTTTAGTTGTCTTATAATGTCTATTTGAAAGATTAGTCCCCCCTTAGAAAGCATAGAAGCATTATTTATTCTAATCAACTGTTATTATGTTATGTAAAGATTTATATTTTGATTCATTAAATTTAAGGAGATCTAGGAGTTAAATGTGGATTGAAGTTATTCTATTCGCTGCCGCCTCATTTTGGGTGGGTTTATCCGGTGCCATGGTCCCCGGACCTATGCTAACCGTTACCATCTCCGATTCACTGAAAAAAGGGTCAAGAGCCGGACCACTGGTTGTTTTAGGTCATGTTATCGCTGAAACAATCTTAATCCTACTTTTAGTACTGGGATTGGGATGGGCTATTGGATCTAAACAGGTGACCATGTTTATAGGTGGAATTGGAGGGTTAATGCTTATCTACATCGGTTACACCATTGCCCGGTCACCGATTCCCACAGAAATCCCTGGAGACGGAGAACCCGTAGAAAAACGAGGATCAGTTTTAAGTGGGATTGTAACCAGCGTAACCAACCCTTACTTCTATATCTGGTGGGCCACAGTTGGTTGGGCTTTCATGTTGAAAGGAATAGAATTAGCAGGAATTATAGGAGTTTTCAGCTTTTTATTGGGCCACTGGGGGGCAGACCTCAGCTGGTACAGTGTGGTGTCTTTTTTCACCAGCAAAGGAAGGCATGTTTTGCCGGGGAAACGTTACAAGATCATGATGATTATTTGCGGAGTTTTCCTGGTGTTTCTGGGTGTTTATTTCATTTATTCCACATTAATAGCCTGAAAACTGGTTAGAATGGATAATAACAACATAATAGGAATAATTGCAGGGTAGTTTAATTTTAATTTTTTATAAATTGTAATTATTTAAGTTACAATTTCCTATTATAGAACCATGAAAGCAGTTGTTTTCGATAACTCCGGAACCCTAATTTCCAGGTATAGGGCTATTAAGGATATTAATTCCGGATTTATTTATGATCATACCAGTTCCATTGACCTGGTGGATCAGCATCCCTGCCGGGCTCTGGTGGTTCTGCAGACTGACCCTTCCCAATGTATCATCAATGCCCGTCCGCATCAAACCATCCATGAATTCATAACCAGAAATAAGGTTCCCTTTGACATTAGCTATTCTTCTTTCGATATTGAAAAAAAGGAATTACTGGATTTAATACGGAATGAAAATGCTAGGGTAAGTGATATTCAGGATACTATTCAAGCTGTGGTTGATAAAAATTATAATGTGCAGATCTGCAGTGGTTCTGGTTTTATTGTAAATCTTTACAGTGGTCAGATTGAGTTCACCATTACTGCCGGAGGGAAATTATTTCCTGAAGTTCTCCAGGTGGTGGAGGAACTCAAAAAAAGAGCGTTCCATATTTATATAGCATCAGGAGACCGGATGAAGTCCCTAGAAGAACTGGCCAATTTTATTCATATTCCTTCTGAAAATGTGTTCGGTACTGCGGATTCCAAAAGAAAACGGGAAATTGTTCATGGTTTAAAGAAAATATATCAAGTAATGATGGTGGGTAACAGTGCCAATGACATTCTTGCACTTCAAGAGGC
>JAHKLQ010000173.1 GCA_020854975.1 Methanobacterium sp.
GGGGGAATATTATCCTAAGGAAAAATTCTGATAAGGAGATTATGGTAAAAAAAGATCAGGAAAAAAAATATTCTGATAAAGAAGATTTTGATAATGAATATCTAGTTATCTCCCCTGATTATCATGCAGAACTAGATGAAATTCGAAAAAAAGTTAAACATGGTCACTGCTCTACTTTGAGGGATTGTTTATTGCTTTTTGAAGATCTGTGGGCGGAGTCCCATAGATATGAAATTAGGCTTTCCCATAAATTTCAGAAGGAAATGGAAAAACTATCTCAGAAAGACCCGGAACAGTATAAGCATGTTCTGAAAAAGATGGAACAAATCCAGGTTATGCCCTTACATTACAAACCGTTAAGTGGTGACCTGCATGGTGCCAGAAGGGCACATGTGGGTGATTTTGTGTTGATCTATGAATTCAAGGATAATTCGCTAATCTTCGAGGATTATAACCATCATGACCAGATTTACACTGATATTTTAAAATAAAACATTTTAAAATATGGGAGGTCCAACAGATTGCATGAAAATCCATGATGAAATACTATTTTAACTTTTTTATCATCTCCCTAAAACTTGACTGAAGAGTACTATATTTTCCTTGGAAAGTGAAATCCTCTCATTTACTTCTACCTTCCTAACAATTTTTGTACCTTCAAATTTGATAGCCTCATTCAGGAGAAGTACTTGTATATCATCCACTTCAAAAAAGAGTTTATCCCGGGCTTTATCCTGAACAGGTCATGTAATTTTTAAGAGGGATATCCACTAATCACTATCCTAATATCAGTAAAGTATATATTTGTAATGCACTGTATTGTATATTATGACCAAAAAGAAGAGTGTTTACATTCGTTTGGAGCCCGAGTATATCGAAAAAATTGACCAGATAGCCAAAAAGGAAGATCGATCAAGATCATACATTATACGTAGATTAATAATAAAAGGATTGAAGTAAACTATCCAATTAGTATTATTAAATATAGTTATTTTATTATAACGTATTGAAAGTAACTACTATATAACTAATATAGTTCAAGGTTTTAAGAAACTTACTAAAAAGATCATACAAATAATATTAAAAAAATGATTTGTGATTTAATAAATATGTAACGGAGAATGTAGAAAAAAACTACAAAGAGCTATTTACGACTAAGAATAGCTTTAATACTCATGCAGTATGCAACTTAAAAATTAGTGGATTTTGAGGTGTTGACCCAATTTAATGGTTCATTTTCCTTTTTCTTATGCCTGATTGCATCCATGAGTTTAATTTTTTCTTCAAATTCGTCCTGAAACTCATCCTGGAACTTGTTCCATCTTTCAGAGTCTTTGGAGAGCCAGTTAGTTGTTCCAATTTTTGTGGAATACCTCAACCAAAGTAGCTGCTGTGACTTATTAATGGATCTCTTTGATGAAAATTGATCCAGCATCCTCTTGAATTTACTCTTCCTTTGCGGATATTGATTGGAACCAATATTCTTAACCATGTTATCCCTTAATCTTAGTGTGGGGTTTTCTAGTATATTAATTTATGGTTTTGCACCTGTCCAAAAATTGATTTATAGTTTTGGAACTTTGCAAAAATTCATTTATGGTTTGAGAATTATCCAAAAATTCATTTACTATTTAACACCTATCCAAAAAACATTGTGCCATGTTTCGGGTCTTGGGACTTTTACTGTTCAACTGAGTTCTCACAAAGTCTTCAATCTTTTCTTTATCATCTGCATCAGGATAAATTTTCCTGAGTGCTTCAATGGCGTATGCTTTGACTAGTTCCTTCTGCTTACCATGGTGGATCTCATCAATATTCATAAGTATATCAATAATTCGAGACCTGAGCTCTGGCTTGTTAAAGGATATAATACTGGAATTTAAGGCCACATGGGATGCAGTCATGACTTTATCTCCTGCCAGTATCCCATAATAATCTTCAAATATTTCATCAAATTTGTTATCTTTATCTACCCTGGTTAAACTGGCTAAAATATAGATAGCAATGAACTTGTGGAAATTGTTGGGACTGTAAAGCATTTCCTGGAAGTAATCCCATTCAGGGTACAAGAATTCGGGATTATTTTCAGCAACAAGTTGTAGTGTTTTGAAACAGTTTTCTCGGATGTTGTTATCCTTAGATCGAACCCCGTTTATCATCTCCTGGAACAGATCTTCATTATTTAATGCATCTCTGGCCAGGCCCTCAACATCAATATTTTTCCCCTCTAAATTGTATTTTGACATTTTTTTTTCAACCTCTAAATGTTAAGAGTACTCATTTTTTTTATATCTCTTATTTCCATACTCTCTATTATTTCAAAAATTCTTTGGCTTTCACTGCATGGTATGTTTTGCCCTTGTAGTTCACAGGACAGGAAATAGCCCCTCTGGGGCAAAAAGAAGTACATCTTAAACAGTATTCACAGTTAAAATCGTGTTTAGGGTATTCTTCATCTTCCATTGTTATATTATCCACTGGGCAGAGTTTATAACATATGCCACATTTGTTACACTCTTCTTCATCTGTCTCCAGACGTAGTAATTTCTGGTTGAGATTGGTTTCAGTTAACTTTAAACCTGTTATAGATGCATAGTACATGGCATCAGAAAGCACCGGCACCCTACCCCATTTAGATCTTCCATGGATAATGTCTTGAGCATACTTTTCTGCATTTTCAAGTCCTTTTTCAACCTTTTCCTGGCAAGTATCCTTATCTGGAACGTAAAATATATTGGCAGGCATTACAATCTCTTTTGCCCCAATAGGAAAGTATCCTTTCTTTTTCAATATTTCACGTAGTGGACCTACCATCCCTCCTGAAAATCCAGCCAGAGTATCCACCATGAATATTTCTGTAGTTAGAGTAGTCTCAGGCAGCGCTTTGATGAATTTCCATACAAAATTGTAAGTGGACATTTCAGCTATGGGAAATCCCAGGCCAATAGTATGGTTTAAATCCATGTCCTCTGGATTTGAATCCTCAATCTTATGTAAATCCACTTGGATACCTTCTTGTGTGAAAACATCCCTCATCTTCTTAACCACTAATAGGGTGTTTCCGGTTCCAGAGAAATAATAGAAATCAACTATGTCTTTTATCATCCCAACACCTCCAACTATCTTTTTTTAACTCATGGTTTTCATTTATAAATTGTATTTTTTTTATTGTCAGATTTTAACGTTTCATTGTTGGTGATTTTCAATAGGAGTGATGAACTTTTCCTCAAAATTTTTAACCACTTCTTCAAGAGTTAAATTCCTATCCAGTAACATGTAACTTAAAATTCCATCCATTGCAGCTACCAAAGTCATGGCACTGACATTAACATTGTGTTCTTTAAATTCACCCAATTGGATTCCTGTTTTAAATGATTGTTCAAAAAATTGCATGTAATCTCTGGTAAATTGTCGGTAGTACTTTAATAGTTCTGGATTATCCAGTATTTTTCCCAAAGAAAGGAACAAAAAGGCAGTTTCATTGGGATGTTCCAACCAGTATCGAAGATAATTTTCTATGTAAAATAACAGGCCTTCCTTCACTGAAGAAAATTTTCCAGCATCATCCATTAATTCTTCGATTTTTTCACTGATTTTATCATTGGCCATGATCAGGATCATGTCCTTACTCTGGAAATGATGGTATAAACCACCTTTACTGACTCCTGCTTTTTGGGCAATGGCCTCCATGGTAGTGTTTTCATACCCTTTTTCCAGGAAAACATCAATGGCAGCCTGTGTTATTTCGTTTATTCGTTCTTCTCTGGATTTTCTCTTAACCATAATTATCTCCAAACCGACCGTCGGTATGTATAATTATTTTATAATTTTCCAAATATAAACTTAACCATCAGATAGCAATCAGTCCATTGGAAAAAAATAGAATTAAACCATAATTATCCCTAAAATGCCAAATATTCCCAATAAAAGGCCTAAAAACACACCTAATAAGGCTATTCCCATGATAACTTTGTTAGAATATTTGTAGGCGAAAAATCCAAAGAGTCCGAAGTTGCAGAATAAAAAAAACTGCCAGGGATCATGAGTGGTAAATCCACTTATTCCTAAAAATCCCAGGAATCCTAAAAAACCCAGCATCCAATATTGTTCTTCATTTTCTTGAACCATCACCCATCACTCCCACTAAATTATAAGTTCCTACCTAAAACAAGCTATTATCTGTACATACCTACTATAAAAATAATTATACCATGAAAAAAGTAATCCACCCTAAACTCTTAATCAACCATTGATCTAGATAAAAAAAGAGGTTTAGATGAAAGGAAAAGGAAAAATCCTACTGGTAGGAGCAGAAGATGAAGAAAACCTGGCCATCAGGTATCTGGGAGCTGAACTCCAAAAACTAGGACATGTTGTTAAAATTATCCCTTATTCCAACTATAATGAATTTCAAGGGGTTTTAAAGGAATTTGAAGAATTCAACCCAGATATAGTGGCTGTTTCCATGGCCTTCCAATCACTGGCTACCATGTTCCTGGATCTTATCCAGAAAATAAAAGAAATTAAACCAGAAGTACACGTAACTGTAGGGGGACATTTTCCCACCTTTGAATTTGAAAAACTATTAAACTTTTATGATATTGATTCTGTTATCCGTTTTGAAGGAGAAATTCCCTTAGTTAAACTGGTTAATGCTATCATTAATAACCAAAGTTTAGATGATGTCCCTAACCTGGTTTACAAGTCATATGAAAATGGTTCTGTGAAAGAAAATCAGGTTATCACTTCATTCCCTGACTTGGATAATTTAGCATTCCCGTTACGTGGTGTAAAACCACAAACCAGATTAGGTGAGAATTTTGCCACCCTAGTAACCAGTAGGGGCTGTTTCCACTCCCGTTGCATTTACTGTTGCATAGGTGCCTTTCATCAGTTCAAATCCGGACTTCCTTACACATTAAGAACTCCAGAAAATGTTGCCCGTGAAATGGGAGAATTGTACCACAATCAGAAAATAAGGTTATTCCAGTTTCATGATGATAATTTCCTCTTACCTTCTAAAAAAAGATCTTACCATCGTTTAAATTCATTGAAAAAATCATTACTAAAAGAAAAAGTTGAATTGGAAGATATCGCACTCCTTATCAAAACCAGACCTGATGGTGTTAATGAAGATATTGTTTCCCTTTTAGAAGAAATGGGTACAGTGGGGGTTTTTTTGGGGGTTGAAAACGCCAGTACCAGTGGACTTAAAGCTTTAGCCCGATTTTCAACTGAAGATGATATTAATTATTCCCTAGAACTCTTGAAAGACCGTGATATGGGTGTTACTTTTAATCTTTTAATCTTTCACCCCCGCGCCACCCTGGAAGAGGTAAACAACAACATTTACTTCATGAAAAAAAATGTGTCTCTGGCATTTGATTTTGGAAGGGCTGAGATTGTGGCTGGTTCTCCCCTGGAAAAATTAGTTAAACGTAAGGGACTTTTAAGGGGTCAGTGGCCTCACTGGGATTATCGAATTCAAGATGATGCTGTGGAAAAACTCTTCCGTCTTAATGCATTAACTTTCTACCGGGAAAATTCACTTTACCCTAAGTTATCACATAAATTAATTGCATTATCTTATCGTTCCGAATTGTTGCAACGTTTTTATCCAGGTAACAAGTCCAAAAAATTAAAAAATAAAACGAAAAAATTGATCATAGCTTCCAATGAGTTTACACTGGATTCTTTACTCCAGATTTACAGTTTGGTGGCTGAATCCGTGTTTAAAGAAGAGATTGATATTTTATCTGAAAAAATGGATTTTTTTTATGGTAATTCTATTAAAAAGGCAGAAGAATTAGAAGGTCAAATGTTGAGATTTCAGATGGTGGGAAAACAATTCCAGGAAAGGGGTGTAAATGATTATTTCCAAAACTCACCAACACTGGCTAGAATTTTCCGGATTTGACTTTTTTTAGAGTATTGCCAAATTCTGTGGAGGCTAATTTTTTCATTATGTTATGTTGGAACTGGATTTGTTATGTTGGGTCTGGATTCTAAGAATCTAAAATCCATGGTTAACTTAAAAATTAAATATTAAAAAATATATAAAATTGTGTATGGTAGATAAAAGAGAGTTGTTTTATCCCAATAAATTTAAATTAACCTTATTTTTAATGTTAATAATTCCATGTATCACTATATTTGTTATCATCTTTGGCAACAACTACACTTACTCTAACTTTAACTATTTCTTCTCATCCTTAATTTTAGTTGATCCTCCCCTCTTTTTAATGAGATTGTCCCTTTTTGCAGTATTTGGTTTGGTTCTCAGTTATCTTTTAGGATGTTTCATTGACCATTTCATCCAGAATGAAAAGATAAAAATCATGATTGCCATTCTTTCAGGTGTTGTTTCTCTGGTTATTGTTTATTTTATCTATAAAATGGTAACAGAACCCATAATATGCGATCCCGTTCATATACCTAGCAATAATCAGACCATTTGTGACCCAGTACACCAACCCAGTTCTGGAGAAAATTACAACATCCATGTTTTAAATGAGCTTAACGTGGATCAATCTACGGTTAAAAATTCTTTAGAGGAGTGTATCCAGAATTTAAAGTTATAACTAGTCCAATTGATTTAAAAAAATGGTTTAAAACCCGTAATTAAGATTAATAACTTAAAGATTGCTAAAATATTATTTAAAGATTCAAGTAGCTTTTATTTGAAGATTCAAATAGCTTAAAATAAATTAAAAAATGGAGGGAGTTAACCTCCACCATCACAAAGTTCTGTGCTCATATCCACATCTTCAAAGTCCTTTTTGACTTTATCAACTTTTTTCTTGGTGATTTCCCTTTCATCAGCA
>JAHKLQ010000031.1 GCA_020854975.1 Methanobacterium sp.
TAAATAGGAGATGTTTAAATGGAATTTGTAGATCTGGATTTAGGAAGTTTTTACAGGGTTCTGGCACCACGACCTACCATACTGGTAACCACCATGAATAAAAAAGGAGAGGTGAATGCTGCTCCTTTCTCTTTTACCATGCCAGTATCTATGGATCCTCCTTTAATTGCTGTGGCTTCAGTTGCCAGCCACCACACCTATCATAACCTGGAAGAAACAGGTGAAATGGTAGTAAATATACCATCTGAGCGTATCCTTCAGAAGTTATGGGTTACCGGTGAAAAATTCCCTCAGGGAGTTAATGAACTTGAAAAAGCAGGGTTAACCCAGATGCAGTCAGTTCAAGTGTCTCCACCATGGATTAAGGAATGTATAGCTCATATGGAGTGCAAAATAGAACAGATCATGGAATGTGGTGACCACCAGTTAGTGGTGGGTAGAGTTTTAAAGTTGGGTGTGCAAGAAGATACCCTTAAAGATGGACTCCTGGATGTGGAATTAATGAAACCCCTACTTCACCTTGGGGGTATGGACTTTGTAGTTGGAGACCATCGTATTAAAGTAGAAAAATGAAGGAGATTGAATATGTTTGATACTATAATGATTCCCACAGATGGATCGGATTATTCCAGAAAAGCTGAGGACATGGCATTATCCCTGGCAAAAAAGTTAGGTTCCAAAGTTGTTGCTGTTCATATTATAGATGATAAGTTAATCTATCCTTACGAGGTGCTGGAGGAAGAGGGAAAAGCCATACTTAAAAAGGTGCAAGAGAAGGGGCAGGAAAATGGTGTGGAAGTTCATGAGATATTGATTGTGGGAAGCCCCACTCATGATATGGCCAAGATCACAGAAAAGGCAGGGGCAGATCTGGTGGTAATAGCCACACATGGTAAGACTGGACTTGAAAAAATTTTAATGGGCAGTGTTGCTGAAAATGCCCTGAAAAAAGTCCAGGTACCAGTTCTTCTGGTTAAATAAAGGTTTTTCTTTTTAAAGAGTTAAAAATAATGAATAACTCTTTTAAAAGATTATTTTATAATATTTTTATTTTTAGTGGTGTGTTTGATTATGAGACTCTGGAGTCTCCACCCCCAGTACCTGGATGGTAAAGGATTGGTTGCACTCTGGAGAGAGGGTCTTCTGGCACGAAAAGTCTTAAAAGGCGAAACTAAAGGTTACAAACATCATCCTCAACTTTTACGTTTCAGGAAACAAGCAGATCCTGTGATTCATGTGGATACCTATCTCTATCATGTTTACCTGGAAGCAAATAAACGTGGCTATTCTTTTAATCAGGATAAACTTGGTGGAAAATTCACTGATAAACTGATTCCAGTTACTGAAGGACAGTTAATGTTTGAATTAGAACACCTTAAACAGAAATTGTTGTTGAGAAATAGAAAAACATATACCAAAATCAAGGATCTGATTATTCCTAAGCCCCATCCCTTATTTTATACGGTTGAAGGGAAATTAGAGTTATGGGAAAAGAGTAAACCCCATAATAAACCTGAATCATAAAGATATCTTAAATTATCTTAAATTTTTTATGTATAAAAAAACAGATAAGACTGCATAATATTAATAATAATCGGATGGTTTAAAACATGAAAAGGTATAAATGCAAAGTCTGCAACTACATCTACGATCCGGAAGTTGGTGAACCCCGTACTAACACACCTCCTGGAACTGCCTTTGAAGATCTGCCTGATAACTGGCGCTGTCCTAAATGTGGTGCTCCGAAATTCAAATTTTTCCCCATCTGATTAATTTATCTGTTACAACCCTGAATATCATGAATTTTATTCATGAAGTCAACTAATAAGAGGTAGAAAATTATGCAGAAATATATGTGTAAACCTTGCGGATACATCTATGACCCTGAAGAAGGAGATGAAATGTCTGGAATTGAACCTGGAACTGCCTTTGAAGACTTACCCGATGATTGGGTCTGTCCTATGTGCGGAGCAGGTAAAGACATGTTCGAACCAGTAGATTAATTTTCTAAACAAGAGGGAGGTGAAATTATGATAGATGAAAAGATGCAAGAAGCCCTGAACTACCAGATGAACCGGGAACTATACTCTGGTTACCTATATCTTGCCATGGGTGCTTACTTTGAGGATCAGGACCTGCCTGGTTTTGGTAATTGGATGCGGGTCCAGGCACAGGAAGAGTTAACCCACGCCATGAAATTCTATGATTACCTGGTACAAAGAGATAGCCGTGTACTCCTGGCAGAAATTGAAAAACCACCAAGTGAATGGGATTCACCTTTAGCTGCCTTTGAACACGTATATGAACACGAACAGATGGTCACTGGACTAATTAATGGTCTGGTGGATCTGGCCATGGAACTTTCTGACCATGCCACCAACAATTTCCTGCAGTGGTTTGTGGCTGAACAGGTAGAAGAGGAAGAATCTTCCAGTGGAGTCCTCCAAAAAGTTAAACTAGCCGGAAAATCAGGTAGTGGACTTTATATGCTGGATCAGGAATTAGCACAACGAGTATTTAATCCACCAGCAGCTTCTGAATAAAAATTAATTCTAAAAAACCTTCAGAAGGCATATTTTATTTTTTTAAATACTTTATTCCTTTATTTTTTAACTTTTTTTACCTTCTCTTAAAATTAGTAACCCCTTAGATTTTAACGTCTTCTCAGTAAATTCTCCCATTTTATCAAAATAAATAAATAAAAATGAGTATAAAAATAATAGTGAAAAATTTTTACCTAAGGGGGTAAAAAATGGGAGAAAAAGTTTATGAACTAAGAAAAATTAAGAAAAAAGGGAAAGGAATGCCACTTATTGGTGATAAGTTCCCTAAAATGGAAGTTCAAACCACTCAGGGAATGATGAAACTACCTAAAGATTTTAAAGGTAAATGGTTCATTTTATTCAGTCACCCTGCTGATTTCACTCCAGTGTGCACCACAGAATTTGTAGCATTCCAGCTCCGCTATGAACTCTTCCAGGAACTTAACTGCGAACTCATTGGCCTCTCAGTGGATCAGGTTTTTTCACACCTTAAATGGATCCAGTGGATAGCAGAACACTTTGATTTGGACATAGAATTTCCCATAATTGCAGATACAGGTAAAGTGGCAGATACTTTAGGTTTAATCCATCCCAACAAGGGTACCAACACTGTGCGAGCTGTTTTTATAGTTGATCCAGAGGGTGTTATCAGGGCGATTCTTTACTATCCCCAGGAACTGGGAAGGAACATGGATGAAATATTAAGGATGGTTGAGGGCCTCCAGACTGCTGCTGAAAAAGAGGTGGCTATACCTGCTAACTGGCCCTGTAATGAAATTATTGGTAAAGGCCTAATAATCCCACCACCATCAGACATGGATAGTGCTGTTAAAAGATCTGAAGAGGAGTATAAATGTTTTGACTGGTGGTTATGTTACAGAAACTACTATAAATGGTAAATATTAGCATATTAATATGTTTCATTGAAGTAGTATAGTTAAATGATTAATTCTTGAAAACGAAGGTGATAAAAATGGTAAAAAAGATTTATGAACTACCTGCACTTCCTTATGGCTATGAAGATCTGGCTCCCTATATATCCAAGGAGCAACTCCAGATACACCATGATAAACACCATCAGGCATATGTGGATGGTGCCAATGCAATATTACAGAAATTTGACAGCCGTCCAGGTCTGGAATTTGATGTGAAAGCTGTGGCCAAAGAACTTTCATTCCATGTGGGTGGATTCTTACTCCATAAATTATTCTGGGAAAATATGGCCCCTGCACCTAAAGGAGGGGGTGAACCCACTGGGACACTAGCCCAATACATAAACAAAGACTTTGGATCCTTTGAAAGATTTAAACAGGAATTTTCCCAGGCAGCTAACAGCACTGAAGGATCAGGATGGGCAGCTTTAACCTTATGTCCTGTAACTGACCGGCTGTTCATAATGCAGGTCGAAAAACACAACATCAATGTAATACCTAACTTCAAGGTGTTAATGGTCTTAGATGTGTGGGAACACGCTTATTACCTGGATTATAAGAATGTGCGACCAAGTTATGTGGAAGCATTCTGGAACATTGTTAACTGGGAAGAAGTTAACCGCCGTATTGAAATAGAAATTCTGGCTAACAGTGTGAACCTGGTTGATAACCGCAGAGTACTGGACATGAAACTGGAAGAATTCAAAGTGAACTTTGATGCCTGGTTAGAATCCATGAAGTAAGGTTATGAAGTAGAATTAATTCCATTTCCCCTTATTTTTTTAAGGGAGTTAGTCCAATTCTTTTCATTTTTTTAATGAGGTTAATCCAGTTCTTTATAAATTTTATATTTCAATTTTTTAAATGAAATCTTAAATTTAGTTCCCTGGCCTCTTTCAAGGGTAATTTTACCATCCAACTGATTAACTAAATTGTTAACCAGTTGTAAACCTAAAGAGTCTGTGTTTTTATAATCAATATTTTCGGGTAATCCTATTCCATTATCACTGACTATTAACTCATATTCATCACCAGAGACTTTAAGAGATATACAGACTTCACCTTTCCTTCCATCTGGGAATGCATGTTTTAGACTGTTAGAAACCAGTTCGCTTATTATTAATCCACAGGGGATCCCGGTCTCCATATTAAGATATATATCTTCTACTTTTACCCTGAGTTTAACCTGATCCTTGTGAATATTATAGGAATAGAATAAATCTGAAACCACACTTTCAATGTACTCGTAAAATTTGATATGTGAAAAATCATCAGATTGGTATAATTTTTCCTGAATCATGGCCATGGCCCTGATACGGTTCTGACTTTCCTTCAGAACATCCACAGCAACTTCATCATCGATTACATGCTGTTTCTGCAGATTAAGCAAACTTGAAATAATCTGCATGTTATTTTTCACCCGATGATGTATCTCATTAATTAAAACCTCTTTTTCCTTAAGTGATGATTTTAATTTGTCAGTAGCATTCTTTCGGTCCGTGATATCTGTAGCAATTACTAAAATAGAATTAATATCATCATTTAGCTTTAATGGAACAACTTTTGCTTCAGCCCATCTTCTAACACCATTTTTATCAATGATAGGATATTGGTAAGGTTCCACCTCCTGTCCTTTCAAGGCCTGTGAAAACTTTCCCATATGTAACCTTACATCTTCTTCAGGGAAGAGTTCAATGTCACCGAATTTCTTCCCTATTAAATCATCTTTGGTTAAACCCATGAAATCAGCTGCAGCATCATTAACATCTAAAATATTACCATTCAAAGCTACCAGAATAGTATAATCTGGATTGAATTCAAAAAGAGTTCGGTATTTTTTTTCAGATTCCTTATATCTCTTTTCAGATTCTTTTTCCTGAGTAACATCAGCAGCATGGCCAATGACTTGTAATGCTTCTTCATTTTCGTCGAATATAATTTTAAATGATTCTGAAAGCCATTTCACCTTACCATCCTTGGTTTGGATCCTATAATTAAGTTTTTTGGTATTAAATTCACTTTCTCCTTTTTTTTCACCAATTATCTTGGAAACATAGGACCTTATCCTGGGACGATCTTCAGGGAGTATCATTTCCATCCATAGATCAGAATCTTCATAGAATGATTCCTTATTCCAACCAGTGATTTTCTCAACAGCAGAGGATATATAACTGATTTTCTGGTTTTTTAGGTCGATTACATATATAATATCATCTATGGTCTCTGTCAACAGCTTGAATTTATCATTGCTTTCTTTTAACTCCTGCTCCATCCTGTGCTTGAAAAGTGCCATCTCAATTGAGTATTTCAATTCATTACGATTAAATGGTTTTAAAACATAACCATAAGGTCCTGTTTTCAAAGCCTTCTGGAAAGTAATCTCTTCAGAATGAGCAGTAAGATATACAACTGGTATGTTGAGATTTTTGATCTGCTTGACCGCTTCGATACCATTGGTATCTCCTTTTAAAATTATGTCCATTAAAATGAGGTCTGGAATTATTTCTCTGGCTTTTTCAACAGCTTCTTCACCAGTAGATGCAACGTAAGGAATATTATAACCAAAAGACTCCAGGGTACGCTTAATATCCAGGGCTTCGATACTTTCATCTTCAACTAATAGAATTTTCACTCCATCCATACATACCATCACACAGCGTTGTGTTTGTCATTACTTATATTAGATTTTTGTGGAGGAGAGAATAAAGCTCGAGAAAGCAGAAATATTGTTTATCATTTATATAAGCCAGGATTTTGAGAATTTAATTAAAAACCAGTTACATCTATATAGAGATTAACCCCATTAACAAATATAGATAAATATTATTTATTACAATGAATTAATGAAAATAAGGTGAAAATGGGATTGAAATCATTAAATGATTGAGATCACTTTAGGACAGGTATATTTTGAAATAATGTACTGTTTATAAAATCACTATTTTAAAGGTGTGGACTATGATTTGGAATGAGAAGGCTGAATGTATGTCAGCCCAGGAACGAGAAGAGTTACAGCTTAAACTATTACAAGACGTGGTTAAAAAGGCATATGAAAACGTACCCTATTATCGGAAGAGGTTGGATGATGCAGGAGTAACTCCTGAAGACATCCAAACCCTTAAAGACATAGAAAGATTACCATTCACCACGAAAAGCGACTTAAGGGATGCTTATCCTTTTGGAATGTTTGCAGTCAATACTGACGACATTGTGGAAGTTCACACCACCTCTGGAACCACAGGTAAACCAACCGTGTCAGGATACACTACTAAAGACCTGGAAATATGGGGAGAAGTAGTTGCCAGGGCTCTTTCCATGGCTGGAGCCACCAAAAAGGACGTAGTTCAGAATTGTTATGGTTATGGTCTCTTTACAGGGGGACTGGGAGTACACCACGGTGGTCAGAAGGTGGGTTGCACTGTAATACCCATCAGTGCCGGGAACACCCAGCGACAAATCGAAATAATCCAGGACTTTAAAAGCACCATCCTCACCTGCACCCCCAGCTACGCCATGTACATAGCTGAAGTACTGGAAAGAGAAGGAGTCCCTAAAGAAGATATAAAACTTAAATCTGGGGTTTTCGGGGCTGAAATGTGGACGGAAGAGATGAGGAATGAAATTGAAAAAAGACTCAACATCGATGCTTTGAATATTTATGGACTAACTGAGATCATTGGTCCTGGTGTGGCCAATGAATGTATGGAAAAAAATGGATTGCACATCTTTGATGATCACTTCTACCCTGAGATAGTGGACCCTCAGACCTTAGAAACACTACCTGAAGGTGAGAAAGGAGAACTGGTACTGACTACCCTGACCAGGGAAGGTATGCCTGTTCTGCGTTTCCGTACCCGTGATATAACTGCCCTGCGTAAGGGTGAATGTGGCTGTGGAAGAACCCATGTTAAGATAGATCGTATAACTGGAAGATCCGATGACATGCTCAAGATCAGGGGAGTTATTGTATTCCCATCCCAGATCGAAAGGGCACTGCTCAAGATACCTGGAATGGAACCAAACTACCAGATCATTGCCAGCAGACCAGAACACCTGGACGAACTGGAAGTACAGGTTGAAGCATCCCCTGCCCTGTTCTCAGATGAAGTAAAACATGTTGAACAAATTAAACAGTCCATAGAAAAACAGATCCATGATGAGATTGGTTTACGGGTAAATGTAACCCTGGTAGAACCTAATAGTATTCCTCGTAGTGAAGGTAAAGCTGTCAGGGTCATTGATAAAAGAGGATTTAGTGAGGAATAGTTAGAAGCGGAAATGATTAATTAAAAAAGAAATAATTAGAAAGATTAAATGAAAGAATGGAAATGGTTAAATGAATATTTTCAGTTTTCGAGAATAAAAATCAAAGTAAACTGAACCATACCAGTTTAAAAATAGTTACTATGTTAAAAGGTTAATAATAGGGGGAATATGAAAATGAAGTTAAAACAGATATCAGTATTTCTGGAAAATAGGAAAGGAAGACTTTCAAAGGCAATGAATGTTCTTTCAAATGCGGGTGTTAATATAAGGGCTCTTTCCATTGCCGATACTTCTGAATTTGGGATTCTGCGCATGATAGTGCAAAATCCTGATCTGGCTGAGAAGAAACTTGCTGAAAACAATTTCGTGGTTAAAGTCAACGAGGTCATTGCCGTGGAAGTTCTTGATGAACCCGGGGGCTTAGATGAAATTTTAGGACTTTTAAACAAAGCAGATATAAATGTAGAATATCTTTACGCCTTTGTTGAAAAGAAAACCAATAAAGCGATTGTAGTGATACGTACCGAAGATTTGGATAGTGGTATTAAAGTTTTAGAAAACGGAGGCATCTCCCTACTTTCAGCAGATGATGTTGA
>JAHKLQ010000145.1 GCA_020854975.1 Methanobacterium sp.
GCTATGATGTTTTATGTTATAGTTGCCCTGGCAATAGTAATCACCCTATTCTACTGGGGGAATTTAAATGTCTGAAGGAATAAAAAAGCTTATAATGGGATTTTCCCTGTTTACATTTGCAGTTGCAATATTCCAATCCACGTATCAATTTAAACAAATCATATATCCAGGTATAAGCTATCTGTACAACTATGTAGGTCCTAAAATAGCTCCTAACATGGTCACAGTTGTCATATTTGATTGGCGAGGTTATGACACATTAGGAGAGGCCCTTATCCTTGTAACAGCGGTTATAACTGTTTTACTGGTATTTGGGCGGGGTAAAGTCCAGTTGGGAGGTAAATAACATGAGCACCATACTTAAAATATTTGTGTTCCCTGCAGCCCTGGTTATCATGTGTCTGGGAGTGCTCACCATTTTGGGAGGACACATCACTCCTGGAGGAGGATTCCAGGGAGGGGCCATGATAGCCGCAGCGTTAATATTCTGCTTAATCATATACGGACTTAAAGACAGTCCATTTCACCTGTCACATGATTTCCTTTCAGCTGTAGAAAGCGTGGGAGCATTAATATTTGTATTACTTGGAATTGCAGGCCTAGCATTCTCAGGATTCTATCTCTACAACCTGGGAGTGGACATTTACCATATCGTCCCAGCAACCATACAGAACCTATTCGACTACCCTGACCCCACACACGCAGGAATAATACCCTATCTTAACTTTGCAGTGGGATTAAAAGTTATGGTAGGATTAACTGCAGTAGTCATAGCATTCATGGGATTCAAAGAATATGAAGAAGAATCAGAGGAATCAGAAGACCTGAATGAAGAGGAGGTTGAATAATGATAGTATACCTCGGACCCACTGCTCTGGGATTATTATTAGGATTCGTCCTGGGAACCAGGATAAAGGATGTTCCAGAAAGTGGACTGAAATTCGGTGCTTCAGTATACATATTATTCCTCATAGTTGCAGTTATTGTGTCTTATGCACAGGGTCCCTTCCCCTATTACACTGGCACTCCATTTGCCAGTGGTTTAATAGCCACTGCTGTGGGTATTATACTTGGTAAACTGGTATTTGGAAGGGGAAACACCCCGCAAAAGATGGAGGAATAAAAAAACGCATTATAATCAAAGAGAATATAATCCATCCAAATTATTCATTTCATTTATAATCAAATCAATTTATAATCACAAAAAAAATCAGAAATATGTCTAAATAACAACCAATAACTCAAAATCAACTTGGAAGGTAAAATTTATGTTTCTAACAACCAACAAATGCCAAGGCATTGGTGAATGCATCAAAGAATGCCCTACAGGGGCAATCCGCCTTGTCGATGGTAAGGCATTCAGCTGTATAACCTGTGGCGCTTGTATGGAAGCCTGTCCCAACAAAGCCATCTACCGTAACAAGTACGGAGGCTATGTGGTTGATCGGGCTAAATGCAATGCATGTGGTGTCTGCGAGCTCACCTGTCCTGTTAACAGCATCACCATAGAAGATGGGGTAGTTAAGGGAATATGTTCCCGATGTGGCATCTGCGTCCCTGCCTGTCCTGAAAATGCCAGGGTAGATGCTTATGATGTTATTGAAGATAGACAACTGAAATTCCTGGAATCATTAAACCTTACTGTACAACCACCCATACGCTCCAGGAAAGAGGAAGAAGTTGCAGAGAGAACCAGTCTGGTTACTGACACAGACAAATGCACCCTCTGCCGGCGTTGTGAATATTACTGTCCTACAGAAGCCATAATGGTAGATGTGGAACCCCCTGGTAAATGCACTGAATGTCGGGTCTGTGAGGATGTATGTCCGGCAGGAGCCATAGAAAACTGCACTATAGACCCTGAAAAATGCACGTTATGCCTTAAATGTCTGAAAGAGTGTCCCAACCAGGCTATCTATGTGGATGATTTCCAGGTGAAGATCAACAAACTGGAAACCGGAGAAGAATTCGAAGGAAAAATAGTATCCTGCCTGAACTGTGGCTTATGTGCGGATGCATGTGAAAAAGGAGCACTTAAAATGGTGAATGGCCACCTGCGTTATGATCCCACACTCTGTGAGGATTGCAAGACCATGGAATGCATTGATGCGTGCCCAGTGGGAACTCTGCGACCATCTGAAGATGCTGAGAGGAAAATTAAAGGATTCTGTGTTTCCTGTGGTAGGTGTGTTAAGGCTTGTGATGTTAATGAGGCACGCAGCTTCAAACATGTAACCTGGGATGGATCAGTCAGTGAAGACTGCATATCCTGTGGAATATGTGCAGAAATATGTCCAAAGGATGCCATAACTCTCAAAAGGGGCAGTATAGAGGTTGACACGGAAAAATGTGTCTTGTGCGAAAAATGTGCAATTCACTGTCCTGTTGATGCTATTCCAACCACTACCATGCGAAAAAAATCCATAAAAGAAGGTTTCACCTTCGTCCAGGATAAACTGTGCATGAACTGTAAACTCTGCACTAAGATATGTCCTGAGGAAGCCATTAAAGAGGATGAAAATGGTAAGATAGTGGTGGATGAATCCAAATGCATCTACTGTGGTGCTTGCAGCAATGCCTGCCCAGCCAGAGCCATACTATTTGAAAGGGAATTTGAGGTGGAACCATGACAAATTTATTCCTAATATTCCTGGAAGGGGCTTACACAAACCTTAAAAGAATCATATTCGCTAGTGACCGAGTCACTGACATGGAAGTCAGGAACATGATCCTGGAAGGTCGTGTAAAACCTACAGAAAAAGTAGCCGAGGTTTCCTGTATTGGATGCGGTGGCTGCAGCAATGCCTGCCCTACGGGAGCTATAGAAATGGTGGATCTGGATGAACCAGTGGAACTAATGGAAGGGTTGGTTAAAACCCAGTTACCAGTTCTTAACAGTGAAAAATGCGTTAACTGTTATTATTGCCATGACTTCTGCCCATTGTATGCTCTTTTCGGAGAAGCAGGAACCATACATCCCAATGATGTTGGTGAAGTGGAATCAGACGTATCTCAATTACTAGAAAAGCCCGTGAAGATATCTGAGGATAAAATAGCATTTATATCCCAGTTTTTGGCTGATAATACTATTATAAGAAAACGAAAAGAATAGAAATGAATTATAATACTTAAAAAAAACTACGAGACTGAAATACTCAAATTGTAGTATTAACACAAAAATTAATGCAAAAATCTTTAAGAGGAATCATATGAGCCTAAAATCATATTCCCGGGGTCGAGCTGTACACGTGATGTTAGTGTACACAGGAGGATGCAATGGCTGCGATATAGAGATAGTTAACTGCATACTTTCCCCAAAATTTGATGCAGAACAGTACAAAGTCTTTTTAACCTGGAATCCCAGGGAAGCAGATGTATTAGTAGTTACTGGGCCAGTAACTAAACACAATGAACAGCCACTCCGTGAAATATACAAAGCCATACCCGAACCAAAAGCAGTGGTTGCTGCAGGAGCATGTGCCCTGATGGGTGGAGTTTACAAGAACTGTTATGGTGATATACCATCTGAAGAAATCGCAGGACCAGTGGATAAAATAATACCCGTGGATGCCAAGGTTCCAGGATGCGCAGTGCGTCCTCAGGACGTAGTGGCGGGACTGGTATCGGCTTTACCATTGTTACTGGATGCTGACTGAAAATATAATCTAATGAAATTATCAAAAAGAATAGAACAACTCATAAAACTTATGAAGGTGTAACATAATGGACGATAAGAAAGAAAACCGGACGGTTATTGAGGCAGAAGTTCCCATGGGAACTGTTCACCCTGCAGCCCTAGAACCATACCGGTTAAGACTTTTTGTGGAGGATGAAATCGTCCGCGATGCGGAGATGACTGTGGGAGTAAACCATAGAGGAGTGGAAAGGATCATGGAAGGCCTACCTGTGGAGAAGGCCAACAGCCTAACCGAGAAGATCTGTGGAATCTGCTCCAACATACACATCTGGAATTCCTGCCGAGTTGCTGAAACAGCCCTTGGAATAGAGTTACCAGAAAGAGCAATGTATATTAGGGTCATAATGGGAGAATTAGAACGATTACACAGTCATTTACTTTATTTGGCCCATGGATGTGAAGTACTGGGTCATGAAACTTTTTCCATGCGTCTCTTCTATATAAGGGAGACAGTTATGGATCTCCTGGGAATGATCGGTGGTAACAGGGTGCAATACGGATCTGCGGTTCTAGGAGGGGTTAGACCACGTTGTGAACTTGACCAGATGAGAATCCAGAAAATCACCGAAGGAATGGACTTAATTGAAGAGAAACTTACGGCCTTTGCGGATCGTTTTGTCTCTGACCCCATGGTCATGAGCAGAATTACAGGTGTGGGAGTAACCAGTGCTGAGGATGCTCTTAGATTAGCCTGTTCCGGACCCACTCTAAGGGCTACTGGGGTTAAATCAGACCTTAGAACAGGAATGTTTGAATATGATCCATTTGAATTTGATGTTATCACTCAGGAAGATGGTGATGTTAAATCTCAGCTTCTGATGAGAGTTTTTGAGAATTTTGAGGCCGTAAAAATCATCCGCCAGGCGATACGTGATCTTCCAGATGGTCCCATAACCAACCGGAGCTGGGAAATGAAGGATGTGCCCATAACCAAAAGTTACATTGAAGCTCCCCGAGGAACCCTTTATCATTCATATGCTCTGGAAGATGGTCGGGTAAGAAACAGTGTTATTAGAACACCATCCATGGCCAACATTGGGGCTATGCAGTATTCGGCTATTGGTCATCATATAACTGATGCCCAGCTTTGTATTGTTCAATGTGATCCCTGTTTCACCTGCACAGACCGGGCAATTCAGATCATCAAGATATGAGGAGAATAAACCATGGATCTTATATATTCCCTAATAGCAGTAATAGGCACCCTGGTAGTGTCTTTCATAGTAAGCCTATTCTTACCTGGCATTGAAAGGAAGTTTATCCATGCCAGGATCCAGCAGAGAGTAGGCCCACCCATCACCAGTCCCGGGATAATGGCTCCTATTAAATTTTTCTTTAAACAGACCATTACACCTGAATCCCCCATGCCTAGATTGTACAATGCCCTCCCCTTAATAAGCCTGATAATAATAGTCATCCTGCTGTTATTCCTAATCCCCCAAATGTACTTTTTAGGAGCGCTGGCCAGTATAATTGCTATTATAGGATTACTGAAAGTTGAGGAAATAATGTATATGTTCATGGGCAGCCTGTCCAGATCCGTACTTTCAGTACGTATGCCATTCCCAGATCGGGCTAAAGGTGCTGCACACCCTGAAACACCCAGATCATTTTTTGAAGATCTGAGCAGTCTCCGGGCTTTCAGACTCATAGCCTTCGGATCATTCCCCATTTACATTGCCTTATTCGTATCAGTGGCCATGGCAGGGAGTATTTACCTTTCAGATATTATTGCCTACCAACAAATCCACGGACCCATATTATTCACAGTGGCTGGAGCATTGGGAGCAATCGTATTTTTCATAGGATACATGATCCTCCTCAATGAGTATCCCTTCTCCATTTTAAAAGGAAAACCTGATGTTGTAGAGGGACCTTACCTGGAATATGCTGCAAAATACCGTGCCTATGTCTACATGACCAGAGGATTTCTGATGTTCACATTGGCTACTCTATTTGCCACCCTATTTTTGGGAATAGCACCCAACATACTCAACCCCAGTTTCATCATCACCCTGATAGTAGCTCTCATCTTTCCCATGTTAATGGCAGTGATGAGTGCATTCTCCCCAATATTCACCTACAAACAGTTCTACCCAACTGTAGCTGCTGTTTCAATAGTGGGAGTGCTGGCTATAGTTGCTGCTTTCCTTTAAGTTATGAAATCCCTTAATTACGACTTAATCATCGCGAAATACCTTATAATCATGGAAAAATGAAATGATAAGGAAATTTATATACTAAAGTCATGGTGATCAAATGAAAATTGTAATCAGACCCCTACATATAATGAGTTTGGGGGGTTATATTGTGGAAACAGAGTTCCCTTACCGGAACGTAATAGTGGTAAACCCCACAGAGGAACCCATAAAGTTAGAGGTACCCGTATTTAGCGAAGAATGGATTGAGGAACAAAGCCACTTAGGACTAGAACTCATCCCTCTCACAGAGGAAGACAACTACCTGAGCAATTTCCGCAAGGCCAAAGCTAAATTGGATAAATTGAA
>JAHKLQ010000115.1 GCA_020854975.1 Methanobacterium sp.
AATAGAAATTAGTATTGTTGTTTAATTTATAGTTAAAATAAATACAGGAACAATGGAACTAACTTAATACTTTAAACAAATTGATTAGGCTTTAAATAAATTAAATAAATTGATTAGGCGCAAAATGTTAGTCTCAAAAATTATTTTTTAATAATTAATGTTCTAAATCTATATTACATCTAAATCCTTACCACATGTTTTTGAAAAATGGATAAGAAATTGCTGGAAATTTCTAGAACACTATAAAAAATAAGTACTTAACTATAAATACAACTGTTTATCAATCAAGAAGTTATAAGTTTTAAATAACCATTGATAGTGGCTTTAGCACAATAAATCAACACAATTCTTTTAATTAATCACAAAGTTTGATTAGTGAAGATAAAATGAACACAGCTCAAAAAATAGTCAAAAATACAAGTTTACTCCTGATAGCTCAGGTATTAAGTTTCCTCTTGGCATTTTTCTACACTATTAAATATGCAAATTATCTGGGTGCAGCAGGTTTCGGAATGATTTCAGCAGCTTTAGCTTTAGCTGGAATACTAACCATCTTCACCGACTTAGGATTAAGTGCACTTACAGTTCGTGAA
Source organism: Methanobacterium sp. (assembly GCA_020854975.1). Lineage (GTDB taxonomy): Archaea > Methanobacteriota > Methanobacteria > Methanobacteriales > Methanobacteriaceae > Methanobacterium > Methanobacterium ferruginis. Next base: position 594 of record JAHKLQ010000115.1, read on the forward strand.
GTAGCAAGGGACAAAACCCTTGCCAGTAAATACTTGGGCAGTACTACCATAATGAAACTAATTTTCTCGGGCATTACTTTATTAGCAACTTTTTTAATCGTGCAATTATTTATTCATGACCAGCAATCAGCTAATGTCATATACACCATTACCATAGCCTTAATTTTTAATGTAATATCTGGAACATTCAGTTCAGTATTCCAGGCCTATGAAAAAATGGAGTATCAGTCCATAGCAACAGTACTTACCAGTATTCTTATGTTTGCAGGGGTTTACATTGCAATTTTTTATAATGCTAACATCATGGCCTTTGCTATGGTTTATTTAATCATTAACTTCATTATTTTACTATTCAATGTTGTGGTCTGTCTTTTGAGATTTGCTGTTCCCAAATTCGAACTGGATCTGGAATTCTGGAAATCTTTAGTCATGGAAGCATATCCCTTAGCTGTGGCCAGTATTTTTGCATTAATTGCATTTAAGGTTGATACTATAATGTTAGCATTTATATCTGGGGATGTTGCCACAGGACTTTACAGTGCAGCTTATAAATTATTAGAGGCTTTAATGTTCATCCCTTCAGTTTATGCCACTTCTATACTTCCAGTTTTTTCTAAATTCCATGTTTCTTCTAAAGAATCTTTACAATTATCCTACTTCAAATCTTTCAAATATCTGAGCATGCTGGGAATCCCTATTGCAGTTGGAACAACTCTGTTGGCTAATGAGATCATTTTATTCATTTATAAATCAGGGTATGCTCAGGCAACCATAATACTCCAAATACTGATATGGGCTATTCCCATAATTTTTGTAAGTTATGTACTGGGAGCATCTATTACTTCCATTAACCGTCAACATGAAACAGTGCGAATTAGTTTTCTGTGCATGCTGTTAAATGTTGGATTAAACCTACTACTCATCCCTACCTATGGTTATCTAGGCGCTGCCGTAGTAACTGTAATTACAGAATTATCTTTATTCCTGTTCTATTTCCATTTAATCTCCAAAAATTTATGCAAAATCAATCTACGTAAGATTCTAACCAAACCAATAATTGCCAGTTTTACCATGGCATTGTTCATAGTTTTTGTTAAGCCCTTTAACCTGCATTTATTCATAGTCATAATAATCGCCACCATAATATACTTCGCAGTTTTAATTTCCCTGAAATCATTTTCTGAGAGTGATAAAGAAATATTCAGGCAAATTACGGGTAAATATACCAATAAATAGATAAACAGTTCTCATCATAGAAATATGGGATAAATAAAATGGTAACTACATTTATAATAAATGAATAACAAAGTTATAGGAACCATCATGTTTAAAATCGGGAAAAAATTACAGTGGGATGATTAAATGAAGATATCGGTTCTTATCCACACTTTAAATGAGGAAAAAAATATCAAATCCTGTCTTGAGTCTGTTAAATGGGCTGATGAGATAATTGTAGTGGATATGTATAGTGATGATAATACAGTTAACATAGCCAGAAACTACACTGATAAAGTATTTCTCTATGAAAGAATGGGCTATGCAGATCCTGCCCGGCAGTTCGCATTGGAAAAAGCATCCGGTGAATGGGTACTTGCTGTTGATGCTGATGAGATAGTTCCTTTAAAATTAAGGAATAAATTATATGAAATAATGGAAAAAGACATGGGAGATGTTATTTACGTTCCCCATAACAACTATTTTATCGGTAAACAGATATTTAACATGGGATGGGGCCCCCTAGGTGATTTACATCCCAGATTTTTCAAGAAAAAATTCGTGAATTTCGGTGATGAGATCCATGAATTCTTTAAGATTAGTGAAAATGCTCGATCCTATTCCATTGATGACCCTGAAGCAGGATTCTTACATTTCAGTTACATTGATTTTGAACACTACATTGAAAAAGCCCTTAATGGTTACACCAGTATCGAAGCCAGAAATGTTTTTAACGGGAAAAAACCACGGGATGAATTAGGTAACAGTGTCCCTAAAATATTATTCACATTATTCCGGGGATTTTTTGATTCTTATGTGCGTGATAAAGGATACAAGGATGGATTCCGAGGATTTTGCATAGCAATGTTATCCAACATTTACCGGCTGGTAGTTTACATGAAAATAAAATTAATGGAAGAATATGACTCAGATAATCCTCGAAAGGAAATATTAGAAGAATATGAAGATATAAAGAGAAACATTCTCCTTGAATATGAAAATGAGAAATAATAAGAATAAATATGGATGTTAATACCATGTCGAAGCTTAAGGTTAATATGGTGTCCAGTTGGGGAATCCAATGTGGAATTTCTGACACCACCCAACTACTAGTCAATAATCTTAAGAAATATGATGATATTTCTGTACGTGTATGTCCCATCACGAAACCCGAATCCAGAAATCCTTTTTATTTCCTTAACTTACTAAACAAAGTAAAAAAAAATGAAATTACTCATATTCAATATCAACCTGGCCTTTTTGGCTATTTTCCCGTCCCCCATTTAAACTATAATTACATTGCATTGATCCTGTTAAAACTGAAATTTTGGAAAAAAAATAAAATAATCACCACAATCCATGAAATTGGCACAACTACCATCATTGATGGTTTGATCTTAAAAATCCTCAATTTATCTGATAAAATCATTGTGCATGATATTAGTCTCATCGAAACATTGAAAGAGGCCGGATTTGATGGTAAAAAAATAACAAAAATACCATTCGGTGTTCTTGAAACTGATATCTTAGATCAAAATGAAAGTAAAAAACGTTTAGGGTTCCAGGATAAACAGATCATTACCATTTTTGGATTTATCAGTGAAAATAAGGGTCATGATTTAGTAATAGATATCATGCCCCGTCTTGATGATAACACCATATTATTAGTTGCTGGAGGAGCCAGAAACCAGGAACAACAGAAACATTATAATTATTTAAAAGATAAGGTTAAACAGATGAAACTGGAAGATCGTGTAGTTTTCCTGGATTTTGTCAAAGATGATGATATCCCCATAGTTGCCAGTGCCACAGATTTATTCATATATCCTTACACCTGGATTGCTGCTTCTGCAGCTCTTAATCAAGCTCTTAGTTACAAAAAACCCACTTTAACTTCAGATCTTGATTACTTTAAAGGAATTAAAGAAGAATTTGGATGCATTGAACTTTTCAAAAAAAATAATAAAGAGGATTTATTCAATAAAATCACAGAAATTTTGGATGATGATAAAAAGAGAGCATACTTAACAAGACAATGTGAAAAATATTATAAAGAATCAAGTTGGGGGGCAGTTGCACAAAAAACTAAGAATTTATATTATGAAATGTTAGATTAAGTAATATAATCTTAGATAAGTGATATTAATTGTGGGGGGCTTGTATATATTTAAACAGTTAGTTAAAACAGATTATGATTTTGGTTGGAAAAAATGGCATGCTCCTCCATTCTACGCAGATTTAGCCCTTAAATTTCAAAAAGGTGATATTCTTGATGTGGGATGTGCAACCTGTGAATTGTATACCTTTTTGAGAAATAACAGCTGGACAGAGAAATATTATGGTATTGATCCCATTAAATATGAGGATTATATTTATCCTCCAGATGTCAATCTGATTATTAGTGAAGCATCCGAAACTGAATTTCCTGAAGTGGATACTGTAATTTTATATAATATACTAGAACATGCAGATGATCCACTAAACATTCTTGAAAAATCTTTAAAATCCACAAAACATAACGTGCTTGTTAACATTCCCAAAAGAAATGAGGAAATGTGGGTTAAATATGGTCTTTTTGAACCACATCAATTAGATAAAACCCATAAACATTGTGGATTCTCCCCAGAAGAGTGTTACAATTTAGTTGATCTTGCTGGAGGAGAAATAAAAACTTACCATGAAGCTGGAGAAATAAACGCAATGAAATCAATGCCTTTGTGGAATAACAGCATCCCTCGTGGGATTATGTTTCTGATGAGTAAAGTTTTTTCTTCAAAAACTTACTATCATGATATATGGTGTGAAGTTTTGCCCAGATAAACCTTATACTACAAAAAGCCCCGATGAATTATTATACCACACAAATCTAGATAATTAACTTGATAAAATAAAATTCTGAATCTGAATATACATATAGAATCTATTTAGATTAGCTAGATATAACTCAAATAAAATACTATATTTCGTTTCAGTATCCAGTTTCTTCTATCATGGTGATTACAGTGAATGTAGGTATTCTTTCATGGATAATAGACAGACAAAGAACAGGTGTAGATAACTATCTTTATGGTACACTTGAAAAAATGATCAAAATGGGTAAATCTAAAAATATTACCCTAATTCATCATAAAAAAAGTGAAGATCCAGTTTACCAGCACTGTAAAGATGTATTAATCCCCCACGTTCCCTTAAACCTTACATGTTACATTGGAATGCCTTATGCAGTAAAGAAGGCTAATGTGGATGTTTTACATTTCCCAGCTCATTGGCATACTCAGAGCTTGGCTTTTTTCCTCAACAGAAATGTAAAAAAAATATTAACCATCCATGATCTAATCCCCTTACTGTATCCAGATAGTTATTCACCTAACCTTGCAAGAAAGTGGAATACTTCCCTGAAATTAATAGTTAACCAG
>JAHKLQ010000033.1 GCA_020854975.1 Methanobacterium sp.
ATCAATCTTCTGGGTAGGGCTTGCTTCTGGTTTATCTGCCACCAGAATATGATGGTAGGAACCGTACATGGTAGGCCGCAGTAGAGTGTTAAATCCTGCATCCACTCCTACAAATTTACGGTAACTCTGTTTAACAGTGTTTACACTGGTTAAAAGATATGATGCGTCACCTACAATGTAACGGCCAGGTTCTATGCACATAGTAGGATTGTCAATACCATACTCGTTTAGTTTATCCTGGTAAAGAGCTACAATTTCTCCTGCGAATTTTTCAATGTCCAGTAAGGGTTCTTCCGGAGTGTAAGGTATTCCCAGACCTCCTCCAAAGTCAATGAATTCGAATTTCACACCTGCTTCCTGGTGTACTCGGCCAGCAACATCCATCAGAACCTGAACTGCCAGTTTGAATGGTTCAGGATCTAAGATACCTGAACCTATGTGTGTGTGGATCCCCACGGGCTGGAAACCAAGGTCCTGGGCTTTTTGGTAAACTTCAACTGCTTCATGTTCCATTATTCCGAACTTGGAAAGTTCACCACCGGTTATGCAGTGGTCATGGTGGCCGGCACCTACCATAGGATTAACCCGGAATGATATTTTGGTTCCCTCTGCTCCTGGGAGTTCGGCCAGGCGTTCCAGCATGGACACAGAGTCCAGGTTCATGCGCACACCAGAGTCCAGGGCATATTTCAATTCTCCGGTGGTGACGTTGTTACCAGTGAAGAGGATCCTTTCCGGTTGGAACCCTGCTAAAAGGGCGGTGTAGATTTCTCCAGGGGAAACTGCGTCAATACCACTTCCTGATTGTTCTAAGATCCTCATAACAGCCAGGTTGGTATTGGCTTTGGCTGCATAGAATATTTGGAAGTCTGCATATTCTTGGCTGAATGCCTGGTATACTCTCTGGTAATTATCCCGCACTCGCATCTCGTCTATAACGTAAAGGGGTGTTCCGTATTCTCTGGCAAGTTCCAGGGCATCAGCACCACCGATATCCAGGTTGCCTTTTTCATTGGTTTTAAAGTGTAAGTTCATAAAATGATCCTCCGAAAAGAAGTAAACATTAAATATATCCATTTAACAGCATATAACTGTTATGATGAATATGGAGAATAAGGGTGGAAACTAATAACCATAAAAAATAAACATGGTGAGTAAATTAGCAACATAAATAAAATTTTAGTAAATACAATAAAATTAAAAAGAAGAGGATGATTAATCTGCTAATCGTCCAATAACTTCATCTAAACAGTTAGTAACATTATCGATTTGCTCTTGACTGATAACTAGTGGAGGAACAAATCGGAGTACTGTATCGGCAGTGCAGTTCACCAGCACTCCTGCATCACGCATGGCATCAACCATACTGGCACATGGGATATCCATCTCCAATCCCAGCATCAGACCCACTCCACGCACATCTTCCACCTGACCATAGTCCTGAAAGAGTTCTTTCAACTCATTTTTAAAGTAAGCCCCATTTTCACGTGATTTTATAAGGAGTCCTTCGTTTTTAATGGTTTCAATGGATGCCACTCCAGCGGCACAGGCCAGTGGACCTCCACCGAATGTTGCAGCATGATCTCCTGGTTGGAATGCGCTTCCCACCTCTTCACTAGCCATTACAGCACCCATGGGGAAGCCGCCAGCTATGGCTTTGGCTAGGGCAGTGATGTCTGGGGTGACCTTAAAGGTCTGGGAGGCGAACATCTCTCCAGTCCGTCCGAACCCAGTTTGCACCTCATCAAATATAAGTAAAACATCATTTTCATGGCAGATTTTCTTCAACTCATCCAGGTATCCCTCAGGAGGTATTATTATCCCACCTTCTCCCTGTACAGGCTCCACCAGCACAGCAGCAGTTTCACCACTAATGGAATTTGCCACAGCTTCCAAGTCTCCATAGGGAACATGTTTAAAACCAGGGCTAAGGGGTCCGAAGCCTTTTTTGTATTTATGCTGTCCAGTAGCGGTGATGGTGGTTATGGTTCGACCGTGGAAACTGTTTTCCATGGCTATTATCTCACCCTTACCAGTGTATTTGCGGGCCAGTTTGATGGATCCTTCTACAGCTTCTGCTCCACTGTTACAGAAGAAAGCTTTCTGATGAGGGGAAACTTCCACCAGAAGTTTAGCCAGGCGCACCTGTTCCTCAGTGTAATAAAGATTGGAGGTATGGATTAATTTTTTGGCTTGCTTGCAGATGGCCTCAACAACCCGAGGATGGGCATGTCCCACATTGTTAACCGCAATACCAGCCACACAATCAATATATGGATTTCCTTCCATATCCCACACCACGGCCCCTTTACCCTCTTTAAGAACCAAAGGCTGCCGACCATAAGTTTGCATAACATAATCCTTATCTAAAGCCATAATCTCATTTGTATTCATCCTATCACCGTATAAATGTTATTTGTGATTGTTATCTTAATTTTGAAACCTGTTATCATATATATGTTTAATTTAGAGGAGGAGGATGCCTTGTGATCCAGAGACATCATTCACATTACCACTCCTACTTTTTGATAACTATATTATATGAATTAAGGTTATAAACAATATAAACCCTTTCAGAATATACCACAACGTGTATTACCATGGGAAGGGTTAAATATCCGATACGCTCATGGAATTAGTATAAAATTAATAAATGAATTAAATTCCCATGCGAAACCGGGTCTGTCTGCAGTCGCCATATATTCCTATGTAAATATTGTCTCTGCAACCCTTAATATCATGTGGGAGGTTTACAACTAATGGACAACCAAAAAATCATTTTATACATTGGCTCTATTATTCTCTTAATAATAGGAATCTACACAATTTTAATGGGCCAAACATCCCAGGGAATGATTTGGATAGTTTTATCCTTAATTTTCCTCGCAATATCCCCTCAATTAGGACGCCCCATCAAAGCAGCAAAAACAAGAAAGATAATCATTTTAATATGTGCTCTTATCTTGCTGGGAATCGGTGGTTACATGTTATATTTAGGGGAATTTTTAGCTGGAATAGCATGGTTAGTTGCAGGAATCCTCGGACTATTAATATCATTCATGCTAGTGGGCGATAAAGGGGTTCTGGACCCAAATTAACTTTTATATGGATTTATTTTAATTTTTAGTCATGTTATGGGAAGGGTGCATATACAAGTATATTTTGTATCAAACTTTATAAACCTGGAAATTGAACGTTTTTCTGGTGATGATTATGAAAAAAGCCATTATCGAAACTGATAAAGGAAATATTGAACTTACACTCTTTGAAAAAGAAGCCCCCAACACAGTTGCCAACTTCGAAAAACTGGCCAACAGTGGATTCTACGACGGATTAACCTTTCACAGAGTGATACCTGACTTTGTGATCCAGGGTGGATGTCCCAAGGGCAACGGAACCGGAGGACCAGGTTACACCATAAAATGTGAGATAAACCCTCATAAACATGGAACTGGTGCCTTATCCATGGCCCATGCAGGTAAAGATACTGGTGGTAGCCAGTTCTTCATAACCCACTCCCCACAACCCCACCTGGACGGTGTACACACGGTCTTCGGTAAAGTGGTTAAAGGCATGGAAGTGGTTAACGCCATCAAACCGGGCGATGTGATGAACAAAGTCACAGTTAAGGATGAATAATCCTCATTTCTATTTTTTTATTTCCTTAAATTCCAAAAACCCATTTGTCATTTGCACAGTTCATATTCTTTTAAGGTCTTAATCTTCCTCCCCATTTAATGAGAAAATACATATATAATACCCATATATAGTTTAGTTAAATGAAAAAGGAAGCCAGGAATTATCTGGAAGGATATGCCAATATCGTTATCTATGTTTTAATTATCATAGGCACCTTGCTGGTAAGTAACCTGGTATGGGCCTGGCCCACCAACACACCCCAGGTTATAATCTTCATAATGTGCCTCCTGGTGATATTCGACATTTTCAAACAGGCCCTCATGGATCCCATGAAAGGCCATAAAATAAGGAAGATTATCCTAATCCTGGTGGTTGCCCTGGTTATTATAGGAATAATTGTATTTTATATAAAGGGATGGAGATTATTTTAACGGATTATCGTTATAAAGGAGTTCTTTGAGAACTACCGAGTAGGTGTCTGCTATTTTTTCAGCTATTTCCAGATGTTCATCGTTATAATCATCTTCTGGATTACCAGCCACGATCTGACCCAGAATTTCACCATCATAAATCACAGGAACGGATAAAAACTGGTTTACAGGTTCATGACCCGGGGGAAGTCCATGAGCAGCAGGATGGTTGCGTATATCATGAACGTATAGTGATCTACCAGTGTCCAGAGAGTAACCAAGCAGTCCACCGTAACTACCATCATTCAAAACCTTGAAACGGGCCTCACCCATATCTTCATATATCTGGCATTCTTCTGTTAGGTGAGAGAAGGATATCCCTACACTATCTCCATTTTCAGGATCTACAAAGGCCACATAACAACTTTCACTTTTCAGAAGATTTCTAGTTTCATCTAAAACCAGGTCTGAAACTTCTTTAAGGGTGCTATCAGGTAACATGTCCAGGATTTTTGCTCTGAAAACTGATAATTCTTCTTCATTAATCATAGAATCATCCCAATGCTCGATTACCCGTACTATTGGTAAGGGTAACTATTCTATAGATTTGAAAAGTTGAGTTATAAATAATTAATCAACAGATAGAGAACTTCCTTTATCCAAAACTTCAATTAACACACCCAAAACGGATTCCATGGGTAGAATACGCTCATTTTCAACTATAACATACCAAAATGCACCTTCATGAAAAACACGCTTTACATGTGTTATTTGGAATGGAAACCCTGCAAGTAGGGCATAACTCCCCAAAAATGGATGTTTCACAGGTTCGGTAGGTATTAGAATTTCATCACCAACCCGTACACGTCGGGGATTAATTTTAACCATTAACCAACTATTCAAAGTTAAATCAAGGCTTTGTTCAGATTCAACCTTAAAAATAATAGTTTTTTCCCTTAGCCTTCCACCTTGATTTTTAATTTTCCTTTTAAACATTCTGAGTATCAGGGCTTCTACTTCAATCCAGGGAATTTGGTTTTCTAGTAGTTGGGCAGCTATTCCTTCATCCACAGCTTCCAGGATGACTCGTCCGGCGTGAATCTCTCGACATCGTGTTTCCATGCTAGTAGTGCGCATAGGACATTTCCAACAATATTTATCCTCCAAAATCTCCATGATCTCTTTATAAGTAGTTTTAATCTCTTCCTGAAGTTCATCCAGTCTGTTTTGAATGTCTCCCATAAAAAACCACTATCACCCTATAAATGATCATAACAATAGCAATATCACCATAACTGGTCATAATAATAATGTGTCATGAGTTTTTCGCCAGTACTTTTTATGTTATATTAATATCTTCTTTATTTTACAGTTAAATTTGATTAAATGGGCTTTATGAAATTCCAAGCATAAGCTAATAAACTATGGAACTCTATAGATTTTACTAGATTCATGAGCTTTGATTAATCAGGTAGATGGTTAAATGGCAAAAGATGCACTGAACGAGATGGATAAGTTAACCAGAGAAAACATTGCCCTGGCCCTATGGATGAAGAAATTCAAGGCCAAAGAAGTACCAAAAAACGCTAGGAAAAATATTTTAAGTAAAAAAAACAGCCCAGAAGCGTTTGGGGAAAGGATGCACTATCGTATACAGGAACTTCTGGACAATCCGGATTCATTCACCCCCAGTTACCAGAAAAGATATGAAAAACTCCTGGAGCACTGTGATTCACTAACTCCCCTGCAGGCCTATGCCATGAACCATCTGTTGGGAATTGACAGTAGCCGGGGATACCAGGACATCCCAGATGAATCCAATATAGAGTTTCCACAGGCTTTCACCCCACAACTGGGATACCAAGTGGGCTGGCACTTTTTTGTAGGTAACTGCCGTGACACCCGAAGACGGGAATATGGAATTTTAGTTTCATTTTATCGTTACTCTCTCCTACCCCCAGAAATGGCACATAACTTCGGTTTAACAGATTTGGATAATCAAATATTTGAAATGCAACTGGCAGTGGCCAGAGCCGGTGAAAAACACCGTCAGGCACGTCCCTTTGCCATTGCCGGGACTACGGGATTATTGAATTTTTCTAACGAACCCTTCTGTTATGAAGCGGGGAATAACCGGATAACCTCTCTTAAGGAAGGGGAGTTATTCCCTCTCCGGGTGCAGGCCTGGGGAGTTAACCAGGGAGGGGATGAAGATGTGGAAATGGAAGTGGATCTGGGATTCTCCTCCAAAAAGGACTTTCTACTTCAGGGAAACCAGGGATGCCTTCCCTGTTGTTGTGGGATAGGTACCCTGTATTATTCTGCCACTAACCTTCGTCTGGAGCCAGGTAGTCTGTTGAAACTGGATGGGGAGGAGATTATTCTTAATCAGGGTCAGTTCTGGTTCGACCATCAGTGGGGTAACGCCCTGGAACCATTGGGTAACAGCCGGTGCAAGGTCGTCCGAGCAGCCAGCACCCTCTCAAAACCATCCCATTCACGTGGTTGGGATTGGTTCATGGCCCAATTTGATGGTGACAGGGAGATGACCATGTACGCACCCCACACTGATAAAAACCTGGCATACTACTGGCAAACTGGAGAAGAATCACCAGGAACCATGACTGTGGCAGTGAAGGGACAGTATATTGATGCTGAACATGAGGTAGTGGATATTAAGGGAACCTTGAATATTGATAAATGGGTTCAGAGTGTGAAATCCTCCAATCCAGAAAACTATTTCATCACTAACACCTGGTACCCTGACCAATGGGAATTCCAGTTCCAGGAAATGGTTCCAGAGGATATAAGACACTTCACCATGACCCCTATAGTTAGTGGGGGGCAGACTGGTTACAATGCCAGTGGATCCCAGTACTCTGAGGGGGGAGTTAAAATTAGAAATCCAGAGGGAAAATTCCTGGGTAAAGGTTTTGCTGAGTCAGTTTACTATGCTGATGCCCATGCCAACATGTTTCATCTGGCAGGGATACCAGACACACCAAAGATGCGGAAACTCATGGAACCACCAGAAGCATCAGCCCTGTTGAAGTTGAAGGCTTTATTGTACATGGCCTGGCCACCTCACCAGAGGAAGGTTAAAAATGTACTGGAAAAATGTTTAAAGCAGGGTTTACCTGTGGATTTCCTTGTTTAGAAAAAAAATAATCTGGTTATATAATATAGTATATTTTGGGTTGAAATCTTTGACAGCTAAAAAAAAGTTGAAAAAACAGTACAAACCTTATATTACTGTTCCCAGAGACTGGACCTGCACAGAATCTACTGGACCCGGACCTTTCATCACCATGGCCAAGTTTAAAACAGCTACAAATAATATTGTTTCCTGGAGCTCACGCCACTACCGAAAACATCATTTCAGGCTGGACATAAGTTTTGGTTCCACTTGGTGGGCTCCGGGAGCAATTGGGTGGTGGATTGGGGTTCTGTTTGCCATAGGTGCCACCTGTTTCGCTTTGGGATCTGCACCATCCTATGCCAGTTCTGTTAGCACCTTTCATGATAATTTAACCTATTTTATTGGTTCCATTTTTTTTACCAGTGCAGCTTTTCTACAGTACCTGGAAACCTCCAGTACACCCCACCAGTTTGGAGAAAAAGTAACAGAAAAAATTCATTTCCTGATCTGGGAGCCGGAAAGGATTGACTGGTGGTCTGCCTCGGTACAATTGGTGGGAACGGTGTTTTTTAACATCAGCACATTTGCTGCCATGCTCACTACCCTCTCGGCAATAAAAACAGAACTTTATGTGTGGAGTCCTGACCTTTATGGTTCTATCTGTTTCCTGGTTTCCAGTTACCTGGCCTATTCTGAGGTGGGGCATGCTTTCTTCTCCTTTAATATCCGGGATCTGTCCTGGTGGATAGCATTTCTTAACTTGATGGGATCTGTGGCCTTTGGTATCTCTGCAGTGGGTGCTTTCATAGTTTTGCCCACATCTCAACCATTTGATCCTTTCCTTATGAATCTGGGAACATTTGTAGGGGCGGTTTGTTTCTTCTTAGGGGCTATACTATTACTGCCTGAACGTACCCGTAATATAAAAAGTATGAATGATGAAAACCCCATGAAATATTGAAAATCAGAATAATAATGGAAATAATGAAGAATTTAATCAAGAATAAAATTGGAGATTGAGAATAAAAATTGGATTTATTTTTTCCGCAGTGATTCTAATAATCCTGATTTCCGGGCGTAATGGAAGAGATATAACTGCACATAACCTGCATAATCACCAAACTGTTCCATCCCAAACTCACGGACTTCCTGAGGTTTTAAATCTCTATGAGGGAAGTAAAGATGTTCTATTATTCTTTTTATCCACACATCTGCTGGGAAGGCCTGTCCCATGCCGAAGCCGTAGAGTAAGATGCAATCTGCCACCTTGGGCCCCACACCAGGAAGCTCCAGGACAGTATCAAAGGCTTTATCATACTTCATTCTTGCCAGTTTACCTAGATCCATCTTAGATTCTACTATTTTACATGTATTGATAATGTATTTAGCCCGGTAACCCACCCCACAGGCCTTTAGATTGTTTTTGAAAATGTGATCCTCTGGAAGGTCATCCTCACACCTTTGCATTTCTTCCAGGTCATGTTCAGGCACGTCACCCAGAATGTGGGGAGTGGGAAAAGTG
>JAHKLQ010000203.1 GCA_020854975.1 Methanobacterium sp.
AATTTTGGTGTGACCACAGACCTTTTCCAGCTAGGTCTTACTTCTTTATCAGTCCTGAAGTTAGTGTCTGGAATTTCGGGAAAATTTGGAGTGAATGTTAATGTCACTAACCTAATGCGAGCTAGAGATATACGTGAAATTGCAAAAGAAGTATCATCATCCACTACTATTGAAGAAAAACATTACAAAAAACAGGAATTTTATCCTTTAACCCAAAATCAGTTGGGTGTCTATTTTGATTGTGTGAAAAACCCGGAAAAGTTAACCTATAACCTGCCAAAAATGATAGTTTTCAAGGACATAGATCCTCTAAAACTAAAAAAAAGTATACTGGAAGTCATCACCAATCACCCCTACATTAAAACCAAACTGGTTATGCGTGAAGGTGAAATATATCAGCAACGACAGGATGATTTAAAGGTCTCCATCGATATAGATGAAGCCAGGGTAACTGATGAAATTATAAAAGAATTCATAAAACCTTTTTCCCTATTTGAGGGTCCTTTATTCCGTTTTAAAATTTACACCAATACTGAGGAAACTGTGCTTTTATCTGATTTTCATCATATCATGGTGGATGGCACTGCCCTGAACATCCTCTTCAATGATCTGGGAACCATCTATGATGGCAAAACCGTTGATAAAGAGAAATATAATGGTTTTGATTTAAGTTTAGAGGAGAAGGATATAGAAAAAAGCCAACTGTACTTCCAGGCTGAAACCTATTTTGAAGAAAAAATTGCTGAATTTGACAGTGCCACAGTCATCTCTCCTGATCTTAAGGGAAAAGAATCAGAAGGCCATTTAGGTGAAATAGCAATATCTTTAGATAAAAAACGGATAGAAAACTTCTGTAAGGATCAATCCATTACTCCCAATAACCTATTTTTAGCTGCAACTGTATTCACACTTACCAAATTTGTTTATAATAAGGATATTCTGATCTCCACCATCAGTAATGGTAGGAGTAATCCTTATTTCCAGAACACAGTGGCCATGATGGTTAAGACATTACCCTTAGCTTTAAATGTTAATACAGATCTTACGGTAACTGATTTCTTTGAATACGCAGAAAACATCTGGTTAGATGTCCTGAAATATGAAGTTTACCCCTTTACTAGGATTTCAGATAAATACGATATATTCCCTGAATTCTTATATGCCTACCATGGGAAAATCATTGAGGATATCCACATAAACGGCCATACCCTGGAAAGGGAAAGTCTAGAATATGAAGCCCTGAAATTCAAGTCAAGCGTAAATATTATAGACACGGGGTCCCGCTTCCATGTACAGTGCCAGTACAATGATGCCATTTATTCTGAAGATTTAATGGAGACTTTTATAAAAAGCCTGGAACTGGTGATAAATAAGATCATCCAGAACCCTGATAATTTATTAAAAAACATTTCCATGGTACCTGATGATGAAAAAGGAGAAGAATTCCAGGTTAAACTGGTACCAGAACAATTAGTAAATAAGCTTTTTGAAAAACAGGTCCTGAAAAGTAATGAAAAACTTGCTTTAATGGCTACTGATGGTAATTTCAATTATGACCAACTAAACCGGAAGGCCAATCGCATTGCCCATGCCCTTATTAAAAGAGGAGTGGAAGCAGAAGACAGGGTAATGTTCATTTTAAATAGGGATAGTCGCCTAATTGCCACCATGCTGGGTATTGTGAAAGCAGGTTGTGCTTTCATCCCAGTGGACCCAGAATATCCTGATGACAGGGTAAAACATGTTCTGGAAGATAGCAGTGCCCGATATATTATTACCTCCCCTGAGTTTACAAGTTCCCAGAGCTTACCTGGTGCTCTGGATGTGGATGAATTACTCCAGGAAGATAATGATGAAAATCCTCAACTTGAACTGTCACCGGAAAATCTGTGTTATCTTATTTATACCTCAGGTTCCACAGGTCTGCCTAAGGGAGTGATGTTAACCCATGCAAATATTACCAATTATCTATCCCCAGATCCAGAAAACTGTTATGCCCATGCCTTCGTGAATAAGGTCCATAAGATGCTTTCCATCTCTACGGTGGCCTTTGATGTTTTTTTACATGAAACTTTCATCACCCTGATGAATGGTCGCACCCTGGTTTTTGCAGGTGACGAAGACTCCAAAAACCCATTGGATCTTGTGAAATTATTCAAAAAAACCGGAGCTGATGCCTTCAGTGCAACACCATCCCGGATGTTACAATATTTAGAAGTGGATGGTATGGATAAGGCATTAGCTAACTGTAAGATCATCAGTGTTGCTGGTGAAAAATACCCCCCACAACTACATAAAAAACTGGAAAACTGTACATCAGGAGAGATATACAATGTATATGGTCCTAGTGAAACCACCATTTCCTGCAACACCAAACACATCACTGATGGTAATCAAATAACCGTGGGTAAACCCCTATTAAATGTAACGGAAGAAGTAATGGACTTAGATGGGAATCCCCTTCCCTGTGGGGTTATTGGAGAATTATATGTAGGTGGAATGGGAGTGGCCCAGGGCTACCTTAATAGAGAAGAACTCAACCAGAAACAATTCATCACCATAAATGGCATTCCCTACTATAAAACCGGTGACTTTGCCAGTAAAGAACGAAATGGTGAATATAATATTTACGGACGCTTGGATAACCAGATCAAACTAAGGGGCCTCCGAATTGAGATTGGAGAAATTGAAAATGCAATCTCAGATTATGCAGGTATAAAAGCTGTGGCAGTGGTGGTTAAGAAAGTACAATCCCAGGACCACTTATGTGCCTATTTTACCAGTACGGAAAAAATCGATGTTGATGATCTGAAAAATGAGTTAAAAAAGCGACTCACCAAATATATGGTACCCACCATATTCATGTCACTGGATAAATTACCCCAAACCCCTAATGGTAAAACTGATCTTAAATCTCTCCCTGAACCGGTTTTAAAAGAAAGGATATACATTCCACCAGAAAATGAAACTGAAAAATTCTTTGCCCAAACATTTGCCAAAATACTGGACATACCTAATGTAGGAGCAACTGATAATTTCTTTGATTTAGGTGGAACCTCACTCCTGGTAACCAAAATCACCATAGAATCCCTGAACCAGGGTTATGAAATAAAATATGGGGATGTTTTTGCCAATCCCAGCCCCCGTGAATTAGCACGGGTTATCACTGAAGCTGAAAATTCAACCAAAGAACAGGAAAACTATTCATATGACATTCTTAATGGAATTTTAGAAAAAAACACCATTCAAAATTTTGTAAATGGCGAAAAAGAAGAATTGGGCAATGTTTTATTAACCGGTGCCACTGGATTTTTAGGGATACATGTTTTAAAGGAATTCATAGAAAACGAAACCGGCTCCATATACTGCATGCTCAGAAGGGGAAGACGCACCACACCCGAGCAACGTTTAAAAACTCTATTATTCTATTATTTCAGTAGAAATTATGAAGAATTATTCGGATCCAGGATCCAGGTTATTGAGGGGGATGTTACCAGTAAAGCTGATTTTGAAAAATCAAGGGGTCTTCCCATAGATACAGTTATCAACTGTGCAGCTAATGTGAAACATTTTGCAGCAGGAACCCAGATTGAAGACATCAACATCGGCGGAGTGGTTAATGCAGTTGACTTTTGTAGGAAAAAGGACTGTAAATTTATCCAGATATCCACAACCAGCGTGGCTGGAGAAAGTGTAGACAATATACCACCACTGGACACAGAATTCGATGAAAAAACCATATACGTAGGCCAATCTCTTGATAACAAATATTTAAGCAGCAAATTTAAAGCAGAAAGAGTGGTATTGGAGGCTATTAATGAAGGATTGTCCTGTAAGATCGTGCGGATGGGTAACCTCATGGCCCGCCAGTCAGACAGTGAATTCCAGATTAATTTTGAAACCAATGGATTTGTAAACCGACTAAGGGCCTATGCAGCCATAGGAAGAATACCCTACTCAGTTCTGGGTGGAAGGGTAGAACTCACCCCCATAGATCTGGCAGCCCGAGCCATTATACTCTTAGGCAGAACACCATCTCCTTGCACTCTCTTCCATGTTTACAATAATCACCAGATCTACATTGCAGACATAATAGAAATTATGAGAACTGTGGGTTTTGATATTTCTGGAGCAGAAAAAGATGAATTTGAAAAAGCCTTTGCCCAGGCCAGGGGAGATCAAAATAAACAGGATGCCATTTCAGGACTGGTCACTGCCATGGGCATGGGAAAAGGTAAGGGAAGGGCCCTGGTCCAGGTGGTTAACGATTACACCACCCAAATTTTATACAGATTAGGATACCAGTGGCCTTTAATTAGTGATGAATATTTAATAATGTTCATAAAGTATCTTAAAGAGATGAACTTCTTTGATTAAGGATTTAACTCCACATAACAATTTGAAGTACATAGTAAAGGTAGTATTTATCGAGGAATAACATGTATGAAAGAAATTATAATCTGGTTTCTGCCAAATTTAAAGAATTCTTTTTACCCACCCTACTCATGTCCATGGCCATGAACATCAGCACCTTCATGGACACCGTAATTGTAGGTAACACCCTGGGACCCATTAACATCTCTGCCATGGCCCTCATTGCCCCTATAATCACCTTCATTAACCTGATTTATTGGATGGTGGGCTTAGGAGGCTCTCTACTTTCAGCAGTGGCCAAAGCAGACCGGGATGAAGAAAAAAGTGACATGTTCTTCACAGTCTCCATTATCCTACTAATCACCATTGGAGTGGCCTTTTCAGTGGTGGGCTTAGTGTTTCTAAATAATTTGGTAGCTGCCCTCACCAGCAATCCCCAGCTGGCAGTGCTGGTTTACCGGTTTTTATGGGTTTACTTTATGGGATCACCCCTACTGTTTATTTTAATGGGTATTGCCTATTTTATACGGGCAGATGGCAAACCCAGATTATCATTTTATGCCCTGTTAATAGCTAACATCGTCAACCTGGTAATGGACTTTTTCTATATACTGGTACTGGGTATGGATATTCAGGGAGCAGCACTGGCAACCATCACCGGATACACTGTAGGAACCATATTCATCATGCAATATTTCTTCTATAAAGATAGAACCATGCATTTCCTGTCTTTGGCAAAATGTAAATTATATGCAGTATGGGAAATTGTAAAGATCGGGTTTCCCCCTGCGTCTTTACAGCTATTTTTAACCCTTAAACTGTTTTTCATAAACACCCTTATATCTTTGGTAATAGGTAAACCAGGTTTAACAGCCTTTTCTGTTTATTACAACAGTCTCTTCATTGTTTACATGTTTTTAATTGGGACTTCCCAGGCCATGTCCCCTATAGTTTCTGTTTACTTCCAGGAAAAGGATTATTTTGGAGTAAGATATACCATCAACACCTCCCTCAAGATCGTGTTATTAGCAGGGGTAGTATTCACCATACTCTTCATGGCCTTCCCAGGCCCCCTACTTAACTTATTTGGTGTGCATGATGCTGTGGACCTGGCAGTGGGAATAAATGCCATACATATACTTTCCTTGAGCATTATTGCCATGGCCATCACCTTTTTAATGATGTTTTATACTCAGGCCATCCAACAGAAAGAATTATCATTTATCATCTCCATAACCGAGGGCCTTTTAATCCCAGTAAGCAGTGCTTACTTACTTGCAGGTATTATAGGTGCAGATGGTATTTGGATATCATTTTTAATAGCAGAACTGGGTGCCATAATCATTATTTATCTGGCCACCCGCATCATCTCTAAACGCTCCCATGGTAAATATTCCGGATTTTTCTTGTTGGGTAACCATGGGGATACTCCGGTAATGGATGTGACAATTGGTAACTCTGTGGAAGATGTGGTAGGCTTATCTGAAAAATTAATTGATTTTGTCACAGAAAATGGAGTGGATGAAAAGATTGCACTACGAATAGGTATGACCATGGAAGAAATGGCCATAAACACCATAAACTACAATCAGAATAAAATAGATTACATGGATATCACTGCAAAAATTGGGGATGAAGAAATAACCATGGCCTTTAAGGATTCAGGAGTTGAATTTAACCCTGCCAATTATTTACCGGAAGAAAAAGAATCCTTTGAAAACATTGCCGTGTTACAGAAAATGGCAGATGATATAAGCTATGCCAGGGTAATAGGATTAAACAGCACGGTTATTTCCATAAAAAAAGTATAAATTCCCAATATAAGAAGTATGAAATTCCATTTAAAGATTTATGATTCCATACAAAGGGTAGGATTTCATAAACAGAGTTGGATTCCATAAAAAAGGGTTTATGATTCCATAGAAATGATTTAGGATTTCATTGAAAGGGTTTATGATTCCATAAAAATGAGATAAGATTGATATTAATCATGAAATTAAGATTATACGTTATTCAGGGGTTTAAACCATGAACATTGATAAAACAAGAGAAGAAGATAAACTAATAATTAGATTAGAGGGTAGGCTGGATACCAACACTGCACCGGTTTTAGAAGAAGAACTAGGGGAAGATCTTCCCGAGGTGGAAACATTGGTATTTGATTTTGAAGAATTGAAGTATATTTCCAGTGCAGGGTTGAGACTGATTCTTGCCACCCAGAAAACTATGAATAACCAGGGCAGCATGACTATTAGGAATGCTAATGATTTTGTTATGGAAGTTTTTGAAACCACCGGGTTTATTGACATTTTAACCATTGAATAATCAATTTAAATAGTTCAAAGTTCATGCAGAAGTTTGATTTATTGATTAATAGGATAATATGACTATATTATCAGTAAAATAGGATAAAAAGATTATATTACCAGTAACAGATTATAATGGGAATATATTACCAGTAAAATAAGATAAATGGATTATATTATCAGTAACAACAGGATAATAGATTATATTACCAGTAAAAATAGGATAATGGGATTATATTTCAGTAACAATTAAAATTAAGGGTAGTCGATGTTTATGGATACAATAACATTACCCGCCAAAATAGAAAACCTGCCAACTGTGCTGAATTTTATTCATAATCAGTTAAATGGTTTGGATATCCTTGAAAACATACTATTTAAGTTAGAACTTGCCATTGAAGAAGTATATGTGAATATCGCCAGATATGCTTATGGTGAAGGAGAGGGTGAAGTTACCATTACCTCCTGTATTGGGGGAAATCCTTTACAAATTATAATAGAGTTTAGAGACTCTGGAATTCCTTTTGATCCCTTAAAAAATGAAGATCCTGACTTTTCCATTAAAACAGAAGAAAAAGAAATTGGAGGGTTAGGAATTCATTTGATAAAGAAAAATGTGGATTATATAGGATACGAATTCCATAATGGAGAAAATGTTTTAACTCTTAAAAAGAGTTTAACCCTTTCAGGTAATCGTTAAGAAGATTTAACCTTAAATAAATGTTTTAACTCTTAAAAAATAGTTTAACTCTTAAAAAATAGTTTAAATGATTAAAGAATTGGTGAAGATGGAAATGAATGATTCAACCAGTAGCATCAAATCAAATGTGGTGCGGTTATTTATTTGCAGTGCTGTTATCTTCATAATTGAATTTGTTTCTAATATCTTCATTCCAGTAATACCTGTATTGGAGTTAGGTCCAGGCAGTGCCTTACCACCTACCTTAGGTTTGATGTTTGGTCCATGGGGAGCAGTCGGAGCTGCACTGGGAAATCTAACATCCAATATATTAGCTGGTTACCCTCCTGAAATTTACATAATAACCTTTTTTATACAATTTTTCTATGGTTATATTCCCTACAAATTATGGTACACACTGGATATAGGGGAAAAGATCAGTTCACCCCGCTTGGATACGGTGAAAAACTTAATTAAATTTGTAGTAATCATGTTCATCAATGCCATTGTCATGGCAGGCTTATTAGGGTTTTTAATGGATGCAACAGGGTTATATGATCTGGTTTCTTTAACCACTCTCATATATGCAGTTAATAACTTCGATTTTTCTATAATGCTGGGATCTCTGATAGTTATTGGAGCTAACCTTTATGGAATTAGGATGTATAAACCAAAAATAGTCAAAAAACCTTCAGTTTCACCGAAGATCTTTGACTTGATAGCTATAATAGCTATTATAATTGCCGTGGCAAATGCAGTGTATTCTACTTTTAGTGAGCCGGATATTTGGGCGTTTACTGCAGGAGCCATATCTTATTCCTTGATTTTTTTATATTTTTTAAAACCGATAACTAAGGAAGTTAAAGAAAAAACAAGCAAGATAAAGATTTCTTTAACAGAAAAATTAATTGTAATTTTCATCATTACCGGTGCAATTATTGCCATAGTAACTGGGATCAGATCTATTTTAACCATCACTGGAGGAGAAGGGGCTGAAATCCAATTCTGGGAATCCGTATACCTAAATATTACCATCATACTCACTATTTTTTATGTATCTTCCATAGGATTTTTATGGTATATTGAAAAAAATATCACAACTCCCATAGAATCCATATCAGATATTGTAAAGAATTATGTTGGTGATTCTGAGGACATATCCAATAGTAGTGATATTATAGCCAAATGTGAACAGTATGTAACCAAGGAGAGTGAAGTGGGAATTTTGGCTAATTCTTTCCAGAAAATGGTCAGAGATTTGGAAATTTATGTAAAAAACCTCAAACAAGTTACCACAGAAAAAGAAAGGATAAATACCGAGTTAAATGTTGCCAGGAAGATACAGGAAGATATGTTACCCCGGAAATTCCCACCTTTCCCTGAGAGAAATGAATTTGATATTTATGCCCTGGCTATGCCTGCCAAGGAAGTAGGTGGTGATTTTTATGATTTCTTCCTGATAGATGATAATCATTTGGCAATGGTAATTGCTGATGTTTCTGGAAAAGGCGTACCAGCAGCTCTGTTTATGGTGGTTACCAAGACTCTGATTAAAAACCAGGCACAACTGGGGAAAAGTGCTGCAGAAGTCTTCACCACGGTTAACAATCAATTGTATGAAGGAAATGATGAAAACATGTTTGTAACAGCATTTATGGGGATTTTAGAGATTGGCACCGGTATTTTTACCTATGTAAATGCTGGACATAATCCTCCTCTGTTAAAATATGCTAACCAGGATTATGATTGGTTGAAAGCAAAACCCGGGTTTGTTTTAGCTGGTATGGAAAATATGGAGTACCATCAAAATGAGATCACTTTAAAAACTGGGGATAAGATCTGCCTCTATACTGATGGGGTTACTGAAGCCACCAATAATAATGATGAACTGTTTGGAGAGTCTCGTTTGCTGGAAATTATGAATAATAAAAAAGATTCAAGTCTCACCGAGCAATTATCCCAGGTTAAAAAAGAAGTTGACATATTTATGAGTGGTGGTGAACAGTTTGATGATATTACCATGCTCATTATGGAATATAGAAAATAATCCACAGTTAATTTATTAGCAGATAATCCATAGGTAATCCATTAAAAGATAATCCTAGATAATCCATTAATTAAAATATAATCCATAGGTAATCCATTATAAAATAACCAAAGTTAATCCCTAACTTATAAAATAACTAACTCATAATTAATCCAGAATTTTATTTAATACTTGTTTTAAACTTTTCATATTCTCATTTTTAAGAGGTATAACATGTCTTTTTCCATTAAAATCAAACTTAAACCTGGTAATTGGCGAGCCAAATTCCAGGTTACTTATTTCACTTAAAGGATATTTTATTACCTTACCTGTTCTACTGGTACCCCAGAAGTTTTTTCGGTATTCAATTACAGAGTCGCTGGTTATTTCCAGATCAAAAGAATCATCTTCTAAAAATAAAAGAGTATTTCTAAGATCTCTTTCACAGACCAAACAATATTCCGCGTTTTCAGGGTTACTAACACCACATTCAGGGCAGATAAGTTCAAAAGAAATCATTTCCGGGTCATCATCTGGATGAGTCATGTTTATCACTCGATTATTCAAGGTTATAAAGTGTATATCCTGAGGTATTATAATAAATTAACTTATTAGAGGAAATAATTAACTTATCAAAGGATTATCCTACAGTAAACAATAAATCTCTTCTTATGCCAATGAGATGATGGTGTTACTTAAAATAGAACCTAAACTATAAAAATTTGATGAAAACAGATAAAAATAGTTGTCCTGATGAGGAACTGGCGGCGGCTTTGTTCCAGATCAGGACTGGGGTCCGTTAAGGCGGCGGATAGGGAATAAATCCAGTATTACCATCAGTATCGGTAAATATTCTCACTCAAAATTCACTTTCGAACATAATTTTGTTCATGTCTGGATTTATATCTCTAAATTATTAGCTCTCTTCACAAACAATTATAATTTAAACTCATATTAGTGAACA
>JAHKLQ010000190.1 GCA_020854975.1 Methanobacterium sp.
AACCTTATCTTGACGTACAAGTTGACTGGCCAGATCCTCACTTAACCCATATTCTTCAATGATCCGACCCTTTTTTTCTTCAGGTAACTCTGGTAAATTGGCTTTGACATGTTCAAGGTGTTCCTGGGATATTACTTGGACTGGTATGTCGGTTTCCACGTACATTCGACTGGCAGTTGGTAGGGGGCGGAGATATTCTGTGTTAGCATCTTCCAGAGCTTTTCTGGTCTCTTCAGGCACACCTTCCATGGCAATTTTCGCCCGGTGCTGAACTTCCTCCAAGGCATTTCTGGCCTTATCACTCTCATCAGCCACCATGATGAAAGCATCTTCCTCACTAACCCCTAAAAACTCATTAACCTTTACCACTTCTTCCTGGGTTATCCCATAAGCCGGAAGTTCATCAGTGTGGAAAATACCCGCCACACCCATCTTTTTAGCGTATCCTGCTAGTTCAGTTCCAAATCGACGGTTAGGTTGTAATTCTTTACCTATCAATCCCCTGAACCCTATAAGTTTTATAGCTAATACTTTACCACCTTTTTTAAGGGCTTTAGATACTATTTTAGATTCAGTTTCCCTTAATAAATCACTGAGATCATAAATTTCTCCTTCAATCTCTGCTTCTCGGTTATGGAGTTCTTCACGTATTTTTAAAAGGTTTAGTTGACGTTTAACCTCATTTTCCACCAGTATGGGCATGGAATCTAGGTCTTGAACTCCTTTAATCTCAACTCGAGCACCTTCCCTGATGGAAATATTCAGATCCTGACGTATGGTACCCAAACCACGTTTAACCTTGGTACTGCGCAGTACCTGGCCAATCTGGTAGGCTACTTCACGAACCTGTTCCGGGAGTTTAATGGAAGGATCCGTGGTTATCTCCAGGAGAGGTATTCCCAGCCTATCCAGGCGGAATTCCATGTTTCCTTTCCTTTGACCCATACGACGTGCGGCATCTTCTTCCAGGCAAAGGTTCTCTATAACCACTCTCCCATAGGGAGTGTCCATATAACCATTGGTGGCTACCAATCCTGTTCTCTGGAATCCTCCAGTGTTACTTCCGTCGATTACCTGTTTTCGCATGGTGTGGAATTCATCCACCACTTGCATGTTGAGTAATGATGCGATTATGAGGCCAATCTCCAGTGCTTCTGGATTTAGGGGATGAGGAGGTTCATCATCTGCCTCCACCAGACAGGTGTGCTGAGAATATGTATCATAAAGGAAAGTGAGTTTCCGACGAGATTCTTCAAAGGCAGCTCGGTCAATTTTACCCAGTTCACTTTGAGTGGGCCTTAAATATCTTAAAACTCTGTAATCAGGTTTTTTATCTGTTAATTCACATTCACAGGGACAAAAGAGTTTTTTGCTTGTGTTGAGTTGCTGGTGTATTTCAAGACCCATCATCAGGCCCAGTTTTTCGTAATCTGCTTTTTCAACCATGTATATCACCATTTATCTCCTGTTATATCCCGTAATCTTTTATGAAATATTTTGAGGATGATTTTTCCACCAATTCTCCCTTAAGGTTGGTTTGCATTATCCTTTTAACTTCTTCAGGGTCAGTGGTCTGTCCCAGAGTCCACACCAGTTTCACGTAAGCTACTTCTGGTAGCATGTCACCCACAGGTATTACCCCTGATTTTAAGAGTTTGCGGCCAGTGCTGTATACATTCAGGTTGGTTCGACCATATAAACACTGCGAAGACATTACGACTGGTATTCCCTCATCAATTGCCCTTTTTATGGGGGAAATAAGATACTCTGGACAGTGGCCCAGTCCAGTGCCCTCTATCATCATTCCTTTATAACCTTTATCTATATGGTAATCGATTAATTCTCCTGAAATTCCAGGATAACTTTTTATGAAGGCGATTTTTGGTTCTAATAAGTCATTAACTTCTAGTTGGTCCTCATTACGTTTGGTGTACGGGTAATCTTTATCAAGGATCTTCACCTTTCCATCCTTAACCTGGGCCATGGGAAGGGTGTTAATGCTGGAGAAAGTATCTCTGCGGCTGGTATGCATCTTACGCACCTTAGTACCCCTGTGTAGATAAGTTTGACTATCATTTTCTGTGGCATGCATACACACCATGACCTCGGCAAGGTCTGATTTAGCAGCAGCCACTGAACTCATAAGGTTGATGAAGGCATCAGATGATGGTCTGTCTGAACTCCTCTGGGCACCGGTTAAAACTATGGGGACTGGTGTTTGAAGGATGAAACTCAAAGCAGCAGAAGTGTAATGCATGGTATCGGTCCCGTGGGCCACCACCACCCCCTCAGCACCTTCAGTTATCTCATCAGCCACTGCCCTGGCAGCTTGAACCCAGTAGTCCGGTTTCATGTTCTCGCTGAGAATGTTCATTATGGCCTTCCCAGTGATGTTGGCCTCATCCAGGAGTTCGGGAGTGGCCCTCAACAGGTCATCGGCAGTGAAAGCAGGGTGGACAGCTCCGGTTTTGTAATCAATTATGGAAGCCACAGTTCCACCTGTGGATATGATGGAAATGTTCATTTTTTCCGGATCTTCTTTAAGGTCTAGTGGTGGAAGATCTATTTTGGGTTTTTCTCCCTTCTCAAGGAGCTTGGCCTCAGCTTCCACTATGTTCACTCCTATGTTGTAACCGTTGGCCAGTTTCAACACTACATGCCACTCATCAGCATCTTCTGCCCGGTCTAATAACATTCCTTGATATTCTATGTCATCTTTTTTTATTAAAATTTGATCTCCGATGGATATTCCCTGTGAATCTAAAAATTTTTTGGCTGTTTTACGATAACTCATAGCACTCCTCTTATATAGTTGATAACGCAAATTTATTGTGAGATAAACTTATGATAGGGGAATTGTGAAATTTTTAAATGATTTATTTATAGTTCTCCTACAACCCCATTCTAAGGTTGGTTCTTTATCTGTTAAAAACCTTATAAAACATGTGATGTTTAGGTAATTTCTTCACTTAAAATCTTTTTAAATCTAAAAAAAATGAACACAACATCTTATGATAAAATGAAATATGGAAATATGATGTTTTAATGAATTAATGGATGTTTAATGAATTAATGGATGTTTAATGAATTAATGGATGTTTAATGAATTAATGGATCAATAAGCAGGAATAGAATCCAACACTTAAAGAAACCCTAAATTTTAAAAAATAAGGCTGTTTGAACTTAGATTAAGCACCTCTTAGTTCTTTTTCGGATCCTTTGATGCAAAAAAGATCATATTTAAGATCTAAGTCATTGAATACATCACAATCCGGACAGATACAATCATCTTCCTCTAAATTACATTCTGATTTGCCCATGAGGCAATAAAGGCCTTCGTATTTCTCTTGAGCGCACTGATTATACATGGGACAATCCGGACAGATACAATCATCCCCTAGCTCATCTAAAAATCTTTTATTCATTTCAGATTCTGATAGGTCTTCTTTTGCAATTTCTGCCATTTTTTCCTCAAATTTGTCCATATTTATCCCCCGAATCCATTTATTGTTTATTTTCTTTTTACCTTACAAATTCCATTATCAATCCAAATCAATCCAATTTTATATTAATTCCCACTGGACAGTGGTCAGATCCCATTACATCGGAAAGTATGTAAGATGATTGGACATTATCCATAAATTCTTCGTTAACAAAGAAGTAATCCAGTCTCCAGCCCACATTCCGTTCTCTGGCACGGGTACGGTAACTCCACCAGGTGTACTGGTCAGTTTCCTGGTTGAACTCGCGGAAAGTGTCCACATATCCATGGCTAAGGAAACGATCAATCCATTCTCTTTCAATGGGAAGGAAACCTGAAATTTTCTCGTTTTCTTTGGGTCGGGCCAGGTCTATCTCCCTATGGGCTGTGTTAACATCACCACAAACCACTATGTTCCTTCCTTCTTCTTTAAGAGCATCAGCATAGTCCAGGAATGAGTCATAGAAATCTAATTTATACTGCAACCTTTCCTGGGACATTTTACCGTTGGGAAAGTAGATGTTAAAAAGTACAAAGTCCCCATAATCTGTTATGAGAGTGCGGCCTTCACTGTCGAATTTGGGAATTCCAAATCCCTGTCTAACTTTTTTCGGCTTTTTATTGGTGTAAGTGGCCACGCCACTGTATCCTTTGCGTTCTGCTTCAGACAGATACAAATGATAGTCATCAACACTCCTAATATCCGAGGGAAATTGTTTCCGGACAGCCTTAGTCTCTTGAATACATAAAATATCTGGTTTATCTTCTAATAACCAATCTCGGAATCCTTTACGGTGTACTGCCCTGATTCCATTGACATTCCATGATAATATTTTAACTTTCCTCATTTTCCACCTCAAAATAACATGGGACATAATTTTAATTAATGATTTAACCTGATTGACCTTTATTTCATGAGAACGTTATTTTGTATATATTTTTGTTCTTTTATCCAATTATAATATTAAAAAGTTATCTAATTCATCTTTTTGTCTCCATAAGAGCTTTAATTTTCTGTATATTAACTTTTCTCTGGAATAATGGTGTTTTATCCTCATAATACACATTGAGGTTCTCCTCAAAGGTTCGTTTATTGGGATTGGTGTAAAAGATTCCCAGAGGATATTCTTCTGTTTCAGTGGCCCTACGGAAGGCTAGATTCCTGTCACTGGGATCATGGTCATCTTCCAGGTAATAGGTGTGTTCCTTGAACCAGTTCCTGGTGTTTACTTTGTTGAAGGTTACACAGGGCTGGAAGATATCCACCAATGCATATCCTTTATGTTTTATGGCTGCTTTTAAGATTTCAATGGTTTGTTTACGATTTCCACTGAATGCTCTGGCTACAAATGAGGCATCAAGAGCAATGGCCACTGCCAATGGGTTGAATGGTTCTAAAAATACACCATCAACTTGTAAAGGTGTGTTGAAGTTCTTTTGACTGGTGGGGGACGCTTGTCCCTTGGTGAGGCCGTAGACCATGTTGTTATGAACCAGGTTGGTTATGTTTGGGTTACGTCTGATGGTGTGAATGAAGTGGTTGCCCCCTTCCCCATACATACAACCATCTCCACTCACATCAATAACTGTTAATTCCGGATTAACTGCTTTTATACCTGTTGCTGGAGATAAAGACCTCCCATGTAGGCCATTGAACACGTTACCTTTGATGTAGTGTGGTAATTTACCTGCCTGTCCTATTCCAGATACAAAAACCAGGTCTTGTGGTGGGATTTCCAGTTCGGCCAGGGCAGTTTTGAGACTACGTAAAATTGCTAAATTTCCACATCCGGGACACCAGGCCACATCTGCATCTGGCATGTCAAAATCTTTGGGTTTCATGAGGACACCTCCCTAACACTTAGAGTATCATCATTCTCAAGACCCATAAATTTTTTAAGATTCTCTTCCACTTCTTCCACTGAAAATGGCATTCCATTGTACTTTAAAACTTTTTCCTGTATTTCCAAGCCAGTTTCAAGTTTTATAAGGTTGGCCAGTTGTCCTTGGGCATTGTTCTCAAATATTATAACATCCTCTGCCCTTTCCAAATACTCCACTACGGATTTATGGAATGGGTAGAGCTGTTTCATGTGAAGGAAACTTATTTTCTTTTCTTTATCACTTTCGAGGATGTTTTCTAGAGCTTCTCGGATGGGCCAGTAAGTGGAACCCCATCCCACTACCAGTTCCTGATAATCTTCTGGACCCACAAGTTCTGGGGAAATAGCATCTTTTTTAATCTGTTTAATCTTTTTCAATCTTTTATCAACCATTTTAGTCCTTATATTCAGATTTTCAGTGATGTGTCCCTCTTCATCATGTTCATCTGAGTCTACAACCACCAACCCATCACCATATCCTGGTATTCCCCGTGGAGTGATCCCATCATGGGTGATGAGATATCTCTGGTATTCAGGAGTGGTTTTCACCAGATAATCTTCATTTTTAACATCTTCCAGTGGGAGAGAAGGAAGGTTGTAGTAACAATCAACGAAGTACTGGTCTGATAAAACGAAAACCGGGATCTGATATTTTTCAGCCAGGTTAAATGCTTTTTGAGTTAATATAAATGCATCTTCCAGTTTTCCAGGTGCGAATATGATTCTGGGAAATTCACCCGGCCCGGAGTAGAGTGCCAGGTTCAGATCTTCCTGACTGGTGCGAGTGGGAAGTCCCACTGCTGGACCAGGCCTCTGGGCTATGTATATAACCAGGGGTGTTTCTATCATTCCCGCCAGACCTACAGCCTCCTCCATTAGGGCGAATCCACTGCCTGATGTGGCTACAATGCTACGTGCCCCTGCATAAGATGCCCCTAGGGCTATGTTAATGGCTGCTATTTCATCTTCTGCTTGCTCGTATACCAGTTCAAATTCATGGGCATTACCAGCCAGAAATCTCTGGAGTGGAGTGGAAGGAGTCATAGGATATGAAGACATGAATTTACAGTTTCCAGCAAGACAGCCAAATCCTATAGCGTCAGTTCCATTGATTAAAAGTTCATCACGAACTTTTGACTGGCCAGAGAGTGAAATTTGAATTAACTCTGATTTAGATTCCATCAATTCATGACCTATCCTGTAACCTGCTTCCCCAGCCTTTAAATCGTTTTCTAATATTTGGGAGCCTTTCCGTGTGAACATGTCACTGATGAGCCCGTCGAATATCTCTTTGGGGATGTTCAGGATGCGGGAGATGAATCCTGCTGCTATTACATTGGTAAATATGAGTCCTCCAATATCCTGAGCAGTTTCCATAAGGGGGATCTCTATAAAATTATCTGTATTCTGAGTAATTTTCCCCAGAAGACCCTCTTCTTTCACCGTTTTAAGATGCTCTGGATCACCTATTATTAGAGTATCATCCGATATCCTGTCTTTAAGATGTTTTATGGCTCCAGAGCTCAGTGCTAGGAGAATATCAATCCGATTAACATAAGAAGCAACTCGGTGGGATGATACTCGTATTTCTGTAGAGTTCTGCCCTCCTCTGACCCTTGACATGTATTCTTTGGTGGAGAAAATATGGTAACCACTCTGTTTAATAGCCTGAGCCAGTATTGCTTCCACAGTTTGGATTCCCTGTCCTGCTTCTCCACACAAAACCAGGGAAATATCTTCTTTTTCTGATAAAAAACCCATTAATTCACCCCCATATTTAATAGTTAATTAAATAACCCCCATTTGAACCCCTAAACCAATATATGTTATATAATAATTTGATTTTCGTTTTACTTAAAATTTGAGTTATTGAACTATAAGTTGATTATCAATGCTTCTTAATTGATAGTGGAAAAACTAAACAATGCAAAAATAGAAGAAATAAAAAAAATGTTTTATTGTGTTTTAAGGTTTTCCCGAGCCCATTGTGCCCCTGCTTCCAGTATCTTCAGGTTAGCAGGTACCAGTTTGGGTTTTCTGCGGAAGGTATGTTCAACTGCTTCCTCAAAAACATGTTTAGGAAGATCTGTTAATCCCAGTTCCATTATTACTCCCAGCATGGCTGTGTTGGCTGCTCTTTTAACACCATGTTCCTTGGCAATTTTGCGTGCAGGTATGGCCAGGGTCCTGAGACCTTCAGGAGATTCGAACTCACCTATACTGCTTTCATAGATGATAATTCCACCTTTCCTAACTTTGGAGGCGAATTTTTTCAGTGAAGGTTGGTTCATTGCCACCAAACCATCGGAGGTTTCCAGTACAGGAGATCCTATAATTTCCCCAGAAATGACCACAGTGCAGTCTGATGTTCCGCCTCTTTGTTCTGGCCCGTAGGATGGATACCAAGATACATGTCGCTGGTCATTACAGGCTGCCTGTGCCAGTGTGAGGCCCATGCTTAAAACTCCCTGACCTCCGAATCCTGCAATGCGTACCACCTTCCTTTGGAAGGAGGGATCATCCTTTGCTTCCCAGGAATTGCCTTCCTGAACTTCAAAGATTTCATTTAATGATTCCTGTGAAAAATCACTACTTGCCCTGCAAAGGGGTTCAGTTTCTTTTCTCCTGTCACGGAAATTCTTTAAAGGGAATTCTTTAGTCATTTCATTGTTAACGAAGTCTTGAGATCCCTGAGCATCCATTCTAAGGTTGGTGGGGCAGGGAGAAAGTACTTCAACAAATGCATAACCTTTACCATCCTTCTGAACTTCAAGAGCTTTTCGAACTGCTATTTTAGCTTTGCGGATGTGTTTCGGGTCTGAAACAGAGACTCGTTCAATGAATATGGGTGCGTCCAGGTTGTCCAGTAATTCAGACATGTGCAAAGGATAACCCATATAACGGGGGTCTCTACCTGTTGGACATGTCACTGTGACTTCTCCCACCAGGGTAGTGGGTGCCATCTGCCCTCCAGTCATTCCATAAACCGTGTTGTTCACAAAGAAAACTGCCATTTTTTCTCCACGGTTAGCTGCCTGAATAGTTTCATTTAGTCCTATGGATGCCAGGTCTCCATCTCCCTGGTAGAGCATGACCACTGCATCTTCTTCTGCCCGTGATAGTCCGGTTCCCACTGCTGGTGCACGGCCATGTGCTACCTGTACATGTCCACAGTCAAAATAATAGTAGGCAAAGACTGCACATCCCACTGGGCTGGTCATGACTGCACGGTCCTGTATTCCCAGATCATCAATGGCTTCACCTATGAGTTTGTGCAGTATTCCATGACCACATCCTGGACAATAATGGGTGGCAGTGGGTGCGCTTCCGCCTTTACGATGATACCTATCCAACATGGATTCAGGTTTTTTGATGATTTTTTCATCCAGGGTGATCTCCTCCCTCTGTTTATCATCCATGGTGTTTTCTTTAGTCATCAGTTATCACCTGCCATTTCATGGATCTTGTCTGTGATGCTTTTTTGGTCAATGAGGTTTCCCCCCATACGGTTTACCAGTTCT
The DNA here is from genome assembly GCA_020854975.1 of Methanobacterium sp. Classification (GTDB taxonomy): domain Archaea; phylum Methanobacteriota; class Methanobacteria; order Methanobacteriales; family Methanobacteriaceae; genus Methanobacterium; species Methanobacterium ferruginis. The sequence continues at coordinate 8,886 of JAHKLQ010000190.1, forward strand.
ACCGGGCGTTGACAGCGAATTGCTAGGGTTATATCTTCTTTCATCTGCCCATTGCTCATTTCTACTGATAGAAACTGGCAATTTCTACTGGTGGCAATTTCCCGGAGTTTTTCTTCTGGGAAGGGGAATAATGTTTTGGGACGGAATAGTCCTGCTTTTATTCCTTCCAGTCGGGCCTGGTCCACTGCTGAACGGGCCACACGGCTGCTTATTCCATAGGCCACTAGGATGATCTCTGCATCTTCCATCTGGTATTCCTCGTAATCCACCTCATTTTCTCTGATTTCCTGGTACTTATCCTGGATACGATAGTTAAAATCTTCTAACTGGTTAAAATCAAGGAATATGCTGGTTACCAGGTTTTTACGGGTTTCACGGTTACCTCGAACTGCCCATGATTCATCATAAACTGGTTTTAGAGTTTCTTGTGGGAACTGAAGTCGTTCTACCATTTGACCCAGCACTCCATCAGCCAGAACCACTGCGGGGTTACGGTATTTTTCTGCCAGTTGGAAGGCTTTTATGGTAAAATCACACATTTCCTGTACGGAGTTAGGAGCCAGGACAATGTTATAATAATTCCCATGACCTCCTCCTTTCACCACTTGATTGTAATCTCCCTGTTCTGGTCCTATGTTTCCCAGACCTGGCCCTGCCCTCATAATATCCACAATGACACAGGGAAGCTCTGCTCCTGCCAGGAAAGAGAAACCTTCTTGCATAAGGCTGATTCCAGGTCCTGAAGAAGCTGTCATGACTCTATGGCCAGCTGCAGCTGCCCCATAAACCATGTTTATGGAGGATTCCTCTGATTCGGCCTGTACGAATTTCCGGCCAACTTTAGGGAAGTATAGTGAGGCTTCATGCAGGATTTCAGAGGCAGGTGTGATGGGATAACCAAAGAAACAATCACAACCAGCATACATCGCTCCGATGATAACCGCAGTGTTTCCTTTGATTAGCTGGATAGTCATTTATCTTCCCCCTTATCCCTTTTTTCATCATTTAATTCGTTATGATGCTTGTTTCGAGATTTTCGTGGTATGTGAACTTCTACAGCCAGGGGTTCAGGACAGGTATAATAACAGTCCCCACAACCGGTACATCCTTTCCCTGTATAAACTACGTAATGGTAACCACGTTCATTAATATCTTCACTCATTTTGAGCACACCTTCACGACAGGCGATTATGCAACGCTCACAGGCCTTACATTCCAGTTCATTGAAAACGGGGTATGGCTCTTCTTTATGATTGGTCATAATTCATATCATCCTCTTACTCTTCAATTATCATCTTTTTTAATATAATAGTAATACACTTAAAAATCATAGCATTATTATAAATATATAAAAATGCGTTTGTTTTATCTGTATAGGAAGGATGGATGTAAAAATCCAAATTTTAGACTGTTTCTAGAGTCATATCTGGTTCTACTCTTTTTCATCCTTTTCTCGGATTTCAATCCTGCGGATTTTACCACTGATGGTCTTAGGTAATTCATCCACAAATTCAACCACCCTCGGATACTTATAAGGGGCTGTGACCTGTTTAACATGGTTCTGAATTTCTTTAGCCAATTCAGGAGATGCTTCATAGTCCCCTGCGAGTACTATGGTGGCCTTTACAACTTGACCCCTCACTGGATGTGGAACTCCAGTTATAGCACATTCTAAGACAGCCGGGTGCGATATTACTGCGCTTTCAACCTCAAATGGGCCGATACGATATCCTGAACTTTTTATCATGTCGTCATTACGTCCCACAAACCAGAGGTAGCCATCTTCATCTTTCCAGGCAGTGTCTCCAGTGTGGTAAAATCCATCGTACCAGGCAGCTTCTGTTTTCTCTTTTTCTTTGTAGTATCCACAGAATAATCCTGGTGGTCTGGCATCAGCAGTTTTTATCACGATTTCTCCTTCTTCACCTACATCGCATTCTTTACCTTCCGGATTCATAATCTGGATGTCATATCCAGGAGATGGTTTTCCCATGGAACCTGGACGGGGCTTCATCCAGGGGAAGTTAGCAATACTGACTACGATTTCTGTCTGTCCAAATCCTTCCATTAGTCTTAGGCCTGTGAATTCATATAGTTTATTGTAAACTTCAGGGTTTAATGGTTCTCCAGCGGTAACTGCATATTTAAGGGTTGAGAAGTCATAATCGGAAAGATCTTCCTTTATGAGGAAGCGGTAGATGGTGGGAGGTGCGCAAAAAGTGGTTACCCCATGATATGATGATTTTTCCAGCATTTTCGCTGCATCAAATCTTTCGTAATCATACACAAATACTGCAGTGCCTGCAATCCATTGGCCGTATATCTGACCCCACATTGCCTTAGCCCAACCAGTATCCGCCACAGTGTAATGCAATCCATCTTCAACAACGTTTTGCCAGTATTTTGCAGTTATTATATGGCCTAGGGGGTAGGTGTGTTGGTGCATGATCATCTTGGGCAGACCCGTGGTTCCTGATGAAAAGTAAATTAAAGCTAAATCTTCATTTTCAGTACCATTAACACCTGTTGGACGCTGAAATTCAGGGGATGAATTTCCGATTTCTTTCCGGAAGTTTAACCATCCGTTTCTATCTTCATCACCCACCATTACCTTTACTAGCTCGGTGTCTTCCAATTTTTCGTGGGCTTCATCAAAGTAATGGGGCACTCCGTCCTCAGCTATGCATACCACCATTTTGATACCTGCGTTTTTTACACGGTATACAATATCTCTGGTTTTGAGCATGTGGGTAGCAGGGATGGTTATGGCCCCTAGCTTGTGCAGGCCCAGGATACAGAACCAGAATTCATAACGGCTCTTTAAAGTGAGCATTACTCTGTCCCCTTTTTTTATCCCTTTCTGAGCAAAGAAGTTAGCTGCCCGGTTTGAGTATTCTTTCATGTCTTTGAAGGTGAATATTCTGTCAGCATCATCGTTGCACCATACCAAGGCAATTTTTTCAGGATACAGACGAGCATATTCATCCACTACATCATAGGCAAAGTTGAAGTTTTCAGGTGTTTTTATATGGAAATTATCCTTAAAATCCTGATAAGAGTCAAAATTAACCTTTGAAACAAATCTTTCAAGTAAAGATGACATTTTTATCACCATTATATTTAAATAAATCTCGATGTCCTTTTTTTAGATTTTTATAATTAGTGTTCTTGTTAAATTATTTTTTAGATTCTTATAATTACTCGGCTTTATTAAACCATTTTATTGGATTTTCATGAGTATTATGCAGTTTATTTAAAGTTCTTTCCAATGAAAATGAATTTTACATCACAACAGCCAGGAATCTTGCGGGTTTGTTTTCCAAGGCTTCCATGGCATGTTCATAGGATGAATCGAAAAAGATGGAATCTCCTTCATTAAGTATGATCTCGTTGTCATGGATATAAATTTTAAGCACACCATCTAAAACATAGTTAAACTCTTGTCCCGGGTGTGAATTGGTGGATGGTTTATTTTCAGCATCTTTAGGCTCCACAGTGACTATAAATGGTTCGGCTTTTTTGTGTATGAATTTTTCAGCCAGATTCTCATATTGGTACTGTTTTCTACGTCCTACTTCTACTCCTTTTCCCCTTCGAGTTACACTAAAAATATGCATCCTGGTTTCTTCTCCAGTCAGAAGAAGACCCATATCCACTTGTAGTTTATGAGCGATTTCAAATAGAATACTAGCAGGGATATCTTTTTCCCCATCTTCATATTCCTGGTAAGTTTTTCTGGATATTTTAAGGTAATCTGCCATATCCTGAACTTCCAGGTCTGATAACTTTCGAAGCTCAGTTATTCGCAGCCCAATTTCCTTCATCTTCTCTTTCATAATTAAAACCTCTCATTTAATATGATTGAACCTTTTAGATTAAGCCCTTGGCTAGTTAGCCATGGTTTTATAAAATTAAACAGGATCATCAATGATTAATTCAGATTTAACGTTACTCTTTTATAATAGTATTATTTGAATTTTCATAACAAATAATTTTTCACAAGCAATCAATTTTATAATGATCGTTAATGACAATTTATTTACGATATAAATAAATTTATCGATCTAGTAAGAAAACCCCCTTTCTAAATGTTAAAAAGTTAAACCAACAATAACTATTAATAGATTAAAACAGGGGGATTGACATGGAACTTGATATTAAAATGGTTAAATTAGAAGTGCCAGAAGAGTGTAATATTATTCTAGGCCAAAGTCACTTTATAAAAACTGTTGAAGACCTTTATGAGGCCATAGTAAATACCGTGCCTCAGGCAGAGTTTGGACTTTCATTTGGAGAGGCTTCAGGAGACTGTAAGGTGAGAACTGCAGGGAATAATGGTGAATTGGAGAAATTAGCTGGAGAGAAAATGCTTGAAATGGGTTGTGGACACAGTTTTCTGATTTTCCTCCGTAATGCCTTCCCCATCAACCTCACCCAAAGAATTAAGAGTGTTCCTGAGGTGGTGAACCTTTTTTGTGCCACTGCTAACCCAGTTCAGGTTTTGATTGTGGAGAGTAAACAGGGAAGAGGGATAATCGGGGTTATTGATGGGTTTAAACCGAATGATCTGGAGACAGAAGAAGATGTGGCTGGGAGACAGAAGTTTCTACGTGACATTGGCTATAAACTGTAGAAATTCCAATATTAATTGCCACCGTTAATACAATCCTGTAAACATCTAATCGTTATCATAAATTAATGGATTCTGTTTAAAAATTTAATTCATTTACTATTATTTCCTTTTTTAAAGATAACGTTCATTAAGAAAATCAACAGGCTTTAAGCTTTATGAATAATTATTAGGATAAAAATATAAGAACTCTCTTATGGTAATTCTTTTTGAAACTCTTTTTCCGGGATTTCAAAACGCTTTTTTTTAGTACTATATTTATAAAGTGTTAGTTCAATATTAACATCCATTTCTTTTTTGCTGAAAGGTTTAGATAAGTATGCGTAATGTTCGGTCATAGAAACTCCCTGGAAGTGTTCAGTTATGCAAAGTCGTTGAAATAATTCTTCATTAGTACCAGCTGTTAAATATATGATAGGTATGTTTATCTTGCTTCTAATTTTGCAGGCAGCTTCAATACCATCCATATTCCCTTCCAACGAAATATCCATCAAGATAAGATCAGGCTCCTCTTTTAAGGCAATTTCAACTGCTTCTTTACCAGAGAAAACTACCCCCACCACATTATGACCTAACTCCTCTAATTTTTTCTTGATACCCAGGGCAATTATGGCCTCATCTTCTACTACTAAAATCCTGGAATTAAACATCAACTTCACCTACATCCATAACCAAAATTCTGATATTTTGAAGTATTTCAAAAAGTTTCACCTCTGCAACTTACTAAAAAAAGAAAAAAAGAAAATGGAATTTTTTTCTTATTGTTTATCCCTTTTGGACCGTGACATTCCAGCGAAAATAGCTAATAGCGCTAGTAATAGGCCACCAATGGGAATTCCGGTGGTTTGCATTCCAACAGTTTTTTCCGGTGTAGTTGTTGCGCTTTCAGTTGAAGTTTCTGGAGTTTCTGGAGTTTCGGAAGTTGTGGAGTTATCTGACGCTGAATAAGGTGTGACGGTTGCAGTTGCTTGGTTGTTGTCAGGGTTAGGGTCATAGAATGCAGCGAGAGCTAATGGATCAGGGTCAGTTATATAGGCAACGTTGGTTAACTGAACATTGGAAACCATGGCTTGCATCACCACATGTAACACGCGAGTGGCTCCATTAGCCATGAAACCAACAGACCACAAGCCAGTTGTAGGATTGAATGAACCATTAGAGTCGTCTGAGACATAGCGGAGTCCATCAGGCATGGTATCATACACTTTAACATTTGGTGCGTCGTTGGGTCCATAGTTGTGTGCGGTCAACGTGAATGTAACGTAGTCCAGATACTGTGGATTGGCCTTATTCACTGTTTTAGTGATACCTAGATCAGAAGCTGCACCAACAGTCACAGTCACATTATCTTGATTGTTATCAGAATTCTGATCATAGTTAGTTCCACTAACAACTGCCACATTGACCAGTTGTGTACTGGGAGCGACTGCTTTGGCCACAATATGTAGCGCAGTACTAGTTCCACTGGCTAAACTTCCAATAGTCCAAACACCACTACTGTGATTGTAAGCACCATTAGAGTCATCAGACACCCACTCAAGACCAGTAGGTAAAAGGTCAGTTACTGAAACACCTACAGCACTATCTGGCCCACCATTAGTTACAGTTAGAGTGAAATTTACATTTTGCAGATAATTCGGAGTAGAATCATCCACCGCCTTACTGACACCCAGATCAGAAGCCGCCGCAACATTTACCGTTGCATCATCCTGGTTATTACCAGGGTTTTGATCAGGATTAGTTCCACTAACAACCGCTACATTGGTTAGTTGAGTGTTAGAAGCAACTATTTTGGCCACAATATGTAGTACAGTACTAGTTCCACTGGCTAAACTTCCAATAGTCCAAACACCACTACTGTGATTGTAAGCACCATTAGAGTCATCAGACACCCACTCAAGACCAGCAGGTAATGTATCCACTATAGATACTCCTGTAGATCCATCAGGACCGTTGTTATGTACAGTCAAAGTGAAAGTGACGTTGTCTAGATAATTTGGATTTGTGTTATTCACTGATTTACTGATACTCAGATCAGAAGCTGCTCCCACAACCACAGTAGTATCATCCTGGTTATTAGTAGAGTTCTGATCGTAGTTGGTTCCACTGATAACTGCTACATTGACTAGTTGAGCACTGGAAACCATTACCTTAGTTACAATATGTAGTACTGCACTGGTTCCGCTGGCTAAACTTCCAATAGTCCAAACACCACTACTGTGATTGTAAGCACCATTAGAGTCATCAGACACCCACTCAAGACCAGCAGGTAACTGATCAACTACGCTCACACCAGTAGTATCATTAGGTCCACTGTTATGTGCAGTTAAAGTGAAAGTCACACTTTCCAAGTAACCTGGATTTGCATTACTCACTGATTTGCTGATACTCAGATCAGAAGCTGGTCCAACAATAACAGTTACGTTACCTTCATTGTCAGTGGAGTTCTGGTCCGTTTCATATCCATTTATGGTGGCAATGTTGGTTAATTGAGTGTTGGAAACTATAGCCTTTGCCACGATGTGTAAGATGGCATCTGAATTTGCAGCTAAACTACCGATTGTCCAAGCACCACTGACGTGATTGTAAGCACCGTTAGAGTCATCAGACACCCACTCAAGACCAGCAGGTAACTGATCGAATACGGTCACTCCTGTAGCTCCGTCGGGTCCACTGTTATGTGCAGTTAAAGTGAAAGTCACATCTTGTAGATAGTTAACTATGGTATCACTGGCTGTTTTGGTTACACTTAAATCAGTTGCTGGGCCCACATCCACAGTTGCACTAGCATGGTCATTATCAGGATTGGGATCATAGAATGCTGTTGGATTTACTGGATCAGGGTCAGTTATATAGGCAACGTTGGTTAACTGAACATTGGAAACCATGGCCTGCATCACCACATGTAACACACGAGTGGCTCCATTAGCCATGAAACCAACAGACCATAAACCAGTTGTAGGATTGAAAGCACCGGCTGAATCATCTGAGACGTAGCGGAGTCCATCGGGCATTGTATCATACACTTTAACATTTGGTGCGTCATCAGGCCCACCATTGTGCGCAGTTAAAGTGAATGTAACGTAGTCCAGATACTGAGGGTTGGCATTGTTCACTGTTTTAGTGATTCCAAGATCAGAGGCTGTTCCTAAGTTCACTGTGGCTGTTGCTTGGTTGTTGGTCGAATTCAGGTCATAGTTGGTTCCACTGATAACTGCTACATTGACAAGTTGAGTGTTAGAACCAACTGCTTTGGCCACGATATGTAGCGCAGTACTAGTTCCACTGGCTAGATTTCCAATAGTCCAAACACCACTACTGTAATTGTAAGCACCATTAGAGTCATCAGACACCCACTCAAGACCAGCAGGAATCATATCTGCCACTGAAACGCTAGTTGCAGTGTCAGGTCCGTAATTATGTGCAGTTAAAGTAAATGTCACATTTTGTAGGTAATTTGGAGTAGAATCGTCCACTGTCTTAGTGATACCCAAGTCAGAAGCTGCCGCAACATCCACTGTCACTGTATCTTGGTCATTGTCAGGGTTTTGGTCGTTTTCAGGTCCGTTAATGGTTGCTAGATTAGTTATCTGAGTATTTGATGCAACAACCCGTGCTACGATATGTAACACTGCAGATGCACCATTTGCCAGACTACTAATGGTCCATACACCAGTTACAGGATTATAAGCGCCGTACGAATCATCAGACACCCATTCAAGTCCAAATGGAAGTTGATCAATGACTTGAATATTTGTAGCTCCGTCAGGTCCATGATTAGAGGCAGTTAACGTAACTACAATAGTATCCTGGTAGTTGGGATTGGCATTATCCACTGATTTTTCTATTTCCAGATCAGCTACTTTTGCATTTAATCCACCGATAGGAACAGTTACTGCTGCTTCAGCATGGCCAATTGTCAGCTTCACACCGCCTAATAGGAAACTGAGAAGTTCCACATTTAAAACATTTCCAGAAACTTCAGCATGAGTTCCATCAGCAGAGATCAATTCAGTTTCTTCACCTAAGGATAACTTAAGTAAGTATGGAATTTCCACAGAACCATTTGCTGTTAAATCCTGCAATACACTATCACCAAAGAGTATGATATCTGCTATGGACCATGTGAAGTCCGCACTAGCGCCTCCAGGTTCACCATTAGCCACTGCAGTTGCATTGGATCTTAAAGCCTTAATCTGTATTAATCCACCTAAAAGAGATATGTCTCCTACTCCAGATATTGAAGTTGCACTTAGTGCACCTGTGTTGAAATCAGGAGTTATGGTACTGTTGGTACCTACAAGACCTAAGTTCAGGATGGGAATTAAATTAAGCAGATTCAATTTGATTGCTGCTACACTACTTACCCCACTAGCTTCTACGGGTGAAGTGCTTGAATATGCTTCTCCAGTCAATGCCCCTACAGTAAGACCCAGGCTTTGTAGTAAGCTAGGTAAGTTTTGGGGAAGGATTCCTCCAGTTACTGTGCCTTGATCACCTGTTGAACTCACATCAAGAAGACCTGCTAACAAATTACCATTAAGCAGTGTAATTTCGAGTGGTGTGCACTCACCTGTACTGTAAGGTGCTACTGTGGTATCCACCTCAGCACTGGATTTTCCAGCATAGATATCTAATAAAAGTTGAGGTATTACACCTACATTTAACACATAGCTGGAAGTATTAGCACTGTACGCTGGTAGAACATATAAACTGAAGTTAGCAGTTCCGTAAAGGTTGGGATCAGCAGGATCATTCGGATTTGCAGTTACTGTGACCTCTTTGGTCCAAGGAATGTAACCCAGCTTACCAGCAGTTACTTTGAATTCTGTGTTTAGGCTGTTAAAGTTTACTGAATAAGAACCGTCAGCTCCTGTTGTTGTTTGGGCTAAGATATCACCGCTAGAGTTTTCAACTATTACTGAAGCTCCTGACAATCCCGTATTTGAAGATCCTTCCATAACTTTTCCAGTTATTATTGGATCAATGTCTGTTGATGCATTAATGTTTGTTCCTGATTGAGAATCACTTAAGATTTGCACATCTTCCGATGGGATATCTGTGTCAGCACCATTATTTGTATCTGCATCAGCAGCAGTTACTGAGCCACATAGAATAACTGCCATGAAAATAGCCATTAGCAGTAATATCCCACGTTTTTTGTTGCATGTCAACTAGCTTCACCCCCTTTTGGTTTTTTCATTGTATTTCACCTCCTTTTTTGTATCCTTTTTCTGCATCAAATGAAAACAATTGGTAAATTACAATCTACGCCATTGTTTTCAAATGAAATGAATTTTTATGGATAATATTCAGCCCTTTACATCATCATTTGAAGAACTTGAATATTACCATATTAACCGATTGAATTTTAGTAGTATATATAAGTTTTGATGTTATCAAAACTATTTTGATTTGATTAAAACAGATTAAAAAATTGCTTAACTTTTACAATAATCCGAACTGTTCGTATTTTAGCCATTAATATTTATTTTAACCGAATGGTTTTTGGATTCTAAAAACGTATTCATTATTTAAAATTGATTAATATTGTCGGAATAGCATGAACTATTTATATAAAGCAAAACTAAACCATTGACATGCCCCAAAAAAAGGATTATGTTAATACTGTTCATATCTATGTAACTCCAGAAGGGCCAAAAATAATTGAATCTCCTATCAAAGCAGAGATATTATCCATGCTGGAGAAAGAAGAGTTATATTTTGATGAGCTCCTTACGAGATTAGATAAATCTAAACCCACTCTTTCCAGTCATTTGAAAGTTTTGGAAGATAAAGGTATTATTGGATCTAAAAGTGATCCTGCAGACAAGCGAAAAAAATTATTTTTCATCAAAGCCAAACAGCTGGTAGAGTTATCCTCAGATTTTGGAGTAGATATGGATGTGGGTGATTACCTTTACAATTCTATTTTCAAAGTTAATGATGCAACAGAGTTCAATGGATTACTATTTAGAGCAATAAAGATCTTTTTATTGGATAGTGGAATTGACATTAACCCCTTACTCTTCAATATGGGTGTTTTGATAGCTGAATCTTTTTATGAAAAGCATCCAGAACTTAGCCTATTAGACATTGAAGATTTCGTGGTATTTATAGGGGAATTATGGCGAAAGTGTAGTGATGGGGATGTTGAACTGGCAAATAAGGATCCTCTAACCATCAATATTTATGAAAATCTTGAATGTGAAGAGTTACCTAACTTAAAAAGACCAATGGGTGCAATGAGTTCGGGGGTTATAACTGCTGCTTTCTCCAAATATTTCCAGTCAGAAATTACCGTTGAAGAAATTAAATGTCGCGCCAAAGGGGATGAATATTGTAGTTTTGAAATTTTAAAGGTAGGAAAAAAGGTTGAAAAACCTCTACCTGGCGGAATTGAATTCATCTGATTATACATCTATACTATATTTTATCATATTCCATGTGTTAAGTCTCATAACTATCAGAACTAATCTGATACCTATAAATCAGAGTAGTTAAGTAACTTTTTAAACCAAAGACCCATTGATTGAACCTGTGGCAACCATTAGTGAAACTCGCAAAAATTGAGGAAAATTGTTTATGCAAAAAGTTCAATAATAAATTATAAAGACATAAAAAAACTAGTTTAAACAATTTTTGATGTGTAAAACAGTTATTTGGGGGGTAAAAAATGTCAAATATCGTGTTTCATAGGGTTACTGGTAGTAAAAAGAAAGATATATCTCTGGATGTGAATGATAAATATGTGTCACTTCATAACAGAAGAGAAGGGGCCATGGTTGTAAATTTTAAAGGTCCAGAAGATAAAATAATGGAAATATATCATTTTTTTTGATAACTTAGAGGATATGGAAACTGTGCCTGTGGACATAGACAGTACAGGTGCCGTAGAACATTATTTCCGGGGAATTTCACCCATTAACGATGATACTGATGAAGGATTCCCTATAAAGAAGTTCAGTGTTACTTTGCAGCTGAGAAGAGAATTTATTTAAGTTGACTGGCGTGTTTCTCAAATATGGCTGGTATCTCTTCCGGAGATTCAAAGGCTGTGGTACTTTCCATTGCAGCCAATCTTTCCACGTGTTTTGCATCTTCTCTAGTTATAGTTAACTTTAAATCTTTACCATTAGGGAGTTTCGTGGTAACTATGCCCTCTCTGAAGTCTGTTGGCATGATATATAATGGTGTGTTTGTTTTCTGACCCATAATTGCTGCATTGGTTAATAGAGTGTCTGCAATGCGAAGAGAAATCTTGGCTACTGTGTTAGATGTTGCTGGAGCAACCAGAAGAAACTCATATCTCCCCAGTTGGATCTGTCCGGCTAAAAAAGGAGCATTTGAATTTATTTCAGTCCATGTTTTGTCAAATTTCGTTTCCAATGTGTTGGAAAGGTTGTAATATTTTAAAACCTGATCTCCTGCCTTAGAAATGAACACCCGTATGTCAAATTGTTTATGGTACTCATCTCTCATCTGTTGCATGATCTCCACGGTTTCCACCAGTTTTTCACCGCTTCCCGTAATCCCCCATGCAATTTTTCTTTTTTTATTCATGTTCATAAATTGCACTATATCTGTAATTTATTTTTCGATTTGATATGGGATATGGGGATATAGAATTATCTAATCCAACCATCTGAATCAATAAACATTATACTTAAACAGTATAGTGAATAAAAAATATTAGAATATAAGTTGAGTATTAAAATTAAAAACAAAAAGTCAAATTAATCATCCAACCTTACAACCATATGGTGGTGTTAAAATAGAGAAAAATAGCGTTACAAACAATGAACCACACGAAAACTATAACGAAGAATCTGATAAAACAAATAAAACCCAAAAAACTGATAAAACTGAAAAAATAGAAACCTGCTACACTTGTGGTAAGAAATTTGATATGAATAAAAATGATGGTAGTCGTTACCGTTACGGGAAATTCCCCCTATGTGCAGGATGTGCTGAGTTTTATGGCTTTTATTTTAACGATCCTGGACAAAAAAAAATAGAAAAAGATTAATCACCCAAAAAAATAGTTATAATGAAAAATAAGATTAATGCTTAATTTTGTTCGCAAAAATTCTATTTTCCTTCTTTTGTTTCTAAATTTAGATTTTATAGCACTGTAGAAATCACTAAAAAATTGCAGATTCCAATCATTGCATGTGAATAAATGTTATAACAGTTTTTTCTGTGTTTTGATTCTTTGTTTCCAAAACTGTCACTTATACTTTGATTTTTATCAGGAAATACTATTTTTACCATATATATCAAAGTTTTTAACTTGTTCTTAAGTTAATACCTGCTTTTATTGGGTAATAATTAACCTGTATTTACTTTTTTGTCCTTTCTCTATCTGTATCATGCTACTTGCTTTTAATTCTTCAAATATGACTTTGCGTATTTATTTAACCACCCAAAAGTCTTGGATCTATACTACAAAAATGTTCTAATAAATATTAAAATAGTTTATTATGTTCTTAAAATATTATTATAAGAACAAATTTGGAATTTTTCGAACATTAATTTAAAAATAATAGACGTGAGAAAATGCCTAAAAGCAAATACAAACCTATAATCTTAAAAATACTTGATGAAAGACCTGCCTCATTAAGAACATTAAAAGAGTTATGTGGCAAAAACAGTAATATACGGAAATCATTACATGGGCTTTTAAAAGAAGGGATTATTGAGATAAATGGCTATGATAATACATGCGAATCCTTCAAAGAATCATGTATGATGTTTAAAAAAGTTGATAGCAACTATAAAAACCCAATATACGTTAAAAGACTGTTAGATAATCCTATGGATGGAGATAATTATATTAAAATAAGGAAAATATTCAAAACACGTATAGAACAAATAAACAAGATTTATATAGATGAATCAAGACAATTAGAGGAAATTGTTGAAAAAATGCCCCTTAAAGATGCTATAAATAATAGATACATCAGAAAAGATACTACTCATCAAATAGTTACTTGGACTAAACAAGATAAACAGTGGTGGCTTGATATTAACGAGAAAATAAGAGGTGGTTCTTCTAATGATGAAATAAACCGTTCTTTTATTAATAAAAACAATAAAAAGAATCATTTACAAAAAAAAGACACCTTGGAAGACGTGTTAAAAAAATATCCCAATGCAGGAATATGGTATTTTAAAAAACCATTCCGATCTGAAATAGTAATGATTGAAACTGAAAATTATAATAACAGCACAAACCTACGTTTCACAACACAAATTGATGTTAATGGCACAGAAAGTAAAAAAGATTTTGTTAAAAGATACTATCAAAACCATTTTAACGGATTACCTATTACTGATTGGGCAGAAGAGTTTCTTTTTAGGAATTTTGTTATAGGGTCTTTAAAATGCCAAAAAGAAGACAAAGAAGAGATTTTGTGGAATACTGCCCTAGATTTGACTGAAAATGGAACGACATTAATAAATCTCGTAGCTCAAATAATTTATGCTGAATATGACTCAGAATACGAGAGACTGATTGAAAAAAGAGAGTTTAATACTATAAGATTGTAACTCAATTATAAGCTGATAAAATGATAAAAACTAGGTTGCGTTACAGTGTCCGAGGGGAGTTAGGTATGTATATAATTTACCTTCTCTGGATGGATCTCTGTAACTCATTTTTGCAGCCAAATCCACGGCGTTCATATTGATGTCTCCTGGTAAACTTTCTGTCCATTTAATATCAACATTTTCCAATGATGAATGAAATCTTACTAATTTTTGACCTAATTATTTCACAGGAACCTATGGCATGTTACTCAATACACCCCTCATGACTCCCTTAATAATATATTAATATGGGATTTTTATCGAGCCAATATAATCATATGAAAATGAAAATGAAAATAATAAATGTGAAAATAAAAATGGTTTTATTTTCCTAAATGCTTTTTAACCAGGGATATACCCCACTCCGCCATTTTAGTGGCATCATCCACATTTTCTGCCTCTGCAAAACAGCGGAATATGGGTTCTGTTCCGGAAGGCCGGATGATGAGCCATCCTTCTTCTCGGAATATTTTAACCCCATCTGTGGTGTCAACCTTATATTCCTGGGTGTCTGTGGCTATTTTATCCATGATCTCCTGTTTCCGGTCATCAGGACATTCCACTTTCATCTTCACCGATTGATAGGCTGGGAGTTCTGCCACCAGCTGAGAGAGAGGTTTGGACGTGAGAGCCATTATTTCCACAATTTTGGCTGTGGACAGGGCAGCATCCCTACCATAAACGAAATCTGGGAAAATTAAACCCCCATTCTCTTCTCCACCAAATAAACCATCACTATTTTTCAGTTCTCTGGCTACCAGGAGGTCTCCTACACGGGTTGCTGTTACTTCACCCCCATATTCTTCAGCAATGTCATAGATTGCAGAGGATGTGGCTACCGTGGTTACGATGAGTCCTCCCTGGTTTTCCTGGAGTAACTGTTTTTCTACCAGGGCAAAGGTTTTATCTCCCATTACAAAGTTTCCCTTCTCATCGATACAGATGGTCCGGTCTGCATCCCCATCATGAGCTATGCCCAGATCAGCTCCAGAGGCTTTAACCGTTTTTATAAGTTCTTGCAGGTTGTCTTCAGTGGGTTCTGGATTTCTTCCTGGGAAGAAACCATCTGGCTGGCAGTTTAAGGTGGTGACCTCACATCCCAGTTTGCGCAGGATGTAGGGTGTGGTGAAACAGGCCGCTCCACTACCACAATCCACTATAACCTTCAATTTAGCCTTGGCTATGGCATCTTGATCCACACGTTGTATCACTTCATCAATGTATTCATCAACCAGACCATCATTGCCGGTAACTTCTCCTATTTCATCATAAGCCACTCTGTCCGGGTTTTCATTGAAGAACATGTCCTCAATTTTCAATTCCATGTCTTCAGCTATACCAATCCCATCTTCATCCACAAATTTGATTCCATTGTACTGGGGAGGGTTATGTGAGGCAGTGATGATCACCCCACCATTATAATAGTTCCTTACCGCATATTGCACTGCGGGTGTGGGAAGTATTCCCAGATCAACCACTTTACATCCTGAAGAAAGCAGGCCTGCTATTACAGCATGTTTGATTAGAGGTGTGGATGTTCTTGGGTCGCCTCCCACTGCCACCCATCCCTTAACCAGGGTTCCATATGCTGCAGCCAGTTTTGATGCAAATTCTGGTGTTAATATTTGATTAGCAATTCTTCTAACTCCAAATGTTCCGAATAGTTTTTTCATTAAGAGCACTTCCTTTAGTTAACGGGTTCATATATTTCTAGTAATTCATAATTAGTTCCGGTAGAACATCAACTTCAATTTTATAAAGTTAAACTTACAAGTTAAACCTCTAATTAAATATACTACTCATCAAACTTTATAATCTTTGTTTTCATAAAACGGGAAAAACAGCTCGGATAGATTATCAAAGGTATTTCCGCAAAGTATTAAATATAAATCTGATAAAATTTTCTTTAAATTTTTTACTGAAATGTGTAAAACATGGTTTCATTCTGTTGAATATAGGTTCCAATTCAATACTTATCTTCCTTCTGAGTAATTTTCAGTTGAAATTTATTAAGACATAATACACAAATCAAACCCTTTTTTAGGTTACTATTCCAGATATCCTTTTAAATCTATTATAACAAATGATAAATATATTATTAATTGTTAATTTCAATTAAGGATTACAGGAATTTAAATGAGAATCATAACTATCATACCTGCTTATAATGAAGAAGATGCCATAGGCAATGTGGTTAATGGTGTTAATAAGTACTCCGATATACTGGTAGTGGATGATGGATCTACCGATGAAACTTCATTTTTAGCTGTAAATGCAGGGGCCAGGATTGTAAAACATGCCAAAAATATGGGTAAAGGTGCTGCAATAAAAACTGGACTTGAATATGCCTTAGATAATGATTATGATCTCATGATTCTATTGGATGGTGATGGTCAACATAACCCTCAGTGTATTCCTAGATTGCTGGATGGGATGAATGGTGTTGATGTGTTAATAGGTTCCCGTTTCCTGGATACTACTTCTCTAAACATGCTTCTGCATCGCCGGCTTTCCAATATAATCACCACTCAGCTGATAAGATTTGTGACTGGTTATAATTTAACTGATAGTCAGTGCGGTTTTCGGGTGATTTCTAAAAAAGCAGCATCTCTTTTCATTAATATACCCTACAATGACTATGTTTATGAGTCAGAAGTCCTCTGTAAAGCATCCGAAAATAATTTAGTAGTGGTTGAGGTGCCTATTGAGTGCATATACGGTGATGAGAAATCTTATGTGCGATTTAGGCATGTTATTCATTACATGATGTTCACTCTGCGTCTTTTGGTGCTTAAGTTATTCAGGAGGATCTGATCTTGAAACGATACTACGTCTTTTTGGTGAGTATAATACTCCTGATGCTTCTGGTAATCTGGATAGGTCCCCAAAAAATGTGGGATGTGATAAAAACTGCCAATCCCTGGTTAATACTCCTAGCAGTTTTCATACACCTGTTTGTGGTGTGGATACGCTCTTTGCGTTGGGGTTATATCATTAATCAGCCCTGGGAATTTAAGAAGAATTTCATTGTCAAAACCATCGGACTTTTTGCAGGTAACGTCAGCCCCATGCGCAGTGCAGGAGAGGTTCTAAATGCAGTTGCCGGTAAAAAAATCAACAAAATAACACTTTCAGAAGGTTTATCTGCAGGTTTAACTGAAAGATTCTTCGACGGACTTATAGGTGCAATTTTATTAATAATATGTGCTTTTATACTTCCTAAAGTACAAGTAATAGCCATGTTAGGAGGTTTAATATCTATTGGATTGTTAATCTTGATTTATCTAATTAATTGGAGGGAAGATACAAGTTTATGGATTTACAATCGAATTCATTACCTTTTCCGCATTTTACCCATCTCTGAAGAGTTGGTGGAAAATTTTTACCATAAATTCACTGAAGGGCTGCGTAGCATGATTGAATACACGAAAACATTCAGCAGCTTCCAAAATCTCATTATTGTATTTTTTCTAACTCTTACCTCGTGGCTTCTGGAATGTATACGGTTATATGTTGTTTTTGTTGCATTCGATGTTCAGATTAATTTTGCTGCAATAATAATCATTTTCCTTCTGGCCAATATTATTGGCGTGGTTTCTGCCCTACCAGGAGGTATTGGTTCCATAGAATTATCTTTAACCGGTCTTTTCCTGCTTTTCGGAGTTTCGGGTGCAGTGGGTGGAAGTATTGCCATGGTAGACCGTTTAGCATCTTTTTGGGTAGTAACCGCCCTGGGACTAGTGTTTTCTTCCTATTATGCACATGATATCCTGGATGAAATCAAAGGTTATACCTTGGGACTTAGAACTTCCCAGAAATAAAGACATATTATTATTTTTAAACTGAATTGGATTGAAAACTCTCGGAACTTTAAATTTCAATGAAATTTTTCATAACCTTCCGAAAAAAATAATATTTAATGTCCTATGTTGTTATTATGTCCTACTTTGTTACATCACTATATTTAGAGAAGTGTAATTGTTAACAATACCTAAAAATGATATTGAAAATAAAATAAAAGCATTTGATGAAATTGTGGGGAATAACTATTTTTTGTAAAGGTTTGTAAAGAGTCCACCTTTGGCACAATGGGCCAAATAGTAAAATAACGACAACAATGATCAAAAACTCTTTTTTTAGCAATTGTATCCTCTGAAATGTAAAAATAACTATCAAGTAACTTAAATCAGGATCATTATAAACATTATCAACACAATCTGTTATTAATATATAATAATAGTTCTACGTAATCAAATAATTAATTTAACTATTATAAATTGCTTTTTAAGAGCAATAATTTGTTTTATATTGAATTATAGCGTGAATTTGACTTGAATTATCATTTTATCAATTAAATTATTTATTTTTCTATTTAAAACTCAAATGATCAATTTTTTATAGTAATGAAATCATATTATTGTGTATTATAAAACAAATAATGATGGTTTTGATGTGAGTTTGTTGTTTTATTAGTACTAACATTAATTAATTCGCGTATTAAGCTCCTAAAAATTAGGTAATAACAAAATGAGGTGAAAAGATGGGAGAATACAGTTTTTGGGTAAGTGGATTAAATGTAGTAGACCAAGCAAACATATCAAGACTTTCCCGTTTTGGGTGGGGTACTGAGGCTACATCAAAATTTTCACGTGATATTGGTGGATGGTTTCATTTAGCTATACCTACCCCAACACAAATAGACAATGATGATCGTGTAGAATTACGATATGCTTTTATTTATGTAAAGGGAGAAGGTGGATACGGAAGTGAAGGAAAAGCAAGGATTTCGCAAGTTGATCTTTGGGATGGTCCCCTTTTTTTGGATTCATACAAAGAAGGACAATTAAAAAGGTCCTACGATAAACAGGGAAAAGAGTGGATTGAGATTAAACTTTCAGAAAAAGAAATTAACTTTGGATTGGTAATCTCTATGCTTACACATTTTCCAATGGCATTAGGTGTTAAAATGACATTTTATGGTGCTGGCGTAAGACTTGACGAATGAAAAACCTCCATATTCCCTGATTTCGTGAGATGGCACTTTAGTCGCATATTTCTTAAGATCCTATCCACGCCCTAATTATAAAACCCTTCTGGAAAAGAATATCTTATAAACTCCTCATGCCCCATCCCCACTTTATACCATTTCTAGAGAACTCGCATCTTTAAGTACTAACTCTAGACTACCATGATATTCAGTCACACTTCCCACAACTTTTATACGCTGTTTATTAAAGTTTAGGATGTTTATACCAGTTTTTTGGATTTCAAATGCTGTGTTTTCAAATATAACCACTTTGATCTTTCCTGTGCCATCCATTAACTCCAAAAAGTAGGTTTCTCCATTCTGGGATTGGTCAACACTCATCACCAAGCCCTCGACTGTAACTTCATTATCCAGCATTCCTCGGTTAATATCCTTAATCTGAACATTTTGTGGAGTTACGTAATTTGCAGAGAACACCATACCCACTAATCCTAAAATAGCTGTGAATAAAGCCAGTTTAAATATCTTTTTATCTTCCAATATAACCACCAGTATTACTATAATTTTTAATATTATTAATAATGGTGGTGTTATGAACTAGC
>JAHKLQ010000081.1 GCA_020854975.1 Methanobacterium sp.
AAACATAAACACCATCAACTACTTTACAGTTCTAGAAGTTCCAAACATCCCCGCTTGCTAATTGAGTTTTCAGGTGGTGATTTCCTGGCCTTTGATGATGCTCGTAAATTTGGGAAACTGGGCTTAACCTCTGATCCAGATAAATTCATAGAACAGAAGAAATTAGGCCCGGATGCCCTAAAAATTGATCTTGAAGATTTTCAGGAGATATTTAAAGGAAGAAAAGGTATGATAAAACCACTTTTAATGAACCAGAATATTATAGCGGGTATTGGTAATCTTTATGCAGATGAAATCCTTTATCAAAGCAGGGTTCATCCTTTAACCCATGCTGACCAGTTAAATGTATCAGATTGGGAGGATCTTTTCAAAAATATGAAAAAAGTACTAGAAAAAGCCATAAAATACCATGATAACCCAGAATCTTTTCCCAAATCATATTTACTTCCTCATCGATACCTTGGAGGGAGGTGTCCTGAAGGAGGGAGTTTAGAGGTTATAAAAGTTAGTGGTAGAACCACTTTTCTATGCCCACACCGGCAGAAAGTTAAATGAACTTGGCAATTCAGGAACCTGTTAACCTTTGTATATTTACACCAAAAAAGAAAAATTAAAAAAAAGTAGGAAGTTATCCTGCCTCATTTGAAAGGTAATTGTAGACAAATGCAGCTAGAACTGCTCCGACTATGGGGCCTATTAAATAAATAGGGAAATAGATCCATAGGTTAGAACCTCCCAATACCAGATCTCCCAGATATGGTCCGAAAGTCCTGGCAGGGTTTAAAGATGAGCCTGTGATGTTTCCTAGAGTGGTTATTACTCCTGCCACTGTTAAACCAATGATCAAACCTGCAAAACCAGGCGGAGCTTCTCTGTCCACAGCCACTCCCATTATGGCCAGCATTAAAAGGAAGGTTCCAATAGCCTCTGCCAGGATAGCCTGCAGGTAACCAATACCTTCAAAGGGTGCGGTGGCACCCAGACCACCAGTAGTCACTGCTCCCATTCCAATGATACCTGCCAGTGTGAAACTGGCCAGGCTTGCCCCAACTATCTGGGCAACAAGGTATGGTGCAACATCATGGGAAGGGAATTTCTTCACGGCCCATAAGGCTATGGTCACTGCTGGATTTATATGACAACCCGATATTCTTCCAAATGCATATATACATGCAGTTATGGCTAATCCAAAGGCCAACCCAATTGCCAGCCAATCACCAAGACCTCCCAGTGCCCCTATACCAATGTTAAATGAGTTGGGAGGTGTTTGACCTGAACTTATCATCAGGGTGATGATTGCCGCACCAGTACCGAAAAAAACCAGAATGAAGGTTCCAATAAGTTCAGCCACCGATCTTTTCATTAAAGAAACCATTTTTAATTATCCTCCTTTAGGAGATCCTTTTTTAAGGGCCTGGTTACAGTATTTACACAGTATTCTGGGCAGGGTTTCTTTAAGTTTTTCTGCAGGGAAAGGGTACCCTCCACTCCATATCTCTGTTTCCTGTCGGATGGCGTGATCCATGCATAATCCCATTCCACAAACTATACAGATGGCAACTGCATCGGTGGATTTGCCTTCTTCTGCACAAATATAACATTTCATTTCTTATACCCCCTAGAAATTTAATGTTTAGTGAATTATTAAAAAAGGAGAATGTTCAGTGGTAGACTAATGTCTGAACAATTCCCTCACATGCAAACAGTAACCTGAAATGGTTAACTGCTTCTTCTAGTATAATGCTTTTTTCTGGTTATACTGCTTCTTTCCATTGGCAGTGGTTGTGTCGGAAGTCAACCAGTGATGCTGCTGCGCAGTTTTTGCAGGTTCGTGCTGGGGAGGCTGGACTTTCCTTGTGCAGGGCTATGATGTTGGTCATTAGAGTGGCGGTTACTGGTTCACTGGTAAGTAGACAGGGATAATCAGCCAGTCGCATAAGAGATGAGAATCGAACTGTGATGGCACATGCAGGATAGGTGTAACGCTGTGGATTCATTATCACCTCGTTTTGGTGTACTGGTTCTAAATCAACCTTGAATCCTGCCACTTTTGGTGTTAATTTACCTGCAGAACCATTACGAGCTTTACGGGCCTGGTCCAGGTGGCCCCATCCACGGTAGATCATATCCATAAAGTCACTGTTGTGCAGTTCTGCAGCTGCTCCCCTGGTGGGGTACAGTTGCACATAATTGTGGAATCTCTGGGTTAACAGATCTACCACTGTTGGTGCGTTGAATCCATCCAGTTCCAGTATATACTCCACTGCACATGCAGCGGATCCTGTTGCCAGGGAAAGAACTTCATATTCACTTTTGAAGTCGGGTAGGGCCTGTTTCAATGTTGAATCCATCACATCAGTGGTGGCCTCTATTATAGCCATAGTAACATCATCTTTGCACATGTTGAAGGTGGATTGGGCGATATGGTGCGATATGTCACCCACACAGTAGGCTGGAACTGTGAGGATGTTTCCATAATGCACTCCATCATCCATAGCTGCGATTACTGTGCTTTCCATTTTTTCCCGGTACTGTGACATGTATTTCCGGACATCAAAGGAATTATGTCCTGCATTGTCCATGAGATCAGCCTGGGCCTCCACTGGATTCTGGTAGATGTGTTTGATTTGCTCTATTTCTTTCTCCACTGCCTGGGCCACTGTGGCTCCATTTTCGATTTGGTTGGCGAATACTTCACCAATACCATATGAAGTATTCATTCCCCACGATTTAGCAGATAAAATAGCTTGTTTGTGTTTTTCCGGTATATCTACAGTTTTAAGTATGCGATTTATAGTGTTACTGGTGCTACCTGGCATCAGGGCAAAATCAACCACACATGTAGGTCCATAGAACCCCCCATATCTGCGAACTACTTCTTTGCCAATAAGAGCTTCTGCTTTCCCTATGGCCTCAATGAATGTTGAAAGGCTTTTTTCAAATTCAGGGTCTTCATCACCAAGGATTTCCAGTACCACTGGAGTTTGATAGTGTTCCACAAAAGGATCGTCTTCTGGTCTTATGGTATCTGTTAGGCTGTCCAGGGCATTGTAGTGGGCTTTCACGGAATTTACATGAAGATTGATTACTGATTCTGACTGTTCATCGATTGCTTCCATTTTTTGCACCACATCCAGATAGGCCTTGGTATCTTTGATGTGGAATGAAGTTCCCCTTTTATTTTTAACGGTTTTGACATCGGCTTTTTGAGCCATCATTGCTTCTTGAACCATTTTTTCATATAGTTCAACCATTAAATCACCCTCTTTTTTTATTACAAAATTCAATAAAACAACTAACATACTGATCTTCAAACTATTTATTAGTTTCTACACCTTGATTTTGAAATAAATTTTATAGGATCAAATAACCATAGACAATTACAGATAAACTGATGTATTAGTTAGCTGTGAAATTCTTGAAAATTAGGGGAAATAAAAATGATTAAAAAATCAGCTCTGGCCCTGATGGCCTTAATGGTTCTAATTGTAGTGGTATCTGGATGTACCAATGAAAATAACACCCAAAATAATACCCAAAACATCTCAAATCAAACAGAAAATAACACAACTGGCAGTAGCATAAAGTCCCCTGAGGAAGCAAAGGCCATAGCCCTCCAATACGTCGACGAAGCAGGTGTAACTGCTGGAACTCCCGTACTCAATACTGACAATGGAAAACAAATATATGTGGTTCCTTTATACAAAAACGGACAGACAGTGGGAGAGATAGAACTCGACGCTACGACCGGAGAAAATTTAGGAGGGGCTGGTGGGGCTCCCTAATCCCTAATATTTATCCATAACCTATTGCAAAGCTATTAAATAAGCAGATTCTAAAAATAAAACAAAAATAACCCCACATAAAAATATATAATTATGAAAAGTTTAACTGCTTAAACTCTTTACTTTTTTTATTTGGATATTAAACTTCAATGTTGAATAAAAAAATTAATAAAAAGGTAGAAAAATCAGTTATAAATGTTCTACCAACCTCTATCCTGCAGTCTTTCTTCTTCTGGTATCTGGCTTATTTCCAGACCAGGCATGGCCTTACCCAGGTCCCTGCTCACTTCAGCGATGAGTTCAGCATCCTCATAGTGGGCGGTTGCTTCGGCAATGGCTTTGGCCACTATTTCTGGGTTTTCTGATTTGAATATTCCACTTCCCACAAATACTCCGTCTGCTCCCAGTTGCATCATGAGGGCAGCGTCGGCTGGTGTGGCCACTCCTCCTGCAGCGAAGTTCACCACAGGCAATCGTCCCTGTTTCTGGGTTTCTTTAACCAGATAGAATTGTGCTTCTTCTTCCCGGGCAACACTCCATAATTCTTCTTCTGTTTTATCCTTAAGTTCCCGGATGGTTCCCTGGATCATGCGCATGTGTCGGACTGCTTCCACCACGTTACCGGTACCTGCTTCTCCTTTGGTCCTGATCATAGCCGCACCCTCATCGATTCTGCGTAGAGCTTCACCCAAATTTCTTGCTCCGCAGACGAAAGGTATGGTGAACTGTTTTTTGTCTATGTGGTATTTTTCATCGGCAGGGGTGAGTACTTCACTTTCATCGATCATATCCACTCCCAGTGCTTCCAGGACCTGTGCTTCCACAAAGTGACCGATTCGTACCTTGGCCATTACTGGAATGCTCACTGCATCCATAATCTCAGTAACTTTACTGGGATCTGCCATTCTGGCCACACCTCCAGATGCCCTTATATCTGCTGGGACCTTTTCCAGGGCCATTACTGACACAGCTCCTGCTTCTTCAGCTATACTTGCCTGTTCTGCGTTAACCACATCCATGATCACTCCGCCCTTGGTCATCTTGGCGAAGCCCTTCTTCAAGAGTTCAGTTCCATGTAACATGTTATTCCTCCATTAGGATTATTTAATGGAATGCATCTAATTAAATTTAAATTTAATTAAAGTAAATCCCATTTATTCCCATGAATTTTCTAAAAAAGCAATTTTCCTTGACTTTTATTAGATTTTCAGGGAATTTTTATTGAAAACTTAAATTAATTATAGTACACATACTTCAATTTTCCCTCAGGGTTATTAAAATTTTTCTACACTCCCCACTTTCCCACATCCAGGAGGGGGTTGAAATTCTTATTAAACCGTAAAGACATAAAAATATAAGTATATTGTGTAACTGGTTTTATGTGACTGGTTATGTTATATAACTAGTTTTATGTGACTGGTTATGTTATATAACAGTTTTATGTGACTGGTTATGTTATATAACAGTTTTATGTGACTGGTTGTGTCATGTAACCGGTTGTGATTTCACCTAGCTTATAATGGAGGTCTTACAACGAAAAATCAAGATGAAAGAACCAGTATAATCTACAAACTCACCCAGTACAAGTTATTTCTGGAAGAAAAAGGACCTTTATTGAAAGAAGAGCTTTATCATTATTATCACTCAAAAAAAGATGATAGAAAAGATTCTATTCCCAGAATTAACCAGGTGAGTGGTGATGTTCCTGAAAGTGATGGTCCGAAAAAAGTGGATTACATCCGTTATGATAACCCCTATGAAGCTTATCTTACCGCTCAAATACAGGTTTATGAGGCCCTTATTCCCATCCTAGAACAACATATTACATTCTGTGAGGATGATGATGACCTGGATCTGGTTCTGGAATCATTGGAGCATCATATTTACCAGGTTAAAAAACAGGCCTACACTGATGTTGAAGATTGGGAACAACTTC
>JAHKLQ010000005.1 GCA_020854975.1 Methanobacterium sp.
AAGTCCAAAAAATTGCCTAAATGCTATTTATAGTCCATCACATGTTCAAAATTGTAACAAGGGAGTGTATTTATTAACCTTTCAAAAAATTCAGCACATAAACATCCTCTGTTAACAGTTGATGCGATAATAACTGATAATGATGGCCGAATAGTACTTATCAAGCGAGGAAACCCTCCTTACCAGGGATCATGGGCATTACCTGGTGGCTTTGTAGAATACGGTGAAACTGTTGAAGAAGCAGTGGTAAGGGAAGTTAAAGAAGAAACAGGACTTTTAATTAAAATTCATGAATTAGTGGGGGTTTATTCAGATCCGGATAGAGATCCCCGGGGACATATGGTCACAATATGCTTTTTAGCTTGTAGGACAGCAGGGGAACCGAAAGCAGACACAGATGCAGAGGAAGTGTCAGGTTTTACAGTTGAGGAAGCACTTAAAATGGATCTGGCTTTCGATCACCGAAAAATATTAAAAGATGCTTTAAAAATGTCACAGTATTTAAAGTCACGGTAGATTAAAAAAATAAATTAAACTAAAATTAAAAGATAACTTAGATCATTTAATGATAACACCATCATAAAAACAACATTAAACCAAGTAAAATAATTATCAAGAATTATAATATGTTTAAATTTTATTAGGAGGATTTAAATGGAATTTTGCCCTAAATGTGGAACAGTACTATTGCCAAAAGGTGATCGTTTCGAGTGTACTTGTGGTTACAAAAAAGAGATAACCAAAGAATCCCTAAGTGAATATGAAGTTTCTGAGAAAGTAGCCCCAAAAGAGAATGTGATTGTAACCGGGGATGATGTTAAAACTTTACCCACCACCAAGGCAGTATGCCCTAAATGCGGCAATCGAGAAGCTTTCTGGTGGTTGCAACAAACTAGAAGGGCTGATGAATCTGAAACCAGGTTTTTGAGATGCACTAAGTGCGGACAAACTTGGCGAGAGTATGATTAAAACAACATAGTTGCATTGGAGATGTTGAAATTGGAAGAAGAGCCCAAAAAGGAAGACCAACAACAGATGATCTCCAAAGGGAAATCATCCCTGAAGTCTGAAGATGAGGCTTCTGAA
This sequence comes from Methanobacterium sp., assembly GCA_020854975.1. Taxonomy (GTDB): domain Archaea; phylum Methanobacteriota; class Methanobacteria; order Methanobacteriales; family Methanobacteriaceae; genus Methanobacterium; species Methanobacterium ferruginis. The sequence continues at coordinate 1,087 of JAHKLQ010000005.1, forward strand.
TCCAAAATATCTGGAAAAGCTAAGAAATCTAAAGGATCAGATGATTTAAAGGATTCTGGAGAATCCAAAGATGCAAAGAACACATCTGCTAATCAAAATCCTTCCAAACGTTTTAGAGACTTTTTAGTTGGTGTAGATGTTGATAAAGTTGGATCAGTCTCTTCTAGTGGAAGTTCCTCTAAATCTAAAGAATCCATGGGAAACAAAGAAGAAAAGCAAAAATCAGATGATAATTCATCTCGATCACAGGAATTCCATTTTAGTCAGGAACTTATGAAATTTAGGTTTTACAGGAAGTTACGGTCCAATAAAGAACAGACTATCCAAATCATGGGAGGGATAATCGGGGCGATTTTCGTCATTGCAGGAGTACTGTATATGTTTGGCGCTGCATTTAGAGTTGCTGATAATGTGGTGTTTGGTGAAAGAGCAATGATTTCCGCTTTTTTAATACTGATAGGTGTTCTGATCTTGGCGGGTGTCTTTGCTCGTCCCTTGTTACAAAGAACTTTTCTTGAGAACATACACAAGGAACTGGAAGTTGCTGAAGACCAAAATTCCAAGGAGAAATCTTCAGATAAGAAAGAAAAACAAAAGGGTAATATAGAGGAGAATGATAAAAGGTAATTTAAAGGAGGACAAACATGTTCAAGGCAGTTTTAAGTGATTCCAATATTTTGAAGACCAGTTTTGATGCCATATCATCTATTGTAGATGAAGTACAGATGCAGGCCGATGAAGAGGGCCTGAGATTGGACGCCCTGGACCGCAGTCACATTACATTCGTGCACCTGGAACTTAAGAAAGGATTATTCGATGAATACCAGTGCGAAGAGTCAATGAAGATCAATGTGGACACTGAGGAATTGATGAAAGTTTTAAAAAGGGCTAAAGCAGAAGACATGGTGGAACTCACTGTGGATGAAGGCAATTTAATCATAACACTCGAGGGAGAAGCTCGCAGAACATTCAAAATACGCCTTATAGACATAGAATATGAGGCTCCTAGCCCACCACAGTTAGAATATCCCACAGAATTTGAGGTTCCATTTGCCCTACTTAAAGACTCCATTCAGGACATAGGCATAGTATCTGACAAGATAGCTCTCCAAGTGAATGAAGATAAATTCGAAGCTTCAGCAGAAGGTGAATTTGGAGATGCTCAAATAGAGTACCTGCACGGAGAAAAGATAGAAGAATCTGCAAAATCCATATTTTCCCTGGAAAAAGTTAAAGAAATGCTCAAAGCTGATAAATTCTCAGAATCTGCAGTGATCAGGCTAGGAAATGACATGCCTCTGAATCTTGCTCTGAAAATGGCTTCAGATGATGGTGTGTTGAGTTTCTTACTAGCTCCTAGGATAGAAAGTGAGGAATAAGTCAGATATGTGAAAGAAAGTTAAATAAAGTGAGGAAAAGTGAGGAATAGGGTTGGATGAATTTTTCCAGAATTTAAGGGAGATCCAGAAAAAGGAACGAAATTTAAGTAGCTTATCTCCAGTGGGGGATGATTTCTACCACCAGATCTCCAATTATTTCAACAGACTCATGGAAAGGATAGATAATAATCCATTTTCATTTGAATCGTATCTTCTCAGGGATGCCCAGAGGATAGTAGTTGAAATTTGTGAGCGGAGGGAGCATAAGATAAGTAACAGTGCAGTGATGAATGTTCAACGTTCATACCAACTTTTTAAGGGTGTTCATGAAAATGGAAGGCCTAATATTCCATTAAATTCAACTCCTGAAGAAGAAAAACTTTACCTGGAACTTTACAGATCTTTAGCTGCTTATAGAGAAGAAATGAGATCTCCTCTGAGATCTTACACCAATAAGAAGGATCATAAACTCAATTCAAGTCATCCTTCTTCTAAAAGGATTTTTAAACCCCCTGAAACAGTTGAAGGAGATTTTAAGAAGGAAACTCCTGAAAGTAAGGCTCCTGAAAGTAAGGTTAGCACAGATGATGTGAGTACAGGGACTCCTATTTCTAAAGAAATAAAAGCACCCCTGGATGTGGATGAAATTCCTCCTGAAATCCAGGATGAAATATACCGACAGTTTGGAAGAGAACCTTCCAGGCAAAGTTCTCAGGAATCATCTGCATCTATTAGTTCTTCAGGAAAAAACCAATCTGAAAATATAAAAAAGGTTTCCAGTAATTCAGTAAGTTTTGAAGGAAAACCTGAAATAAATCCAGTTCAGTCATCAAAAAATACGGGAGCAACGGTTTCAACACACAGTTCAGGGGTTTCAAAGGCATCAACAGAGGTTTTAATGATTTTGGATGAACTGCCATCTATTATGGGCGTGGATCGTAAAGTGTATGGACCTTTTTATCCTGGTGATGTCATTACCATGCCTGAGGCTAATGCCCGTATACTTATCAAGAATCATAAGGGTAAGTCCATCCAAAGGTATAAATAAACAGTGAAATATAAATAGCAGAGATATAGGATTAGGCTTTTTATAATAGTCCGAGGACCATTAATCCATTTTACAAGTCAGATGAAGGTCAGATGACTTATTTTTCAGCCAAGAGGTGATTATATGAAGATTCCTAAGGAAAGGAAAACTTACTGTCCAAATTGCAAAAAACACACAGTTCACACAGTATTAGAATCAAAAAGAAGAAAAGCAAGCGAATTAAAATGGGGACAAAGACAGTTCCGAAGGGTAACCAGTGGTTACCGTGGATACCCCCGTCCATTACCATCAGGTAACAAACCCACCAAGAAACTGGACTTAAGATACAAATGCAAAGAATGCAACAAATCCCACATAAAACGTTCAACATTTCGCGCTGGAAAAGTAGAGTTCGTCCAGCAATAGGTGATTTCCATGTCCAAAAGTGAGAGCAACTTTTTAAGAGTTAAATGTGGAGATTGTGGCAACCAACAAATAGTTTTCGATCATGCTGCCTCCAAAGTGGAGTGTATCATCTGTGGTAAATCCCTGGTAAAATCAAAGGGCGGGAAGTCTGAAATTGTAGCCCAAATTATAGAAGTCCTGGATTAAGGTGTTTTAATGGTAAGAATGAAGCATAAGTGGCCACAAGAAGGCGACTTAGTCGTGGCCACCGTGCATAAGGTACTCAACTATGGTGCTTTTGCCAAACTGGAAGAGTACCCTGGAGAAGAAGCATTTATACACATCTCCGAAGTGTCTGCTGGATGGGTAAAGAACATCCGAGACTATGTACGGGAAAATCAGAAGATCGTAGCTCGTGTACTGCGCGTTAACCCCAAAAAAGGTCATGTCGATGTATCCATGAAAAGGATCCGGGAAGATCAGAGGACCCGTAAGATCCAGCAATGGAAAATAGAACAAAAAGCAGAAAAACTCCTGGAATTCGCAGCGAAAAGTATCGATAAGGATCTAAACATGGCTTACGATGAAGTAGGCTATGCTATGATGGATGAATTTGGGGATCTGTACGGTGCATTTGAAATATCTGCTGAAGAGGGTAAAGATTCCCTGATAGAACGGGGAATGGATGAAACATGGGCTACAGCCATAACTGAAGTAGCCAAGAAGAACATCTCACCACCCGAAGTACAAATCACAGGATATGTGGATATTACATCCTATGCAGCGGATGGAGTGGAAATCATACGCAACGCCCTGAGTTCCATTAACAAAGATGATGTGTCGGTGCAATGTGTGGGTGCGCCAAGATACCGTTTAATTGTCAAATCTTCTGATTACATCACTGCGGAAACTATACTTAAGGATGCTGCGGAAAAAGCCATTGAAACAGTTTTAGAATCTGATGGCGAAGGTGAATTCCATAGGGAATTAGAATGAAAATGAAAATGCGGCGGTGCCGTTCCTGTAAAGAATACACACTTAAAGATCACTGCCCACACTGTGGGGGAGAGTTAGAAGTAATTTACCCTCCACGCTATTCTCCGGAGGATAAATATGGTAAATACCGGAGAATACTCAAAAAACAACTCAATGAATCCCAGTAATTCATAAATGGATCATGGTTCATTAACTCCCTCAATTCATTAACCTTCAATTCATCAATTAACTGCAAATTATTAATTAGGATATCCATTATTAATTACGTAGGAGTGTTTAGATGAAAGAAACATTCATAAAAATGATTAAAGAAGTGGATCTCCATGATCCTATATTTATTGAAGCTCTACCAGGCATAGGGCATGTGGGCAAACTGGTGGCAGAACACATTATCCATGAACTGGGAGCAGAAAAATTCGCAGAATTATACTCACCCTCATTCCCACCACAAGTCTTTGTAGATGAAGACGGAATTGTGGAACCCATGAAAAACGAGTTTTTCTATCTTAAAAGCCGGGGTGAAGATGAAAGGGACTTCATTTTCCTGGGAGGAAACACTCAGGGACTTAGCCCGGAAGGACAATATGAAATCTGTGGTTCTATAATGGATTTCGTGGAAAAATATGGGGTTAAAGAAATTTACACCCTGGGAGGTCTGGGAACAGGCCAACCTGTAGAAAAACCAAAGGTTTTCGGAGCAGCCACCAACAAAGAACTAGCTGAAATGCTTAAAGACTATGAAGTAACTTTAAGATCAGCTGATGGTGGAATAATCGGAGCTTCAGGCCTAATTTTAGGTTTAGGAATGTCCAAGGGCATGAATGGTGTATGTCTCATGGGAGAAACTCCTGGCTACTTCATTGACGCTGATGCATCTAAGGCCGTGCTCACCGTACTGGTGAAACTCTTAAAAATAGAAGTAGACGTGGCAAAATTGGAAGAAAGAGCTGAAGAAACCCGGAAAATGATCAGCAAAGCTCAGCAGATGGAACGAGAAATGGCTGAACGGATGAACATTGTACCGGGAGAAGAAGACCTGCGGTACATAGGTTAATTCCTAATCTAAATCCATAATATCAAATTCAAATCCATAATAAAAAAATTTACTTATTTTTCTTTTTTATCCATTTTTTGGTAATTCACGGTTTATTCAAGAAGGGATGTAAAAAAATGATTATAAGGGCAGATCTGCATATTCACGGACCTTATTCTATGGCTACTTCTAAAAATATGACTCCTGAGTTATTATCGTCTCAAGGAAGTTTGAAAGGGCTGCATATTGTTGCAACTGGAGACGCGTTTCATCAAAAATGGCTTAATATAATAGAAGAAGCCACTGAAGAGGATGGTGAAGGGATTTTCAGGATTAAAGTGACTGAAAAAACCCAAAATGAATTTCTTCAGGAGGAAATTCCAGAAGGACTTTCCGAAAACCCGGAAACCAAACTAATTCTAACTTCAGAAGTGGAAGATTCTAAGCGAGTACATCACCTAATCTTAATTCCTTCCTTTGAAGCAGCCTACCAGATGCGGGAAAAACTTAAAGGGAACCTTGATTCTGACGGCAGACCAAGAGTACGTATGAATGGTGCTGAAATACAGGAATTAGCCATTGAAAACGGTTGTATAATGGGACCATCCCATGCATTCACTCCCTGGACCAGCATCTATAAAGAATATGACAGTATTAATGACTGTTACAGTGAAACACCAGATTTCCTGGAGTTGGGACTGTCTGCTGACACTGATATGGCAGATCGTATCGAGGAGTTACAGGATATACCCTTCCTAACCAACTCAGATGCACACTCACCATGGCCACATCGTCTGGGACGTGAGTTTAATGAAATTGACGTTAAAAATATGAGCTTCCCTTCCTTGGCTCGTGCAATCAGTGATAAGAAAATCATAGCAAACTATGGCTTCGACCCGAGACTGGGTAAGTATCATCACACTGCCTGCACCAAATGTTACCAACAGTACCATCCAGAAGAAGCAATCCAGATGAACATGAAATGTCCCTGCGGTGGCACCATAAAAAAAGGTGTTGATTACAGGGTAGAAGAACTGGCCACCTGGGATGAGCCTCATCACCCCCCACATAGACCACCATATATCCATATCATGCCACTGGCTGAGATCATAAGTCTCACCTACACCAAAGGAGTCACCACCAAATTTGTGCAGAGAAAATGGCAGGAATTAATTTTAAAATTTGGTGATGAGATTTCAGTTTTAATTGATGCTCCCCTGAAAGAATTAACAGAAATTGACCCTGAACTCGCCCGAAGAATAAGAGCTTTCCGTGATAAAACCCTGCAGATCAAAGTAGGTGGTGGGGGAAAATATGGTGAATTAGTTTTCAATGAAAATTCCACATTGGACGCTTTTTTATAGATTTACAGGTATGAGTCGTTTTTGGACAAATAACCATTTAATGGACAAATATTCATCTAAAATAATTTTTAGATGAAAATAAATTTTTTTTTTAGATGGGAATAATCTTTCATATTCAGATCTTTAGAACCCTCAGATCTCTATTCTAATTAATATATAATAATCCTAAATTTTTATAATCCTAAATTTTATCTTGGAAAAGTTTTTATAATCTGGTGAATATCCAATTCTATAGGAATACATCAGTGTATGCTCATACCAGTACAGGAATATATCAGCAGATTATGAGATTATGAATTGATATATGATGTATGAAAATGATAAAAAGTTTATGGAAAAGAAAATTTTGAGGTGGTATAAATGAGTTCAGGTCTTGGATATGTTTTGGATGTTTTAGGAACAATTATTTTAGGGTTTATTGTGGTAAGTTTAATGACCCAAATTTTAAACCGAAATCCGGCAGAATAACCTTTTTATTATAACTTTTTTTAACAGATTTTTTTTATTTTAATAAGTCAGAATAGGTCAGTTTTTCATGAAACAACACTATTCAAACCCATTAAATTTAATTTTCTTTTCAAATACCTATGTGTTAATCAAGTCTAAGTAATGTTAAACATCAATAAACTCCCATTGTTCTGGTAAACTTAAGATGGTAATGAATCATTTTAATAGATAAAAATCAAATTTTCTTTATGAATTTTAAAATTGAAGAAATGAAATCTACTGATTGGGATCAGGTTTCATTAATCTATCAGGAAGGTATCAACACAGGTAACGCTACCTTTGAGAAATCAATACCATCATGGAATTCCTGGATTTCTACACATATA
>JAHKLQ010000224.1 GCA_020854975.1 Methanobacterium sp.
ATTATCAGTTATTATCGCATCAACTGTTAACAGAGGATGTTTATGTGCTGAATTTTTTGAAAGGTTAATAAATACACTCCCTTGTTACAATTTTGAACATGTGATGGACTATAAATAGCATTTAGGCAATTTTTTGGACTTACATGATTTCTCATAAAAAAGTTTTTTAAATGCCCCTCCCTTGATATGACTTATGCTTAATTCTGTTTAAGTTTACTAGCACTAATTTTGTGTAATAATAAATGGTTTAAGCTTGTGTTGGCCAATTATTCTCAAACTTTTTAGGAAATCCTATTAAGGTTGTACTATTAAAATTTGGAAATCCTGATTTTACTTAAAATTTTCAAGCATTTCCTTTAGATTCTCCTGTAGTTACACCTGCTGCAATTATATGTGCAGCTCTGATGGGTTCTGGTATGGCACTTCTGGTTGAAGAAAGCAGTACAATCTCCTGGGCATCTTCCAGACTGATACCACTAGTCTGAATATAGATTGGCTCCTGGTTATCAATTTTATAGATTTTATAGATTTTTCCTGCATCAAGAATATGATTCCACCGTTCTTCCCAGTTTGAAAAGTTCTTTAAAGCCTTTTTTATACGGAATAAGTCAGGAAATTTGCGCATGACAACTATGACTGGTATTCCTGTTTCTTGGAAGATTTTCTGGATGTTTACCACGTTAAAGCCACCGAAGGTTATACCATCCAACATCATAACTCCCAGCTGCTCCAGATGTCGAGAGCTATTTACCATATCAATTAAAGCTGTAGTAGCATCACCACCATCCACAGTTATGTAAGTTCTAAGCACACCATCTAACCAGTTTCCCGCCCGAAAAACAGTTCCAATAAGCATGACCTGCGCCCCACTGTGAGGTACAAATGGAGCATCATCCACACCCAGGATCCTTATTTCCTGTTTAATGTTTCTGAACTTCTTTAGTCCATTCTTAAGTTCATTTCTTTTTGGCGGTTTTTTTGGTGGACTTTTTGGTGGTTTTACCTGCTTTTTTGGTTTGTTTTTTAGCTTTTTTCTTTTCTTTAGTTTTTTCATCACCATCAGATTCTATAAGCTCTTTAAACTCTTCACACCTTGATTTAAGAGTTTCTGCCGCATTTTTAAGGGATTTTTTAGGGTTTTTGGCCTTTATGTAAAGTTTTGGTTCTCCAATAATGGGGTGTTCTATTACATACGCTGCTGATTCCACATCCTTATCTTCCATAAGCGTCTTTCGCAGAGCATTACAGAGCGTGTGAGTCTCCCCAGTAATTTCTATTTCTAATTCATTCTTTTTATCTGTTATAATCTTCATTTTATCCCTCATAATTTGAAGATATGTTTCTAGTCTCTTTTCTACCACAGTTAGGGCATTTAACTTCTTTTTTACTTATCTGTTTCATGAAGTGTCTGCAGTTGGTGCACATGGCCTTCAAAACACCCAGTTCATTTTCAGCAGTGGTTAGATCAGCGTTATCTACGCCCATCACCTTGGTAACCTTGGCTTGTATCAGATCCCCGATGCGGAAGTCATCAGTCAGTTTATCCACATATCCCTTTCTTGCCTGGGAAATGTGTATAGCGCCTAAAAATGTGATAGGAAGACTTCTTTTACTATCTTTAATTCCATCTACATCTACTAAGGCTCTTTGCCCTCTAACTTCTCTTATCTGCCCTAAAACTACATCTCCTTTCTTTAAGAGCATTGGAGATTTTGTTTTGGGAATTATGGATATTTTTTTGTTTTTCTGGTCTATGGTTACTGTTCCCGCCACCAGGGACCTTATTTCACCATGATCATCATAGGTCCATTCTGACGGAAGAAACTCCTCTGTGACCCCTAAGGCATCACCAGGAAGAACGAACTCTCCGTTTTTGGCTTTCATTTGATTCACCTCATTTTAAAAAAACAAGCATAGTCTATTTTCATAACTCATTTTTGTTTGACTTTGTTTGATCTAAATTAATTGTTAGATTATTTAATTAGATAAAAACCACTCTACCTTCTTTTTATCCGATTTTTTAAAGGATAAATGTAAAGATTATATTTATAGATGATCATAAAAGTATTCAATATTACTTTTAAGCATATTTGACCCGTTTAATATTAAAATCAGGTCATATAAAGTTGATGATGTATTAATACAGGTTAATTTGGAGAGAATGTTATGGATAGCAATTTTACTGGTATTATTTTATGATATGATAAGGTTTTACGATTTTTATGATATGATAATGATAATAACGGTGCAGACCGCGATTTTTCAATTACAATGATGAATAGAAAGTTGAATGCAATATATTTCGCTATAATACAATATTTTCCAAATCATATAACGTGGATATGGTCTTATGTTAAACGATTATACAATTTAATACATTTTTATTGTTTTTATTGTTTATTAATTAAATTGTGATAAATTTTGATGGTGAGAATTGCTGCAATTTTGTTATGAGTTAATGATTATATAATACTAGTATTTAATCTCATCCATCTGGTAATCTTCCCACTTCCTCTGCCCCAAAACTATCTCCAATTCTTGAGGAGTTAAAAGTGGTTTTTCATACATTTTTGAATCATCTATTGCTATTCGAGGACATGCCGTTACTACAAAGGCATCTAAATCCATGAAAGGCATTAAACTGGAAGGATTTATTTCATCCATAATGATCAGATAAGCTTCCTTACCCTCTTTATTTATCATCTTCTTTAAAGCTTTTGCCAACTCCCACCTGTACTGACCGGCCTTGGAAGAAATTAGTATTCCGAATTTCCCCGCCTCAGATGCTCTGGTTATCCTGGCAAAACGTATTCTAAGAATTTTATCCGTGAATTTATCTATATCACGTACTTGGTTAAGATAAGGGTCTGCTATGATCACTGGTTTTTGGGTGGAGAGTTTTATTCCCAGGGGATGGAAATTTCCACTACCCATATAAAGGAAAACATCCACTGGTAAATCCTGGACTGATGAGAAGTTGCAACCTAGAACCTGACCCTTCAGTGTTCCTGCTCCCTCCTTCATTACCACCTGCTTACCATTTTCTTCCAGGAAACTGGCAGCATCTTTCAGAAGATGCAGATGCTGAGTTGTAGTTACCAAACCAATTTTTTCTTTTCCTTCAAGGAGTTTTAAAGATTCTTCCAGGATTTCCATAGATTCTAACTGGTAAGAAGCTTCTATGAAAAGTGTGGGAACCTTATATTCAATGGGCAGGGGAGTGTGCCCGAAGTGCACCAATAAATCCACCAATCCCTCCATTTCTCTATCCGAAAGATCACAGGCCCCCCAGCAGGGATCTCCAGATATTAAAACGGTTGAATTTGTTTTGTTTTCAATTTCGCTGGCTAATCGTGTTGCATGAACTTTTAGGCCTTCTGGGAACTGTAAACCAACTACTTCAGCTCCCATTTCCCTGATTTTGTCAATGATTTCATCCAGTTTGAATTGGTAATTAGTCATGATAACCTGATCAATTAGTTCGATTTATTAAATTTGATTCAGTTTGTTCCATAAAATTACTTGTTAAATGCGTTTATTAGCAATTAAATGGTTTTATTAAATGAGTTTCCTATGAAAAATAAAAGGCCAATCTGGCCCTTAATCTTGTTTACCTGCGGTGATTTCTTCTACCACCACCTGGCCCTCTACAACATTGGCTCGGACCAGAGTTTTGACTTTAACTCCAGTGTTCTTTTCCACAACTTCCTTACCTTCGCCTTTTTCTATGATGGCCATTACATCTACCAGGTTAGTTCCCATGTGTTGGAGGGCTTGGATAACCGCAGTCATGGTCCCACCGGTACTGACCACATCATCTACCAGGAACACACGATCTCCCTTCTTTAGACCATTAATATATAGTTCACCTTCACTGTATCCAGTGGTCTGGTGAACTGCAACTTCCCCTTCCAAACCATAGGAACGTTTCCGCACCACCACAAATGGGATGTCAGTGAGAATGGAGATGGCAGTTGCCAGATGGATTCCCATGGCTTCCACACAAACTATTTTATCCACATCAAGATCTGCAAACTGGGAAACAGCCACTGCTACTTCTTCCAGCACATCTGCTTCAACTAAAGGAACACCATCAGTGATGGGATGTACAAAATAATTATAATCGCCTTTTTTCACAATCGGAGCTTCAACAAGACTTTTAGTAAGCTTTTCGAGCATTTTATCACCATGAATAATATTTTAAGACTTATATTATACAATGTTATATCATCAGAGAATATTTCAAAGATTAGTGGAGTAATAGGAGGGGGTGTCAAACTCTACTATTTGCACATAAATAATATATGTATAAGGATTTATGTATAAGGATTGTATAAGAATATGATAAATTTAAAATATATATTATAAAAGGATCAACTTTATTGGAATTTGCAGAAATATTCCATAAATCATATAAATTAAATCATTATAACCTGGTGAAATATTATGTTGGGTAACTTAGGCAAGAATCTGACAAAAACCATGAAGAAACTTGCCGGAATGACCATTATAGATGAAGAAGTGGTTAAAGAGGTAATTAAAGACATTCAAAGGGCTTTAATCCAGTCTGATGTTAACATAAAACTGGTTCTGAATCTATCCAAAACCATAGAAGAAAGAGCCCTGAATGAAGAACCTCCTAAAGGGGTCACTGCCAAGGAACATGTCATCAAAATAGTTTATGATGAACTGGTCCACCTCCTGGGAGACAAAGCAGAAGAAGTTGAAATCGAAAAGAAACCATACAAAATACTCTTTGTAGGTCTGCAGGGAAGCGGTAAAACCACCACCATTGGAAAAATGGCCAGATACTTGCAAAAGAAAGGTTTTAACCCCGCTATAATCTGTACTGACACCTGGAGGCCTGCAGCCTATGAACAGCTGCGTCAACTTACAGAGAGCCTTAATTTATCCCTTTACGGAGATCCAGACAACAATGATGCCCTGGACCTGGCCCGTAAAGGTTTGAAAGAATTCAAAAAACAGGATATCATCATTGTGGACACTGCTGGCCGTCATAAGGAGGAGAAAGACCTTCTGGATGAGATGGAACAGATATCTGCAGTAGTGGAGCCCGATGAAGTTATGATGGTTATTGACGGAACCATCGGCCAGCAAGCCAGAGAACAGGCCCTGGCTTTCAGTAAAACCACTGAAATCGGATCTATTGTAATAACCAAACTGGATGGGTCAGCTAAAGGAGGAGGCGCGCTTTCTGCAGTGGCAGAGATCGGAGCCCCCATCAAATTTATTGGTACTGGAGAACGCATTGAAGACTTGGAAGTTTTTGATCCGGAACGTTTCATCTCCAGATTACTGGGCATGGGAGACATTAAAAGCCTTATTGAACGTGCTGAGGAGATTGCAGAGGAGGATGTGGACACAGAAGCTATGGATGCCATGCTCAGCGGTAAGTTCACCCTTAAGGATATGTACAGTCAGTTTGAGATGATGAACAAAATGGGACCCATGCAACAGGTGATGAACATGTTACCCGGCATGGGTGGTAAACTTCCCAAAAACGCTTCCCAGGTAACCGAAGAAAAACTCACCAAGTACAAGATCCTCATGGACTCCATGACTGATTATGAACTCAACCATCCAGAAGCCATCAAACAATCTCGAGTTAAAAGAATAGCCCGAGGATCTGGAATGCGTAATGAAGATGTTAAAGAACTTTTAAAATATTACCAAGTTACTAAAAAGGCTATTAAAGGCTTTGGAAAACGTAAAATGGGTGGGCCACTGGGACAGATGATGCGACAGATGATGCGCTAAAGCATCCCCTATCTCTATTTTAAAAATTAAATCTTAAATTGAATTCAATTTTAAATAATGATCATTAATTCAATCTAATTAATATAAGGACACGTTAAAATGCAAAATATTCAAGATCAGGCTCTGAAAATAATGAACATCACCCAGGGGAACATTTGCAACCGCTGCCTGGGCAGGAATTTTTATCCTCAAGTTTCTGGTAATGATAATGAGGAAAGAGGCATTTACATTAGGAAAATGCTGGCTAGTACCCAGGTATCTGAAAAAGAGAACCTCTACGAGAAAAATGATACATGCCATGTATGTGGAGATATCTTCCTGGACCTGGAAGATACCTTGAAAAATATAATTAACGAAATAGACAAATCTAAGATTGAATTTTCAACTTTTCTGGTGGGTTGCCGTTTACCTAATGAAATCCTAGAAAAAGAGGAGATTTTACATGATACAATTGGATTTGAAGGTGAAAATATAAAAAAAGAGATTAATCGGGAGCTTGGTAAAGAATTAAGCCTTCAACTAGATAAAGAAGTGGAATTTGATAATCCTAACCTGGTGGTTATGATGGATTTCTCCCAGGATAAGGTAGAGCTTCAGATTAATCCTTTGTTCCTAGAAGGCAGATATCGTAAGCTTATACGAGGTATTCCCCAAACAAGATGGCCCTGCAGGAATTGTAAAGGCAAAGGGTGCAAAAGATGCGATTTCACTGGTAAGATGTACCCTGAATCTGTAGAAGAACTGATAGCAGAGAGAGTTCTATTTGCAACCCAGGGGAATGAATCTAAATTTCATGGAGCAGGGAGAGAAGATATAGATGTGAGGATGTTGGGTAGGGGAAGACCATTTGTCCTGGAAATAAAAGAGCCTAAAGTCCGATCTTTGGATTTAAAAGAATTATCTGATGAAATAAACAATTATGGTAGGGGCAAAGTTGAGATTCTTGATTTAAAATCTGTTGGCAAGGAACGAAGAAGTGGTATAAAATCATCTTCTACAGAAACCTGTAAAACCTATCTTGCATTGGTTGAAGTGGATGGAAAGGTTTCTGAAGAGGATCTAAATATCTTAAATTCCCTAAAACTTATTAAACAACGAACTCCCATTCGAGTTTCTCACCGAAGAGCAGATAAAGTTCGAAGTAGAGAAGTGAAAGAAATTGAAGTTAAATTACTGGATTCAAATCATTTTGAACTGATAGTGAATTGTGAAGGTGGATTATATATTAAAGAACTCATATCTGGGGATGAAGAGCGAACTCAACCTAGTGTAACTTCATTATTGGGCATTGCTGCTAAATGTAGTCAACTGGATGTGTTGGAGGTCAACATTTAAATGGATGGAAGGATAGTTTTATAAACTCCGTGACATCATAAATTAATTAAATCGATTTCACAGGAGTTATTAACCACCAGAAGATCATGCGAATTTTTATCTTAAATTGTGTTTTTAGCTTCTTATGAGCTGATGTTGCAATTAACACACTGTAATCCAATATATACACAATAAAGCATTATAAAATACTCTAAAAGTAGCTTAAAATGCGAATGAAAAATAGAATATGAACAACAGTATTGTAATGAATAACTGTAATATATTTATAATAACCATTTCAAGTTGAAGTGGAGGTTTGAAAATGACTCAGAGATCAAGAGGTTCTAGAAGTAAGACAAGATATAAGCTTAAAAAGAGTTTAAGAACAGGTCGAACCAATCCTATCACCAAAAAGATACAGACCTTCCAGGAAGATGACCTGGTTCACATCATAATCGACCCCAGTGTCCACAAAGGCCAACCCCACCCACGTTTCCATGGGAAAACCGGTAAAGTGGCAGAAAAAAGAGGTCGAGCATACATAGTGGCAATAAATGATGGAAATAAGGCTAAAAAACTGATTATTAGACCTGAACACCTAAAAATACAAGAGTGATGGTGATGATTGGTAAAAAAGTCCTGGACACTGACCCTATCCCCCTGGTTAATGTTAAACCATTACTAGAAGAACGGGAAAAAGTCCATGAGCTTAGTTATGAGCAGAATCTGGCCCTGGATCATGTCACCAAATTCTCCAAAATATCCATGGAAGATGCAGCTAAACTGGTAAGTGAACTGGAAGAAATTATCAAAAAGACCCAGGCCATTAAGATAGCAGATCTCATGCCAGAAGACATGGATGATATGCGACTGATTTTCGCCAAAGAAAGAGGCTCCCATAAAAAGGAAGAACTCGAAAATATACTTAAAATTGTCAAAAAATATCGGGAAGAAGAATAAAAATCTTTTAAAGATTTTTTAAAAATATTCCCTTGATAAAAAGTTCTATGCCTTATAGAATGTAATATGAATTTAAATGTGTTAATTAGTAATTTAATATCAGGGTGGTTATATGGAGGATTATGCTATTATTTTGGATTATCTGCCTCTAGGTTATGTTAAAGAGAGTTCAGGCTCCTACAAACGTAAACCTGTAGCTCAGGCCATCGGTACTGAAGAATTCACCCTGCTAGAATTAACACCCAAGGAAAATGTGACCCTGGATATTCATGAAAAGGTTTACATCGGTGCAGGTAAAAGGGATAAAATTGCCCGGGTTAACCGGAGGCTACCCTTTAATAAATTAACTTCAACTGCTAAAATAGAGCTTAACTATGTGATTGAGGAGATTATAAAGGATAATGAAGAGAAGTTTATCCGATTTTTCAATGAGGCAGGACCTATTTCCACTAGACTGCATCAAATCGAACTTTTACCTGGAATTGGTAAAAAACATATGTGGGATATTATACAGGCCCGTAAAGAAGCTCCTTTCAAAGATTTTACCGATGTTAAGGAACGAGTTCCAATGTTATCCGATCCTGTGAAATTGATTGCTAAAAGGATACATCTGGAATTGGAAGCAGCGGAAGATAGGAAAGGTAAAAGGAAATACATTCTATTTACCAGACCCCCTAAACGGAAATTTTAAACCACCAATTTTTTTTTAAATAAGGGAAATGTTGGCCAGCGAAACCTCTAACTTGTTGAAAAAACATAATATCCGTTTAAATCGGAGAAAAGGCCAAAATTATCTTATCAATAACCAGATTTTGTCCAGAATTATCGAAAACGCCCAGCTTACAGATTCAGATGTTGTTCTGGAGATTGGAGCTGGTATTGGGACTTTAACCATTCCTTTAGCTGAAAATGCAGATAGAGTAGTGGCTGTTGAGCAGGATAAACAGATTGCCCGGGTTCTAAGGGAAAGACTTCATGACCTGGAAATCTCCAATGTAGAGGTTTTGGAGAAAGATGCCACTCAAATGGATTTTCCATATTTTAATAAAGTAGTTTCCAATCTTCCCTATCATATATCATCACCCATCACCTTCAAACTCCTGCAACACGATTTTGATTTTGCTATTTTAATGTATCAACTGGAATTTGCCCAGAGAATGGTAGCACAACCAGGAGATTCAAATTATTCTCGTCTTTCAGTGATGATGCACCTTTGCACCCAGACAGAACTCCTTTTCAAGGTTCCTAGAAAAGCATTCATCCCCCCACCTCGAATTTCCTCTGCAGTGATTAAATTAACACCCCACAAAAACCCTGATGTTGATGATTTCTTTGTGAAAACCTGCCGAGCACTATTCCAGCATAAGAAAAAGAAATCTGGGAAAGCATTACTTCAATCTTTCCATGAAATATCAGACCAAAAGTTGGATCGAAGTATCATACGGGATTTAATCTCCCAAGTGGATAATAAACTAATTGAAGAAAGGGCTTTTAAATTGAAACCAGAAGAAATCTTGGTCATTTCCAGAGAACTTAAAAAAGCCATGGACCCCCCTCCTGATCTTAAATGAGGTTATAGTTAATTTAATTTCATATAAATTTCAAAATGGTTATAAACCATCCCTGTGAAAGTTTAAAAAAATATACTTCTCCATTAGGATGCTCACTTAGAGTTTGAGGGAGCGATATGATA
>JAHKLQ010000068.1 GCA_020854975.1 Methanobacterium sp.
ATGTGAAAAAACAGGCAGAAGAAGTTAAAGGACAAGTACTTCAGACCATTGCAACCTTATTAACCACTGCGTTTGGATTGATTGCAGCATTAGCATGGAATGAAGCCATAAAAGCACTTATTCTGGAGTTAGTTCCAAAACAAGATGGTTTAACTGGTTTATTCATATACGCAATTATCATTACCGTGATTGCCGTGGTTGCAACCATCCTAATCGGCAGAGCAATAGCTAAACCCGCAGTCCAGGAAGTTAGAATAGTTGAATAGTTGAATAGTTGAATAGTTTTTGAAATTAAAATAGATACGTAGTTAAAAGATACCACCTACTCATGTGGTATCAACTAATATTTTTTTATATTTTTTAGAGAATTACTAAATTTTAGAGAATTGCTCGATGATTGCTCTTTTTAAATTTTTTAAAAAAATAATTAATTTGGGTTAATCTGCTCTTTTGGTTGTTCTGTTTTTACTTCCTTAAGTACCACTCTGGTCTTGGCAACTTTGTCCAGATATCGTCCTTTATCTCCATCAGCAGCCGTGGCAAATCCTATTATAATATCCACCACCAGGGGTATCCAGAGGAACTTGGAAATATTGCGGATGAACGCCAGTCTATATGTCATATCCCCTTCTATGGGTTGTACTTTCAAGTTCACCAGGCCTTTACCCAGAGTTGTGGACCATTTTCCTTCCATTAGGGTAAAATAGAGCAGGATAATCATTCCCAGTAATATAAGCCAGAAATTGAAAATTGAGTAAATGTTAAGTAAAGCCACTAATGGGTAAACTATTGCCGTTAAAACCCATAAAAAAAGAGTGATGAAAAGTGCATCAACAATTAAAGCCACAAGTCTCCTACCCCAAAATTCCTGCATTTTTAATCACCTGCTCTAACAAAACATTTTTTTAAATATCAATTTTCAACTTAGTTGAAGTATTTACCTGAATATTTCCTAAATTAACATACTCTTGGAACTGGATCTGCTATGGGAGCTTCCAAAATCCTTTTACCACCCATCATAGTCTCCAGGATCACGTGTTTATCTTGGGTTACCTCACCAATTATCTGAGCATCAGCTCCATATTTGGTTTTGCGGATGGTATCCAGAATTTCATCAGCTTTCTCTGGATCCACACTCATGATAACTTTACCCTCATTGGCCACTTCAAATGGATCGATTCCCAGCATTTCTGATGCCGCCTGAACCTCTCTTTTAACAGGTATCTTTTCTTCATCAAGGAACATACCCAGGCCAGACTTGGAGGTCATTTCATTGAGGGCATTGGCTATTCCCCCACGTGTAGGGTCTTTCATAGCGTGCACTCCACCAATATCCATTGCTGCTTCTACAATACCCCATACTGGGGCCACATCTGATTTAAGATCAGTGTCAAATCCAAAGCCTTCACGGAAGGACATTAAAGAAATACCATGATCTCCCACACTTCCAGAGATGATGACTTTGTCCCCTACTTTCAGTCCAGAATCAGGGGTGATGGCATTTTTAGGGGCTATGCCAATTCCAGTGGTGCAGATGATCATCTTATCTAATTTATCATTTTCCATTACCTTGGTATCCCCGGTTACAATGGCTACACCTGTTTCCTGGCATACTTCATCCATGGATTTAATTATACGTTCCAATTCTTCTCCATTGAATCCTTCACTTATGATCATGGCATTGGCTATGGCCAGGGGACGGGCACCCATCATGGAAACATCATTCACTGTACCTGCCATTGATATTCTACCAATATCTCCTCCTGGGAAGAATAATGGGTCAATAGTGTGGCTGTCAGTACTGATTACAATCTCGTTTTCACCGAAGGGGATGGTAGCTCCATCATCCAGTTCTTCCAGTCCCACTCCTCCGTTTACCTTCTTGTTTTTGATATTGCCCAGTATCATATCTGAGATGAGGCTCTGCATTATTTCTCCGCCAGCCCCATGTGACATTCCGATTTTCATTGATTCACCATTTTCATTGTATTAAAACCTAACCATTAGGTTAAAAGTCTTTTTTTAGTTTTCCCATGATTTTTGGCATGAGAATATAATCTAGGTTATCTTGGTAGTGAGTTGGGAGGTTACGATATTTAAATATACCCCTGTATAAAATGCAGAAATATGCTCAAACTCTGGTTTAGAAAGGAATTTATCAATAATTTAAGAGTATTTGAACTATTTAATACATATTTTAATGAAAAAAGATTTAATAAATGTTTAATAAGATTTACAATCTTTCTTTATATTTTAACTCTTTAAATAAGATTTTAAACTCAGTTCCATTATATTTAACCAGTTCAATAGTACCTTCCAACTGTTTCACCAGGCTGTTTACTAATTTCAGCCCTAATGTATCTGTTTCATCGAAGTTTATATTTTCAGGTATTCCCACTCCATCATCACTAATTATCAAAC
This sequence comes from Methanobacterium sp., assembly GCA_020854975.1. Classification (GTDB taxonomy): domain Archaea; phylum Methanobacteriota; class Methanobacteria; order Methanobacteriales; family Methanobacteriaceae; genus Methanobacterium; species Methanobacterium ferruginis. Next base: position 2,422 of record JAHKLQ010000068.1, read on the forward strand.
AGTATTCCTCAGCAGCAGCATGAAGTTCAATTTTGAGTTCACCATTCTTATGATGGGGAAATGCATATTTAAGACTGTTAGTTACTAATTCACTTATGATAAGACCACAGGGTATGGCAGTTTCTAATCCAAACATGACTTCATCTAAGATAATGTTCTTTTTTATCTGGTTGGAATCCACACCATAAGAATAGAAAAAATCGTCAACTAAACTCCTGATATAATCTGCGAAATTTATTTCAGAAAAGTTCCGTGACTTATAAAGTTTCTCATGGATCATTGCCATGGATTTCACCCTATTCTGGCTTTCAAGTAGCACATTTACAGCTTCTTCATCATGTACGTATTGTTTTTGGAGGTTCAGTAAGCTGGAAATTATCTGCATGTTATTTTTAACCCGATGATGAATTTCCCGTATTAAAACTTCTTTCTCCTCAAGGGAAGATTTAAGGGCATTTTCAAATTCTTTCCGCTCAGTGATGTCACGAGCCACCATAACTATATAAAAATTTTCACTGAATTTCACCAGGCTAATATTAATTTCCACATTGATCTTGGAGTTATCACTTCTTTTTAAGAAGGTTTCTACAGTTTCACGGTTTTGAAGAGGTTTTTCTTCAATTAAATTGGATATAATTGTCCTCATTTTTCCAATCTCATCAGGAGTGATAATATCATCAACTGACATTTCCTGCATTTCCTGAGAGGAATATCCTAATTGTTTACAGGTAGAATGATTAACATCAGCAAACCTAGCGGAAGGAAGTTCGCAAAGAAAAATAGCATCGTTGGTTTCATCTAACAAGGCTCTGAATCGTTCCAGTTCAGAAAGGCGTTGCTGTAGTTCTGGATAATAGCTCTTTCTAATGGATTGTTCGCCCAGTCCTATTATTTTCTCACGGATAGAATCCCAATCATCATTGTCATCAGAGGGCATTTTTAAAGATCTCCTCTACATCCTTTATGGTTGGCCTACGAGGATTGGTTATTATACAGGCATCGTTCATGGTTTTATGGGCAAGTTGAGGAATATCCCCCATAGAAACCCCTACATCCTTTAAAGGTTTATTTACATCTGATTCAACCTTTAAATCCCTTATTTTATTTATTAAAACTTTTTTAACAGCTTTATCATCCAGTTCATCGATGTTAAGACCAAGAGCTGTGGAAATATCTTTATATTTTTTTACTTCTGCTTCAAAGTTAAATTCAATCACATGATCAAGGAGTAATGCATTACATTCTCCATGGGGCAGATCTAAAAATCCTCCTAAACTGTGGGCCATTGCATGAATCAAGCCAAGACTCGCATTTGAAAATGCTAATCCTGCATTTAAAGAGCTTAACATCATTTTACTCCTCAGATCAATGTTATTGAGATCATTGCTGGTGGGGATCAGGTTAGATCCAGCTAAGCTTATGGCCTCTAATGCATGCAGATCAGTGATGGGGGAACTGGCATTGGATACATATGCTTCAAAGGCATGGCTTAAAACATCGAATCCTGTGGCTATTGTTAAAGATTTATCCATGGTGAGAGTGGTTTCAGGATCAATCAGTGCCACATCAGGTACCACGGTTTTACTGACTATGGCCATTTTCAATTTTCGTCTTTCATCGGTTATTATAGCAAATTGTGAAACATCAGCTGCACTTCCCGCAGTTGTTGGTATGCATATTAAGGGTGGTGATGGAATGGGAACTTTATCCACACCTTCAAATTCATGTATTCCTTTTTTATTAGAGCTAACAATCCCTATGGCTTTAGCACAATCCATGGGACTGCCACCACCCACTGCCACGATAAAATTACAATTTTCATTTAAGTAAACCCTGGATCCTTCCATAACCTGACTAGCAGTGGGGTTTGTTTTAATGTTAGAATATATTTCAAAACTTATTCCTTCATTTTTCAAGGCAGTTAATACAGGATCAATTAAGCCCACAGCCAGGACATGAGGATCAGTGACTATTAATACTTTACGGGCACCGAAATTTTTAGCATAACGTCCCACAAGTAATCTTGCACCAGAACCGAAAATAAACTCTGGAGCCACAAATTTTCGTAATTCCAACAAACTCTTCATGGTATTCTCCTTAGAACCCGGCTTTCCCCCTAACTTGTATTAAAAATTAATTTGGATTAATTGGAATTTAAATAATATGTTATGGAATTCACATGTTAATATTACCTAACCTTTCTTAAATGATTGATTGTGAAAAAAATTACAACTCCCCTAAAATTTAAAAATAATTTGAAGTTATTAACAACCGTACAAAGCTGATTAAAGATTTTGAACCTGAAAATACGGACAAATACCTTGAATATTTATATTTAATACCTATATTGTAGTGTGATCTTCATAATTATCTTGTTATAATTGTTATCATGATCAGTTAATTAATGAGGATAGTTTTGGTTGGATTCTACTCTCTGAAAAAATTAGGGGAAAGGTTAATATATCATACCCAGTAAAATTCATTACATCTGGAGATGAAGACTCAGTGAAGACTTTTTTACGCTCCAAAAGGAATTATTTAATAAGATATTTCCGTAATTTTTTGTTGAAATAAATTAGAAACTAGATATAAATTAAGCTAATAGAGGTGAATAGAATGGCAATTTGGCAAGGAAAATCCGTGAGAAAAGCTACTGGCGCACGGGCTAAAACTAATCGTAACAAAAGAAAAATGGAATTTGGTAAGGAACCTGCAGAAACCAAAATAGGAGACAGGAAAATCAAAAGAATCAGAACTAAAGGTGGAAATGAAAAGATACGCCTTACCACTGAAGAAACCATCAACGTGGTTGACCCTAAAACCCAGAAAGTGCAATTAGCTGAAATAACAAATGTTGTAGAAAATCAGGCGAACACCCACTTTGTTAGGAGAAATATCATCACTAAAGGTGCAGTTGTGGAAACCAACATTGGTAAAGTCAAAGTAACCTCTCGACCTGGACAAGATGGTATTATTAATGGGATAATGATTGAAGAATAGATTAAATCATTTTTGTATGGATTTATAACTTTATAAATCTTAAAAACATAAAATCAATCCCTAAACTATAAAAAATAGTGATTTATTTAAGTACTCAATCACAATTACAGAATCCTGTATTGTATATTTGGTGTGACCTTTGCGTGCGGAAACTAAAGAAAATGTTAACCGATTTCTGGACTCGGTTAACCAGGAACTACCCCCTGGAATGGAACTGGAATTTGAAGGATTCTATGAAAGGGGTTTTTTTGTCACCAAAAAAAGGTACGCCCTGATACAGGATGATAAAATTGTGGTAAAGGGTTTGGAGTTAGTTCGAAGGGATTGGGCCCCTGTGGCCAAAAAAACCCAGGAAAAAGTGATGATGGCTATTTTAAAGGATGGATCTCCTGATAAAGCTGCTAAAATTATTAAGGAAGTTATTGACCAAATTAAAAATGGTGAAACTCCCCTGGAAGATTTGGTGATCCATACCCAACTCACCAAGAACCCTGATAAGTATCAACAAATGGCACCACATGTGCTTGCTGCTAAAAAAGCCATCGAAAGAGGCCGTAAAGTTGGACGAGGTTCTATTATACGTTACATAGTTGTTAAAGGGAAGGGACCTATAAGTCAACGTGCAGAGCCATTGGAAGATGTAGATATAGCAAACTACGACCCTAACTATTATATTGACAATCAAGTCTTACCGGCAATTTCTAGAATTATCGACTCTTTAGGTTATTCACACGATGAAATAGTTCATAAAGAGAAGCAAAGTAGTTTAGATGCGTTTTTTAACTAATTAGAATTATCTACTGATTATTAGATCACTGCACTGTGTAAATACATTATAATTATATGCTTTCATAACCGATTATTAAACTGATAAAAAAAATGGGAAAAATTTCTGATTAATGATGATAAATAATAATGATATCAAATTTTAGAGCGAGTGTAAAATGATCAAAACTGTTTTCTTTGATATTGATGATACCTTATATGATACATCCGGTTTTGCTAAACTGGCCCGTAAAGCCGCCCTAAGAGCCATGATAGATGCAGGTTTGCCTTTATCACATCAAGATGCCTATTTGCTTTTAAGAGAGATCATCAAAGAAAAAGGATCCAACTATGATAAACATTTTAACATCTTAACTAAACGTGTTTTTGGGGAGGAAAAACCACTTCTTATTGCTCTAGGTATGATCACCTATCACAATGTAAAATTCGCTCTACTGAGACTTTTCCCAGACACTATGTCCACACTCATTTACCTTAAAAAAAACAATTACCAACTGGGAGTTATTTCTAATGGTTTAACCATTAAACAATGGGAAAAACTCATCAGATTGGGCCTCTATCACTTCTTTGATGATGTGATAACCTCGCAGGAGGCAGGGTCTGAAAAACCAGACTGTAAAATATTCGAAATTGCCCTGGATCGTATGGGATGCCAGGCAGAACATTCCGTGATGGTGGGAAATAAATTCAGTGATGACATATTGGGTGCTACCAATGCAGGAATGTCAGCCATACTGGTTAATTCCCAACTTACTGAAGCTGAAAAAGAGCTTATTGAAAGAGAAGGTTTGAAAGTCGATGTTGTTTCTGATATTAACCAGGTGAAAACTATTCTTTAATTTGACATTATCTACTGTAATCACATAAATTTAACCACCGATCAACTTAAGTAACTAATAACCCTCTTATAACCCTCTGCAATGAGTTCCTAATAAAAATTAACAATGGAAATTTCATCTCCTTGTACTAATAAGAAATATTTTATGGAAGGTTATGTGATTTAATTAACAGGTAATAAATTTTATTATATCACTTTGATTCAGTTAGCACGATCTATAAATCTAAAAAAAATAGGCAAATAAGTTATAAATCTAAAAAAAATCTGATAAAATTTTCCGGTGATTTTATATGAGTTATTATCATGATGAGAAGATGGAAAAAATTTTCCAAGCCCTTAAACAGCCAAAAAACTTAGAAGACTTGCAGCTTTCTGAAAGCTTTGTAAATGGATTAATACTCAAAATCATCGCCAGTTATGGAACAGTGAAAACCAGTGTCATTAATGAATTAACTGGGATTCACTGGGATATTCTGGAGAAAAACTTAAGTAAAATGGAAAAAAACAGTTTTTGCGCTCCTGTAAGTGGAGGATTCCTGTTTTCAAGTGTTGAGTACACCATCACTCAAAAGGGACGTGAAAAAGTTAGGGGTATTGCTGAAGAGAACCCTTATATTGGTATTGCTCCTGTTCCCTATGAAGAATATTTTCAGATTATGAAAATCCAGATGCACCATCGCCACCCTATTGAAATACCCCAAGAGGTAATTCTGGAGACTTTCAATCAAGTTGTAGGTGTTGATTACGCCAAAGAAGCCCTAATTGAATCTTGTATAATAGGTAAGGGAATTTTTGTTTATGGTCCCCCAGGAACTGGTAAAACTTTCATAATCAGTACCATGCCCGATCTTCTACCTCCTCTGGTGATTCCCAAATACATAGAATTCGGTGGAAAGGTAATACAACTTTATGACCCTGATTTCCATAAAATGTGCGAAGAACAACCTAACGACCCCCGTTGGGTTAAAATTTACGCCCCATTTGTTTTAACTGGTGCAGAACTCAACTTAAACAAATTGGAAACCAACTATGATCCTAATAAAGGTGTTTATGAAACTTCACCTCAAATTAAAGCCAATGGTGGTATCCTGCTAATTGACGATCTGGGAAGACAACGCGATGACCATGAACTTATCCTTAACCGGTTAATTGTGCCTATGGAAAATAAAAAGGACGTGGTTTATGTACGTGGTATTCCTGTTGTACTGCACACTCATTTCATTCCTGCTTTTTCCACCAACTTAGATATCAGTATTATGGATGAAGCTCACCTTCGACGTGCCCCTCTACACATTTTCCTTAAAAATCCAGAAATTGAAGAAGTGGCTGAGGTTTTCCGTAGAAATCTGGAAGATTTAAGAGAAAGTTTTGAAGCTGAAGCTTTAGAACGGTTTATGAAAGTTTATCAGCCAAAAAAAGAGGGTGGTGAAGGCCTGCAACCTAGTTTCGCTCATTCACGTGATTTAGCCCAAATATGCCAGTCTGTGCGTATTAACATGGGCAAAAATATTATAGATACTGAAGTGATGGAAGCAGCATTGGATAAACACGTGCTCATAGTACTGCAGAGAATGAATATTGACATAGCTCAGATTTCCCACAAAACTCGCTCCTTCCGGGTGCAAACTGATGATCTGGAGAAAACTTTCCATGTATTATACCATTATGGTGCCAATCCCATAGCCTATGAAAATAATTCAATACTCTTTGATGTGGATGAAAGCACCAGCCCCGCGGAATTAGCAGATTACTTACATGGTAAAGATATTAAGGTTGAGAAAATAGATTTAATCGCTGAATCCGAGAAAGAACTTAGGAGAACTCTTTTAAATTGGTAATTCCACATTTATAAAGAACTAGACCTAATAAAGTTAATACATTAAAGTTCAGGAAGATTAAAGATCAAAAGGACCACAACTTATTTAAATGTGGGGAATCTACACTAATGTAAATATTTGAATGGGATTAATAATTGATATAAAGAAAAATTTTAGGGAGAATTTTATTTGAAAAAATATATTGTTTTTGGAATTGTTATTTTCGCTGCAATTATACTTGCTTTTACATTACCTTTTGGTAGTGCCAATGATATTGAAACTAAGCATTATGCAAATGGTGAAATCTCTTTTGATTATCCTGCCACCTGGCAGGAAGTTTCAGCTCAGGGATCTGAGGTTGTGGCATTTGAGGATCCTGAATCTGGCTTAAATGTCACTGTAAACCGTCAAACCATACCTTCTGGATACAATCCTCCAGACAAATTTGTACCAGAATTAACAGAAGAGTCTGAAAGTGACCTAAAATTATTAGCAAACGACAAAATCGACGTGAATGGGAAGGAAGGTTATGATAACACTTACCATGTCGAAAAAAATGGTTCTACAACAGAACAAAGAGAATTATGGGTAAATACTAATGGAGCACTTTACAGTATTATATACAATTACCCTCAGGAAGATTTAGAAGTTGAATCCTTCTTAAATGGAGAATCCGAAAATGATGCTGCTTTTGAGGCTGTTAGAAACAGTTTAAACATAAAAAACACCACACTTACCAGCATGCCTTCCTTTGCAACAGTTACCATCCCAAAACTTGGAGTGACCTGGAACATAAGAGACGATACTTTAAATGCTCTGGGTTCTGTTTATCATTATTCTTCATCAGATAGTAGTTTGCCAAAAAGTTTTTATCCTGGAGAAAAAGGGTCTGTAGGTTTACTCGGCCACCATACCTGTTATTCAGCTCCTTTTGACAATATAGATAAGCTTCAAGCTGGAGATACTGTTATTATCAACGATTATCTTACTCAGAAGAAATACACTTACCAGGTAGTTTCTAATGATGATATAAGATATGATTACACTACCAATTTAATTGAGTTCCCTGCAGGCAGTAAAGAACTGGTACTTGGTACCTGTTGGCCTGAAGGATTTACAGCAGCAGAAAGATATGTACACTGCCAGTTGAGTTCTGTAGATCCCCTCAATTAATGAATTCTATTCTTTAGGAAAAAACTCCTCCTTTTTTATTTATTTGAGGTCCTCATTAACTGGGTTTTTAAAAATATTTTTCCTAAAGAAAATTTTAAATGATATAATGAAAGAAATAGTTACAAATTAATGTGAAAAGGTCAAAATGATACGAAATGTGCCGGATATGACTATTTCGATTTTGTAGGTAATTAAATTCGATTTTGATAATAAAGGTTAGAGTATGAAAAAAACAATACCCATCTTAATTTTAACCATTCCTTTAATCTTATTTATTGTTTTATTCCCCATATTTTCAGCAGATCAAAATGCATCTAATGTCAGTACTAATGGCAATGGAACCACTGCAGAAAACACAACCAACAATGAATCACAGCCAGAAAAAGTGGCATTTATAATACCTCATCCTGATGATGAGACTATTGGTGCAGGTGGAACCATCCAAAGAATCATGGAAAATGGATCTACCCTTCACTTCGAACTTATGACCTCAGGGAACGCTGTAACCTCAGAATTGCTCCCTGTATACAATTATTTTAACATAGAGATTCCTTCAAATATCAGCACAGAAGATCAGAAGAAATTAATCAGACAAGATTCATTTAAACGAGTGATGGCTATTTATGGCTGTAGTGATTATAACATGCAGGGATATGATGATGGTACTTTAAATGCAGATATCGTATTTACAACCATGGAAAATCTTTACCTCAAGGAGGGTTACACCGTATTTTACACAGTTACTGGTGATGGTAATGTTGACCATCTGGCCTGTTATCAGGGTATGAAGAAAATGAAAGAGAAATATCCTAACCTAAAATACAGGCAATTTCCAGTTTACTACTACCATTACTACAGACAAAACCCTATGTCCCTAACGAAAAACTACACTGATCTAAACGTTAATAACTATGCTTCAAAAAAGAAAAATGCTTTCCAGATTTATTATGCGATTCACACCATCCTTCCAACTTATTATCCCTACAGTGATGGTACATTCTGCACCAGTCCTGAGAGAATTTATTACATGAATTAATTAAGGTTAACTGAAATATGTAGATTAAGTAACTTAACCCTGTAACTTTGTAAGTTAATATTTATACCTTTGGTAATTGCAAATTAAATTTTCAAAAGAGATTAACAGCAAAAAGTTGTTAAGGTTATAAATAGAAAATAATTATTGGAAAGTAAGATAATCAGACTTAATATAAGGATATGAAATATAGATTATGAAATGTATGGAGATTTGATAAAATGGCAGATACTGTTGTATTCGGATCATTACTTTACTCACATATAATACCACCTGTACTGGCATTTATAGGGGTTATACTGCTTTGCAGTGGAATTATGGATCGTAAAACCAATTATGCCATTGCTGGAATCATACTATTCTTTGCAGCAGGTATATTACCCTTCCTGATACTGCCATTCGTTTTAGGGTAAACATCATATCCCTTCCACTTTTTTCCATAGAGTTTTACCTATTAACTTTTTTTATTCATATTCTATTTCTCTACCCCCTCTTATTGCTCGTTAACTAGATGAAAATCCTGTTTAATGAACTGAAAAGTGAATTTTTTAAAATAAAAATATGGAATTAAGATCTGTTGATTAAAGAGACATTTTTAGAACGTTTATTTTCAATGTGCTGTCTGTCACCTTGGAAAGCTCCTTTGTTTTCTAATTTGAGAGATGAAACCAATGAAGCAAAAATTCCACACTCATATGGATCAGCTAATTCTTGTCTTCTAAATGCATAGGCAGCTAAATAAGTATCACCAAGTCCAGTAGGATCCACCTTTTCCTTTGAGGGAAATGCAGGTAATCTATAAGTGGTGTCTTTCTTTTGAGAATAAACTCTAGATCCCCTATCTCCTCTGGTGATAATTATCTCTTCAGGGCCAAGATGGGAAAGATTCCTGGAAATCTCTTCAAAAGAAAGATCAAGATCACCCATGATCACTCTTGCTTCAACTTCATCCATAAACAAAAAATTAACATATTTTAAAAACTTTTCATAATCTTTCCATGGTTCTAAAATAACTTTATGATCTTTAAGGTGGCGTAGATATCCCTGTGCCCCCAAATAGATTGGTATTCTCTTTTGAGAAATATATTGTAAAGTTTCAAAGGGGATATCATAGGGTGAAAGAGGTGAAACCAACACTGCATCAAAATCATCCAGATCAACAGAAGAAATGTGAGAAACTTCAATGGGGCTCACTGGTATGCAAGCTTTCTGCACACGATGATTAAGATTTTCATCGGGGTAAATGTTCTCAAATTGCATTGTTTCTTCACCCCATAAAGGTAATAGTTCCACAGTGGGGGGAAAATACTCCAATAAATCAATATCATCCTTACCCAAAGTTATCACTGCAGTAACATCCATTTTAAGGGCAGATAAAACATTTGCCTGATAATATACGGGTCCACCTATCCCCCGACATGTTGAATCATCTTTTAAAACAACGTCACGGGTGATTGGCCCTATTATCAAAAATTTAGCCATAACTTACCTTGGGTGAGATAGATTAATAAGCTTAAGGATTGGTGAAGTTAACACAACTAATAATCATGGTAATAGTAGCCTTGTTAAAATTAGTAAAAAAGACTAAGTCAAAAGACAGGTTTCATTTTTCCATGGTGCAGGGCTGTGCCCACTAACACTTTATCAACACCCATTCTAGCCAACTGATCCATATCATTCGAAGTGATGCCTCCTCCCATTATAAGTGAATTTTCCCATCCCTTAAATTCATCCAATAATTGTTTATTAATCCCATCTTCAGTTCCTACCTTTGATATGTCCAGAAGAATTATTTGAACTGGTTTTAATTCCTTTAAACTTTCTTTTAGTATATTAAAATCAAGTTCCATTTGTTTACTGAGAATTTTGTTATTTAAAATGTCGATGCTGATGATGATGTGTTCTGCATCAACACTTCCCATGATCTTATCAAGATCTTCAAGCTTTTTCAGGGTTTCTGTGGCTATTATTACTTTATCTGCAACTTTAAGAGCTTTATTAACTGAAACTATATCATTAGCACCACAATCCAACATCACAGGTAAAATATTGTTGATTTTCTCGATAATGTCTAGATTGGAACCCTTACATTCAATAGCATCCAGATCAGCTATATATATTTGGGATGCACCCTTATTTTTAAGGGATTTGGAAATTTTCAAAGGATCTGAAGATGAATGGAAAACTGTTTTTAAAGGTTTGTAGGTTTTTCTATTGCCTGATTTTCCGGAAACCGCTATTCCACCTTTTATATCTAAAACAGGAATTATCATTAAACCACCATTAAC
>JAHKLQ010000095.1 GCA_020854975.1 Methanobacterium sp.
AAGTATTTCTTCAGGGTTCATGCCATTACATGGTGACATGAAGTTATCTCCACCAATGAAAAAGAGCAGTGAACCTTTTTCAATTAATTTTTTCATTAAGAAATGCTGAACTCGGTTTACAATAAAAGAAGTATCATATGCAGGGATGATGTCAGTAAGTGAGTCAGTGATGCCATTTATGTCGATATGGGCAATCTGCACAAAGCTGTCATCTGGATTAACCAATCCTTCAATGGCTAGAATCTCACTACGATCTTCAGACTGAGCTCCACCATATTTCTGTAAGGCACTGGTGGCGCTTCGCTGAGCTTCATAAGGTGTTTCAGCAGTTCCCACACCCATACTCACTGTGATGGGGTAGCGGTTGCTGATGGATTTCTGAATGCGTAGATGATGATCCATATCTACTCCATTGGTCACCGCTAGCATGTTGTCAAAGCGGGTGAAGAAGACCAGTCCCCCTTTGGCTGCGAATTGCCTTTGCAGGTCTGCGTATAACTCTGACTGCAGGATTTGCAGGTCGGCTTCGGCCCTAGGAGCGGGGGTAACAGTCCAGGGTCCATAGTTGTCAATCTGAATTAAAGTCATTTGTATCATACATATTCACCCAAAATACATCTGGCTAAATTTATTTTATCAGTCATATTCCTCATAATGGTCTGAGTTAACATAACATTAGATATTAGTTTTTCTATTTCTTCCTGAGAATTTACATCTTCCAAGTCAATTATGAATTTATCCAAGAAATCCTTATAAATATTGGCAACTCCTAAACATGAAACTTCATGCCCCATGGCTTGCATAAATTTTGCTGCAGGACCACTAACAGGCTTATCGCCAATTATGGGGGATACAGCCACTAAATAGGTATTTTTAAGGGCTTTTCTAACGCCTTTTGCGGATATTATTGGGCCAATGGATGTTATGGGATTTGAAGGTCCAATAACCACCATATCCGAATTTTTGATGGACTCTATTATGCCAGGGGCTGGATCTACCTTCTGGTAATTCATATCCAGCACATCAGGGGTGCCCTGGTTTTCCACCAGAAACTCGTGAAATTCCATATCACCCTTATCTGTAGTGATGGTAATCTGAGAATCATGGTTACTCATGGGAATTATTCTGGATTTTATGTTCAGTTCCTTTCTCTGCATATCCACAGCCTGAGAAAGGGAATGATTCTTCATGAGTAGGGTTTTCTGGATTTTGAAAGCCCGGTCCCGGTCACCTATCCTGAGAGTTTCTGGACATCCAATCTCTTTTAACCGGTCATGGGTTATAAAACTATCACCCTTAATCCCATACCAGGTATCTTCATTGATGATCCCAGCCAGGGTGTACATAACTGTATCCAGATCTGGAGCTACATAAACTCCCGAAAAATAATCATTTTCAAGGGTATTCACAATCACGGTAATGTCTTCAGGATTTAAGAGTTGAACCATACCCTGCAAGAGTTTGGGGGTGCCGGTTCCACCGGAGAGAACGGTTATCATATTATCATATTATCAATTGTTTAAATCAATTATCCTTTGATATTCAAGTTTCCTTAGATTGTTTACATCGGATTATAATTTTAAATTTAGATGCTATGAACATTAAGTTCCCTTAACAAACGTTCTCGTTCTATTTTAAGTTCTTCCAGAACTGCAGGGTCGCAGGAATCCTGCTTTTCCAGGTAGGCGATAGTGGTGGTTATGGCTTCCAACTGGGTTTCCATCTGATTCACGGGCATAATAATCTACTCACAATTTTTTTCTATATTAACTTGTTATGGCAATTAATATTTACACATGGAAGTTGATACATATTGAGTTTAATTAAATTAACGGAAAACATCATACTTTTTCGGTCGGATTAAAGGTTTTATTGAACTGGGAACATTCCTAAGTTTTTCAAAGTAAGGAACTCCCCTAATTATAACCACCGGAATTCCTTCGTCAGCTTGACCCATCAATAAGGACGCTGAAGAAGCTAATTCATCTGCTACAGCAATGCTGGTGGTTTTAAGCTCTCGTCCATATAAATCAAGCTCACCGTAACGATCCCATAGAGGTTTCATACCAGAGATACCAATAGCTGTACCAATAGCTCCTTCACGGAATGCCCGTCCCTGAGTGTCAGATATTATAACTGTAATATCATTTCCCGTACTTTTTTCTATTTTTTCTCTGATCCCATTGGCACTGGTATCTGGATCCACAGGTATGGGTGTAGCCAGCCCTTTATCCACATTAGACTCATCAATACCAGCGTTGGCACACACAAAACCGTGTTTAGTTTCAGAAATAATAAAATCAGGACCCACCTTAATTATTTCAGATGACTCTTCAATAATAGCTTCAACCAGTTCATCTTCTTTCCCAGTCTTTTCACCAAGTTCAATTGCTTTATTACTGGGTTTAATATCTTTTAGTTTAATCACATGACCTTCAGATTTAGCCACAGCAGTTTCAGCAATGACCAGGATATCCTCATTTTTTATTTGGATATTCTGATTTTTTGACGCCTGGAGAATAAGTTCTGCCAGATTATCTCCCTTTTTTATAAGAGGGATACCTTCTATACCGATGATTTTGACTTCCATGCTTGCACCGGATCTAATTAGATTAATTTGAAATTTATTTGGTTGTATAAAGATTATTTTGTTGTATATAATATAGAATTTATATGGAAACTAATTCCCATCCTGCTTTTCCAAATCCTGCGGCAGAAGTAACAGGATTGGTAAATTCAGCGAATTTTCCCCCATTCATTATAAACTTAGCAGCTTCAGATGCACTGCCAGCAGTAAATTCCACTGTTTGAGGATGGATGTGCTCATAAACGGCAATGTAACTTGCTTTACCAGCAGGTATTTTTTCCACATGTACTTTTTCATGGGTTACAATACCTATATATGATTCTCCTTTAAGGGTGGTTACTCCTGCAATTCTGGGAGTGTTAAAATCATCCTTTTCATAGTCCATAGTCAAAAGAGAAAATGCCATAGCATCTCTAATATTCATACCAGATTCGATTTTCTCAGCGATAACATCAGTGTGAGATCCATTGGAAACCACCGCCACATCCCCCACCACACGTATGCAGTTATAGGCTATGTAAGGACTTTCAAAAACATCTTTTTCATAGCCTTCCTTAGGAACAACTGCCACTCTTTCAGGGAATGTTTTAGTTATCCTATTGGGAAAAGAACGGCTGGAAACTCGATAAGCCACAAAATTACCTGATTCATTATTACCAACTGCCAGTATTCTTCCTAGATACATTAAATCACCTTTTTTAGATATAATATGGACAAACAGTACTTAGTATGACTCGTTTAAGTTAAGCATTAGATGTTATAAACTAAGTTTCAGGAACATGAACTGCTTCATAGGGACTCATCCCTTCAGGGGTAGTGATGATGATAGTTCCATCCTTGGGTTTGATGATAATTTCTCCTTCATCAATTACATTGGTATGAACTGCAATAGCACTGTCACGGATGTAACTGGACATATCCACACCGTTAACTGTAACTGTTGTTAGACCTGCAACTGGAAGTAAGTAATATTGTGAGTTTCCATCGGTCTGGCTCACATCAGGTTTTCCACTACTGGTATCAGAAACTACCTGGAAGCTACTGGTAACCATGAGAAATATGAGAATGGTGAAAATTACATCAATTAGAGGTACCAGGTTCACCCGGGCCTGCCTGCCACGGAGTTTTCTCCTATAACTCTGGGTATCTATGGCCATATTTTAGTCCTCTTTTTTTAATACTCATTAATTTATTAACAGAATCTTATTCAATTGATAATTTAACTTTGATCTGTAATCTTTATTATTAGTAAATTTCACTGTTTCAGTTTACTTTCCACTATTCTGGCTTCCGTATTGCATTTTTCCTTGATTATGTTGCCAATACTCTTTTCCAGCATATGAGGATTCAGTGAAATCCAGATATTAGCGTCTTTATCCTGGTGGAGTTCTTTCACTTCTAAAATTCCATCAGATTCTTTTAAAGCTTTAATTGCATTATTAACATCTGTATCAACTTTTATACGCATCTCTGCTGTTCGCCAGTTAGTCATCTTTTTGGCAATCTCTATTTTATCAAGTTCACTCTCTATTCTACTATTAATATGAGTGTAGAGAGGAAGTATGATTATGGCTACGGCTAAACCAGCAATGGTGGTTATGAGTGATACGTATATACCTTCGGCCATGGCAGTGGGATTGGCATTCACCCCTAATGCTTTGAAGGTGTACCACAATCCCAGAACTGTTCCAATTAGTCCTAAAAGTGGAGCTATTTCGATGATGGTTCGTATGGTGTCAAGTCCCTTGGTCATACGTCCCATTTCCACAATGAAAACCCTTTCCATGGCGTCTTCAACTTCTCTATTGTTACGGAAACCGATCTTCAGTGCTTCTGCAACTATTTTGGAAATGGGATTATGGTAACGTCCTATGGATCGTAAAGCCTCTAGGGATCCTCCTCGGTCCATGGCTTTGTTCACTTCTCCCATGATCTGGGGCAGTTCTACCTGGGATATCTTACGCAGGTAGTTGATCTTTTCTACAGAATAGAATATACCATAAATTCCGATTATAGTAATGATGTAGGTGATGACTCCTCCACTTTTGAACATTTCTAGTATGGTATTGAAGGAGTTGGCAAAAAATTCGTAGATCATTTTATCCTCTTATTAGCCTCTTATTCGTTTCACTGTAGCCCAGGACCTACGTACAAAGTCTGGCAGTTCTCCAGGGGGCATTTTTTCCAGGAAGTTAATAGTTTTAGGATCACTGGGATAACCTGAGCCAATGTCTTTATATTCTTTTTTGATCTCCTGGATAGCCCGGTCACGTTCCACCTTAGCAATGATGGATGCTGCAGAGACAATAGGGTAGCGATCATCGGCTTTATGTTCCGCCACCACCTTTAAATCTGGATGCATGGTTTCCAGTTCACTGGTCAACCGTTCGGGCTTAACATCCATGGAGTCAATGAAACAAGTGGAGGGATTAGAACTGCCGATGATACGGTTAATGGCGATTTTTTCAATTTCATTCAAATTGACATCCCTTGACCGTAGCATGTCTATGTCTTTGGCTGTGATCTTCACAGTATGACATTCAGCTATTCTCTTTATCTTACGGGCTAAAATT